>JBBQDB010000026.1:0-35858 GCA_038319245.1 Gemmatimonadales bacterium
TGCTCCACTGCGGGGACAGCCTGTATGCGCACGATTTTTCCAATGCCACGTTTACACTGGTTGCGGCCGATGGCAGCTTCGGGCGCCGCGTGTCCATCGCGCTCCCTGATTCCGTCAGGTCAACCAACGTGACCGTCTGCAGCACGGGTGGAAATTTCCTGACGGCTGGGTGGGACATTGAAAGTGAAGGCCCGGAAACCTCCGGACCTTCGCGAGGGCTGATTCCATTCTGGATCTCGGATGCCTCGGGTCAATTCGCTGCCGCGCTGGGCAAGCAGATGTCCTCGGAAAGGTGGATCTCGGTCGACGAATCCGGCATCGTCATCGTCGGACCTCGGCCTCTCGGCAAGGAGACCTCGATGGCACTTGGCAAAACAAGAGCGTACGTCGGTACCGCGGACAGTGGCCTGATCAGCGTCTATTCGATTGACGGCAAGGTACTGCCGCCGCTCCGAATCACGACGACTTCGCCATCCGTGACGTCGGCCGATATCGAGGCGTTCAAAGTGCGCGACACGATCGGAACGAATGCCGACCGCCGCGAGCAGTGGTACAACATGATGAAGCAGATGAAGTTCCCGGCCACGCTCCCCGCCTACTCCGCAGTCCTGCTTGATAACGAAGACAATGTCTGGGTTCGGGCGTTTCCGGCGGCTGCCGCCAAGAAGGTGGGCTGGTCCGTGTTTTCGGAGAGCGGCAACCTTGTCGCAACCATCCAGCTCCCGGGGGCACTGCGTGTGTTCGAAATTGGGAGGGACTACATTGCAGGGGTTGATGCGGATCCGGTCACCGGTCGTCAGAGGGTGCTGGTGCTGTCGCTCCGGCGCCCCCTTGACCCCGGCCGCTGACCCCGCCACCTTTATGTGTTCACAATCGAGAAGCGGTACGGCAGCGACGCCATACCCACCCTCCGGCCCTCACGCTGAGCGACCCGCTCACTGAGGTGTGCTGTTGGAGTCCATCGAAATAACGCCCCGCGACTCTTTGCCGAGTATCGCGCTGGACGTTGTTGCGGCGCGGATTCCTACTTCAGGGGTCCGCGTTTTTTTGTTTCTTTCAGGAGCACGGCCTATTCAGGATTCCACGAAGCGTCCGCCACGGGTCAACCGGCAAATCCGGATCAGCCCGGTCCGCGTGATCGCGGCCGATGGCAGTCAGCTCGGCATCATGGAAGTCGACGTGGCACTGGCCCAAGCCGTAGAACAGGGGCTGGACCTTGTCGAGGTCGCAGCAACCGCGCGGCCGCCCGTCGTTCGGATCATGGACTACGGAAAGTTCAAGTTCGAAGCGGCGAAGCAGGCGCGGGTCGCGAAAAAGAAGCAGCATGTGATTCATCTCAAGGAAGTGAAGTACCGCCCTGGGATTGACGATCACGACTTCGAGACGAAGACGCGCCACGCGCGCCGTTTCCTCGAGGAGGGCAACAAGGTAAAGGTGACGCTCATGTTCCGCGGCCGACAGATCGCGCACCCCGAGCTGGGTAAGCAGGTCGTTGATCGCGTGGCAGCAGATCTGGCCGACTTGGCCAAGATCGAGAGCTCACCGACGATGGAAGGAAAATCGATGACGATGATTCTCGCGCCGAAGTAGTCGGCGTTCGATCGCAAGCAGTGCTGCTTCCCCATCGGAAGCGGATTACCGTAGCCGTGAGCGTGTCATGCCCAAGATGAAGACCCACAGCGGCGCCAAGAAACGCTTCTCCATTACTGGTACGGGGAAGGTGCGGCGTCTGAAGGCGTACAAGAGCCACATTTTGACCAAGATGGACGCGAAGAAGAAGCGCAATCTGCGCCGGCCGACCATCGTGACCACGAACGGCGAAATCAAGCGCATCAAGCGCCTGCTCGTCGCCTAAGGAGATCGATCCATGCCTCGCGTCAAATCAAACGTCGTTCGCCTGAAGCGTAAAAAGCAGATTATGAAGCATGCGAAGGGCGCCTTTGGCGGCCGGAGCAAGCTTTGGAAGGCGGCGAAGGAAACCGTCGAGCGCGGCTGGCGCTATGCCTATCGCGATCGCAAGAACAAGAAGCGCGATTTCCGTCGCCTGTGGATCATTCGTATCAACGCGGCCGCGCGCTTGCATGATATGTCTTACAGCGTGTTCATCAACGGCCTGCAGGCCGCCGGCGTCGAAGTCGATCGCAAGGTGTTGGCCGACCTCGCCGTGCGCGAGCCGGAAGCCTTCGCCGCGATCGCGGAACTGGCCCGCAAGGCCATCGAGTCCGCCAAGTCCGCCGCGTAGTTCTTGAGCGCTCGGGTTAAGTTGTGAGGCCGGTATCCACGAGGATGCCGGCCTCGCTCGCATCCGGCATCGCCCTCGTCTTCCCATTTCGTGCAACTCACCGACTACACCGCGCAGGTTGACGGACTTCGGCACGACGTGCTGGCGTTTCTCGCCAGCGTCGAAGCTGACACGCGACTCGATGCTGTCAAAGGGCAGCTCAATGCGTTGAAAGACGCAAGACTCGCCGAGCTGCAGGGGGCAATTCCTCGTATGGCGACGCCGCTCGATAAGCGCGCCGCTGGGCAAGCCTTCAACGAGCTCAAGACGGCCATTCAGTCGGCGCTGGACGCGTATGCCGCCTCCCATTCTGCCGCAGGGCAGGCGTCGACGTTTGACGCAACGATGCCGTCCCGCCTGACATGGACAGGATCGTTGCATCCGGTCACGATCGTGATCGACGAGATCTGCGACATCTTCCGCGAGCTTGGCTTCACCATCGCCCTCGGGCCGGAAGCAGAGACCGAGCAGTACAACTTTGGTGCGCTGAATTTCCCGCCCGACCATCCGGCGATGGAACTGCACGACACGTTGTACCTCGGTCAGGACACGGTGCTACGCACGCACACGTCACCGGTGCAAGTGCGCACGTTGCAGCGGTATGCGCCGCCAGTGCGTGTCCTCGCGCCCGGTCAGGTGTATCGCCGTGACTTCTTCGACGCGACGCACGCGCCGGCATTCATGCAGCTCGAAGGGCTCGCGGTCGATGAAGGCATTTCGTTCGTTGATCTCAAAGCCACGTTGGCCGAGTTTGCGCGACGCTTTTACGGATCAACGCGACGCGTTCGATTCGGGCCGTCGTACTTTCCGTTCGTTGAGCCGGGCGCGCAGATGGACGTCGAAGTCGATCTCAATGATGGCAAGGGGCTGCGTTGGGTCGAAATCCTGGGCTGCGGCATGGTGCATCCGAACGTGCTCGAAGCGGCTGGACTCGATAGCGAGAAGTACACTGGCTGGGCGTTCGGCATGGGCCCGGCGCGCATTGCGATGTCGCGCTACGACATCCACGACATTCGCGTTCTTTACGATTCTGACGTTCGCTTTCTGGAGCAGTTTGCTCGATGATCGTCTCGCACGAGTGGCTTAAACAGTTCGTTCCGCACACCAAGAGCGCGACCGAGATCGGTGATCTCCTGAGTCGTCATTGCGTCACGCTCGATGGGATTCGCGCGGTCGGTGCGGATCTATCGGCGTTCGTCGTCGCGCAGGTCGTCGAAGCGGGGCGTCATCCGAACTCCGATCACCTGTGGGTGACGAAGGTCGACGACGGCAGTGGAACGCTGCTCGATGTCGTATGCGGCGCGCCGAACGTGGTCGCTGGAGCGAAATATCCGTTCGCGCGCACAGGCACGGTGATGCCCGCCGGGCTCAAGATCGAGAAGCGAAAAATTCGAGGTGAAACGTCCAACGGCATGCTCTGCTCCGCGCGCGAGCTTGGGCTTGGCGAAGAACATGACGGCATTCTGACGTTAGATACGGATGTCGCGCCCGGCACGGCGCTGCTCGAGGTCTTGTCGGCGTCGGACGCGCAGCTCGATCTCGACGTGCTCCCGAACAGGCCGGATTTGCTCTCGCACCGTGGCGTCGCGCGCGAAGTACACGCGATTCTTGGCGCGCCAATGACACCGTTCCCCACGCAGGATCTGGGTGACGTGGAGTTGTCGATGGTGGTGCAGCACGGCGAGCACGAAGTCTCACACGATGGCGTGTCCGTACGCATCGACGACTTGGCGTCGTGCCCGCACTACGTCGCCGTCATCATTCGTGGTGTCACCGTTGGCGCAAGCCCGGCGTGGTTGGCCAAGCGGCTCGAAAGTATCGGGCAGCGAAGCATCAGCAATGTCGTCGATGCGACCAATTATGTTCTGCATGGACTCGGTCAGCCGGTCCACGCGTTCGACCTCGACAAACTCGCGGAGCATCGCATCGTCGTCCGTCCAACCCGCGAGGGAGAGTCCCTCGTGACGCTCGACGGAACGACGCGCACCCTCGCGACGAGCACTACCGTCATCTGCGACGGAAGTGTCCCCGTCGCATTGGCCGGCGTTATGGGCGGACGTGACAGCGAGGTGACGTCGACGACGACGAACATCCTGCTCGAGGTTGCCGTGTTCGATGCGCGCTTCGTGCGGCGCGTGCGGCGTGCCGTTGGCGTGAGCACCGATGCGAGCTATCGATACGAGCGCGGCATTGATGCTGGCGCCTTGAAGGAAATGGCGATGTTCGGTGCGGCGCTGATCACGTCCGTGGCGGGTGGCACGGTGGGTGGCGTGTTGTCGGTTGGAACGCCAGCGGTTTTAGCGCCGGCAGTGGTCGTCCGGCCATCTCGCGTGGCGCGCCTTCTGGGGATGACGGTGCCGTCGACGCAGATCAGACAGTGCCTCGAGTCGCTCGGATGTATCGTGACGGACGCTGGAGACGCGCTGCTCGTGCAGGCGCCTTCGTGGCGACACGATCTCCTGCTTGAAGTGGACTTCATCGAAGAAGTCGCTCGGCTGATCGGTTTTGACACGCTGCCCGATGAACTGCGCCCATTCCGACCGGGCAGCGCGCCTGACCATCCGTTGCATCTGGCGGGGCGGCGCGTGCGCGATGCGTTGGTCGCGCTTGGGTTGTCTGAAGTGCGACCCATGCCGTTCACAGCGACCGGTGACGCGCAATCACTGCGCGTGCGCAATCCGCTCGCTGACGACGAACCGTTCTTGCGTACGTCGTTGCTCGATACGCTGGCGCGACGTGCCGAGTACAACCTGTCACGCATGCAAGGCAACGTTCGACTGTTTGAGGTGGGCAACGCCTTTGCGCCGACAACCGATCGGTTGCCGCGTGAAGAGGTTCGTGTGGCGGCGCTGATCATGGGCGCGCGCCGTCCTGTCCACTTCACCGAGCCTCAACCACCGGCGATTGACGTGTGGGATGCCAAGGCGTTGGCCGAGCGCATCGCGTCAGTCGTCTTTGGCGCGGGGCGTGTCGCACTCATCGCGGGTGTTGGCGACGTGTTGTGGACGCTGCAGGAGCACGATGGCCGCCAAGTGGGCGCTGTCTATCGCGTGTCGCTCGACCGCCCGGTCTGGGCAGCAGAGGCGTTCGGTGTGGAAGTCACGCTTGGGGTGATGCCGTCGGCCGACGTCGCGCCAGCGGGATCGCATGCACATGATCAACCTGTGGAGCATGCGTCCCCCCCATCGCAAACGCGCTTTCGGCCGTTGCCGGTGACACCCGCGGCGGAGTTGGATCTCGCGCTGCTCGTTCCGGATGGCACGACGGTCGAACGCGTCGAGCAGGTGCTTCGTCAAGCGGGCGGTGAATTACTTGAGCGCGTGGTGCTGTTCGACGAGTTCCGGGGGGGAGGCGTGCCGGCCGGTCAGCGCAGCTTGGCGTGGCGGCTGACTTTCCGACACGCTGAACGCACTTTGCGAGACAAGGAAATCGAAGGGCGTCGCGCCCGCGTGCTTGAAGTGCTCGACCGCGAACTCGGTATCCGTCCTCGTGCGTCCTGAAGTCGCTGCGTTCCGCGAACTCGACACGTTGGTTCGCAATCTGAGCGACCAACTCGCTGGGTATCGCCGACGTGCCATGGCCGCCGAAGCCAGAACACGTGAGCTCGAGGGACTGCTGATTGCTGCGCAGGGAGCGGAGCGCGAGGTGCACGCGCAGCTCACCGCGTCGGAGCAAGGGCTGGGAGATGCGCTGCGTGCGAAGATCAAAGCGGAGCAGGATTCGCTGGCCGCCAAACAGGCGCTCACCGCACAACTCGCAGCCGTGGTCGCACCCGCCGCTCCCACGTTTGACGAGGGCGGACGGCAGCTGTCCGAGGCTGAGGTTGTCTTACGTGGTGAGAACGCAGAACTGCAGAAGCTGCTCGAGGCGGCACGTGAGCGCACCGCGCAGCTCCTTGAACGGATGAGATTTCTTCGGCAACAGATCGGCGCGGGAGCGGACAAATGAACGACGGGAAGCGAAGCGCCGTTGGCGAGGGTTTGATGGATGCGATGCTCGACCAGAAGAGCGTGGTCAAAGTTCGCATCGTCGGTGAGGAGTACACGTTGCGGACCGAGGCCTCCGAGCAACACACCCGCCAGGTCGCTGAACACGTCGATCGGACCATTCGCGCCATCCTGGCAGGTGGTGCGATCGAAACGCATAAGGCGGCCATTCTCGCCGCTCTCCAAGTGACCGACGAACTCTTCCGTGAGCGAGCGGCGAGTACATCGATCACGAACGATCTGCGCCAACTCGCCACCGATATTCGTCCGCTTCTACCGCCGGCCAAGCGCGGCGACGAACCGGGCGGCGGATAGTTCTCGGCGCGCCGAGTCACGCAGGTTGCGGCGTGGCAAGCATTTCCATACGTTCCGAAGTACAGTCGCAGTCGGGCCCGATCCCGCCGATTCCCACAGCGTTTGGGGTGAATCGCGGGCCTTGAGCGCGCTATGAGTTGGGTCGCACATCGAAATTCGCGCTTCGGCGCGGTGGAGCATAGATCCCGATGGTTGATTTACTCCCCGCGCTGATCGGCGCCTTGGGACTCATTTCGGCTGTCGTGTCGTTCGTCATCGGACGACAGTCGGGACGAAAGGTCGAAGTCGCTGAGCAGCGTCGTGCTAAGGCGACGGCGGATGAGACGGCCACGCGCATTGTGGACGAGGCGCGTCGTGAGGCGGAAACGCTTCGCAAGGGCGCAGTCGTTGCCGGTAAGGAAGAAATTCTGCAGCTGCGCGAATCGATCGAACAAGAAGTGCGTGCTCGACGAGGCGATGTCGAGCGCGAGGAAAAGCGCGTCCTCGATCGCGAAGGGCAGCTCGATCGCGCTCGGGAGTCGCTGGAAACCCGCGAACAGGATATGCAGCGACGCGGAAACGATGTCGCGAAACGAGAGACGCGCTCGGTGTCTCGTGAGCAGGAATTGGAAAAGCTCGTCGAAGACGAGCGTCGTCGCTTGGAGCAGCTTGCGGGCCTGAGCGCGGATACGGCCAAGGCCGAACTCATGCGCCGAATGGAGGACAGCGCGCTTGCCGATGCTGCCAGTCGTTTGCGCGAGATACGCGAGTCGGCTAAGCGTAACGCCGAACGCGAAGCGAAGAAGATCGTCGCGCTTGCCGTGCAGCGAGTTGCCGCCGAAACGACGGCGGAGACAACGGTCTCTGCGGTGTCGTTGCCCAACGATGAAATGAAGGGACGGATCATCGGCCGCGAGGGGCGCAACATCCGCGCGTTCGAGCTGGCGACGGGTGTGGATGTGATCATCGACGACACGCCGGACACCGTGGTGGTGTCGTGCTTCGACCCGGTGCGACGTGAGACGGCGCGTCTGGCACTCGAGAAGTTGGTGAGTGACGGCCGAATCCATCCGGGGCGCATTGAAGAAGTTGTGGCGAAGGCGCGCAAGGAAGTGGAGATCGCGATCGTTGAGACGGGCGAGCAGGCGGCGTACGAAGTTGGCGTGGCTGGCCTACATCCCGAATTGATCAAGCTCATTGGCCGCATGCGTTGGCGGACGAGCTACGGGCAGAACATCCTCAACCATTCCAAGGAAGTGGCGTGGTTGGCCGGAATGATGGCTGCCGAGCTCGGGCTCGATGTGGCGTTGGCCAAGCGTGGTGCCTTGCTGCATGACGTTGGGAAAGTGCTCACGCACGAGCACGAAGGGACGCACGTCCAGCTGGGTGTCGAAGTGGCGACCAAATACGGCGAAAATCCGTTGGTCGTGAACTGTATTGCAGCCCATCACGACGATGTGCCGCACGAAAGCGAAGTTTCGGTGTTGGTCCAAGCGGCGGACAGCATCTCCGGATCACGGCCGGGTGCGCGTCGCGAAGCGTTCGAGACGTATGTCAAGCGATTGGAAGGGCTCGAAAAGATTGCGTCGAGCTATCGCGGTGTGGAACGCGTTTTTGCCATTCAGGCAGGACGCGAAGTTCGCGTGGTCGTAACGCCCGAACAGGTGGACGACGCGCGCATGACGACGCTGTCGGAAGAGATCGCGCGTCGTATCGAGTCCGAGCTGCAGTATCCCGGGCAGATCAAGGTGGTCGTGATCCGCGAAAGCCGTGCGGTGGACTTTGCGCGCTGAACTGATCGACGGTAAAGCGATCGCCGCCACGATTCGCGCCGAGGTGGCGGCGGAGGTCGCGGCGTTGCATGGACGCGGTATCGTGCCTGGGTTGATGGTGGTGCTCGTTGGCGACGACGCGGCGAGCGCGACGTACGTCGGCGCGAAGGAGAAGGCCGCGAAGGACGCCGGCATTGCCGGAGACACGATTCGGTTGCCAGCGGAGACGTCGCAGGCGGAGCTGCTGGCGCTCGTTGAGCGGCTCAATACCGATGATGCCGTACATGGGATTCTGGTGCAGCTTCCACTGCCAAGGCACATCGACGCGGACGTCGTGATCCGTACGATCAAACCAGAAAAGGACGTGGACGGCTTTCATCCAGTCAACGTGGGCAAGTTGCTCATCGGCCACACGGATGGATTCGTGTCATGCACGCCGGCTGGTATCGTCGAGCTGTTGGTACGCAGCGGTGTTGAAACGCGCGGCGCTGACGTTGTCGTCGTCGGTCGGAGCAACATTGTTGGTAAGCCAATCGCGGCGCTGTTGGTGCAACCGCATGTGCACGCCGACGCGACGGTCACCGTCTGCCATAGCCGCACGCGTGATCTCGCGGCGCACACCCGTCGCGCGGATATTCTGATCGTGGCGACCGGTCGCGCCGGCATGATCTCCGGCGACATGATCAAGCCAGGCGCCGTCGTCATCGACGTGGGGGTCAATCGTATCGCCGACGCATCGCGAGTGAGTGGATCGCGTCTGGTGGGTGATGTCGATTTCGACAGCGCCGTACAGGTCGCCTCCAAAATCACGCCGGTGCCTGGTGGCGTGGGCCCGATGACGATCGCGATGCTGTTGCGCAGTACGGTACGCGCGGCGGAGCGCGTTGTCGCGGAGCGCGTTGTCGCGGAGCGCGTTGTCGCCGAAGGCCCTCGCGCGGTCGCTCAGGCGACGGTCGTTTAGCCGATCATGGCGGGACGACGCACGAGTGCCTATGGCCCGTCGGCGCCGGCAGTCGACGCCACGCCGGGGAGCACGCCGGAGGCCGCGATTGCGGTGCACACGCTGACGACGGCGGCCAAAGACCTGATTGAAGGAGCCTTCCCGCCGCTGTGGGTGCGGGGCGAGGTCACCGACTTCAAGGCGCATCGCAATGGACACTGGTACTTCGCCCTGCGCGATGCCGATGCGCAGGTGAAGTGCGTCGTGTGGAGCTCGCAGCAGCGTCGTATGCCTGCGCCACCGGACGATGGGATGCAGGTGCTTGCGTTGGGCCAGATGACCGTCTGGCCTGTTCGCGGTGATCTGCAGTTCTCTGTAAAGGCGCTGGAAGCCGAAGGCGATGGTCTCTGGCGCAAAGCGCTTGAGCTGACGCGACTGCGGCTGGAGAACGACGGCCTGCTCGATCCCGCGCGAAAGCGCGCCATGCCGCGCTTTCCTCGTCGCATTGCGGTCATTACCAGCCCGGACGGCGCGGCGATGCATGACATCATCACGGTCGCGCGCTCGCGCAGTGCCGACGTGGAGATCGTCATCATCCCGGCCAAGGTGCAGGGCGAGGGCGCGCCCGAATCGTTGGTGGCGGCGCTCGGACAGGTGGCGCGTTGGCGTGATGCGGACCTGCTGATCATCGGGCGCGGCGGTGGGGCACGCGAAGATTTGTGGGCCTTCAACGACGAGCGCGTCGCGCGGGCGCTGGCCGCGTGTCCGATGCCGACGGTCAGTGCCGTCGGCCATGAAGTCGATGTGACGATCTGCGATTTGGTGGCGGATCTGCGCGCCGCAACGCCATCTGCCGCCGCCGAACTGACGGTGCCGTCACGGCGCGAGACGTTGGCGCAGGTCGATTCCCTCAGCAAGCGTCTTGCCGCCGCGGCTCGACGGCGTGAAGACCGAGCGGTGGCCGCGCTCGCGCAGGTGCAAAGACGACTATCGGTCGCTGCTGCGCGGGTCGTCGAGCGGCGTCGCGCTCGGCTCGAAGCATTTGCCGGACGTCTGGATGCGCTGTCGCCACTGGCGACGTTGGCGCGAGGGTTTGCCGTAGCGCGTTCGCCTGAGGGCGCTACCTTGAGCAATAGCGGGCAGTTCTCTCCGAGACTGGTCTTCGATCTTTGGTTGCGCGATGGTATCGTCCGCGCAGAGGCGGGCGAGTCGAGGCCGCTGCCCGAGAGCGTACGCGCGTTTCCACCGGCGGGACAAGCATGACCTTCGAGCAGAATCTGGTGCGGCTGGAAGAGATCGTTCGCGACTTGGAGCGGAGCGATCTGGATCTCGATCGTGCGCTTGCGCTCTTCGAGGAAGGGATCGTGCATTTGCGTGCGGCCAGCGTCTCGCTGCAGCGTGTCGATGCGCAGGTGCAGCAGCTCGTTGAAGCAGCGGACGGTTCGTTTTCCGTGAGCGCCCTCGGAGGATGACGACGTGATGTCGGCTCCCGGTACGGTCGGGACGTCGGTCGCGTCTGCGACCTTCGCGGAAGAGCGTGCAGCCGTTCAGCAAGCGCTCGACGGCTTCTGTGCGCGCTGGCTGGGCGATATTCCGCCGCTTATCGCCGAGGCGGTGCGCTATTCGCTGCTCGGTGAAGGCAAACGGCTGCGGGCGATTCTGCTGCTCGAGGCGTATCGCGCGTGTGGCGGCTCCGGCGATGCGCGGGACCTCGCGGCGTCGGTGGAAGTGGTGCACGCCTACTCGCTGGTCCACGATGACCTGCCGTGTATGGACGACGATGATGTGCGGCGCGGACGGCCGACGGTGCATCGCGTGTACGGCGTACCGATCGCCACGGCGGCAGGGTTGGTGATGGTACCGCTCGCGGCTCGCTGCGCATGGCACGCCGCCAAGGCACTGGAGCTGTCTGACGCGGTAGCGGGCGCCATTGTACGCGATTTGATGGCCGCCTCGGGTGGCGGCGGCATGATTGGCGGACAATTGCTCGATCTCGAGGCCGAAGGCGTCCACCTGTCGCTCGAGGCGTTGGAGCGGGTGCATCGACTCAAGACGGGCGCGCTCATCACCTCCGCCGTGTCGGTCGGTGCGCGAGCTGCGCAGGCGAGCGAAGCCCGGCGGGCAGCACTGGCCTGCTACGGCGAGGCGATCGGATTGGCGTTCCAAATTGCGGACGACGTCCTCGACGTAACGGCGACGACCGACCAACTTGGCAAGACCGCTGGTCGCGATCTCGATCTGCACAAAAGCACGTACCCGGCGCTCCTCGGCGTCGAGGGTGCCATTGAACGCGCCGTCGCGTTAGTGGAGGAGGGGTGCGCAGCGTTGGCCGTCGAGGGATTGTTGACCCCGACGCTCGAGCAGCTCGCGCGCTTCATCGTTGAGCGTCGTTCCTGAACAGTGGTTCCACCTGCACGGTCGTTCCGACCGCGTCGCAACACCTGACACACCCATGAGCATCCTCGAAGGCATTCAGTCCCCGGCCGATCTTAAGTCACTCTCGCGCGACGAGCTACGCACGCTCGCCGACGAGATGCGTGCGCGGCTGATCGACGTGTGTTCGCGTACTGGTGGTCACATCGGCGCGGGCCTTGGCGTGGTTGAATTGACCATCGCCATGCACGCCGTGTTCGACACGCCGCGCGATCAACTCGTTTGGGACGTCGGACATCAGGCGTATCCGCACAAGTTGCTCACTGGCCGCAACGACCAGCTCGAGACGCTACGCCAGGAGCAGGGGCTTTCCGGCTTTCTCAAGCGCACCGAGAGTCCGTACGACACGTTCGGCGCCGGTCATGCGGCGACGTCGATCTCGGCGGCGCTCGGGATGGCGGCGGGTCGCGATGTGCTCGGCGAGAAGTTCAAGGTCGCGGCGATCCTCGGCGACGGTGCGCTGTCGAGCGGACTGGCGTACGAGGGCCTGAACAACGCCGGGCACTCGGAGCGCGACATGATCGTCGTGCTCAACGACAACGAAATGTCGATCGCACCGAACGTCGGCGCGATGCACAAGTATCTCACGTCGATCCAACGCAATCCGCTCTACAACCGCTTGCGTTCCAAGATCGGCGACATCGTGGATAACGCGCCCGGTCCACTCAAGGGTGCGAGCACGCTGCTCCGAAAGTGGGAAGAAAGCGTCAAGTCGTTTCTTACACCTGGTGTGCTGTTCGAGGAGTTGGGCTTTCGGTACTTTGGCCCAATCGACGGACACGACATCGATGCGTTGATGGAAACGTTCACCGCCGTGCGTGACATGAACACGCCGCGCCTCGTGCATGTCATCACGCAAAAAGGCAAAGGCTTTCCCGCTGGCGATAGCGGCGAGAAGTGGCACGCACTGCCGCCCGGTCATGATCCGGCGACGGGCAAGCAGCTCAAGGTGTCGACAGCTAACCCGGGGTATACGGCAGTCTTGGGAAAGGCGCTGGTCGAACTCGGCGCCGAACGGAAAGACGTGTGCGTGATCACAGCAGCGATGCCGAGTGGCACGGGCACGGGCGCGTTTGGCAAGGCGTATCCCGATCGGTTCTTCGATGTCGGCATTGCTGAAGGGCACGCTGTGACCTTCGCCGCGGGTATGGCCACGCGCGGACTGCGGCCGATCGTCACGATTTACTCGACGTTCCTGCAGCGAGGCTACGACAACATCATTCACGACTGTGCGCTGCAGCATCTGCCGGTGGTGTTTGCGATGGATCGCGCCGGGCTCGTGGGCGAAGATGGTGAGACGCACATGGGTATGTACGACATCGCGTACATGCTGTCGATCCCGGGCATGGTCGTGACGGCGCCGAAGGATTCCACAGAGATGCTTGGACTCTTGCGCGCCGGCGTCGAACACACGGCAGGTCCGTTCTCGGTGCGCTATCCACGCGATGCGGCGCCGGACACACCACCTGAGATGAGCAAGATTCCGGCAACGCCATTCGGCACCTGGGATGTACTGCGTCGGGGACGTGAGGTGGCGATTCTCGCGGTCGGCACGATGGTCAACACCTCGTTGGCTGCGGCCGAAGCGTTGGCGGCGGAAGGGCTCGATGTGACGGTCGTCAATTGCCGCTATCTCAAGCCGTACGACGAAGTCACGCTCAACGCGGTCCTCGCCGATCACACGCATGTGCTCACCATTGAGGAAGGTACGAGCGTGAACGGTTTCGGCGCGTACATGAGCGCAATCATCCAGCATCTCGCGCCGTCCGTCCGGGTTGCGGTCCACGGTGTCCCCGATCGAATTGTGTACGCGGCGTCGCGCGCGAAGCAGTTGGCGACGCTCGGCCTCGATGCGACGGGCATCGCGGAACGGGTGCGCGCATTGCACGAGTCTGAAGCGATGGCCGGCTAGTGCGACTCGGCGTGATCGGCCATCGCGGCTACGCAGGCCTCCCGGAGATCCTCGGTACGTTGCTCGACATCGCGCCGGAGCTTGGGCTTCAACTGTCGTTCGAAGAGGAGCTGTGGGAGATCGCTGAGGAAGGCGAACGGCTGGATGATCCGGAGCAGATCGATGCGCTGCTGACATTGGGCGGAGATGGTACGCTCCTGCGCGGCGCGCGTTTCCTCAACGGGTATTCGGTACCGATCCTCGGCATCAACTTGGGTCGTCTCGGATTTCTGACCAGTTGCAGCGGTGAGGAGTTCGAAGAGGGCGTTCGTCGATTCGCACGCGGCGAATTCGAGCCTGAGGCGCGGATGGCGCTCGCGTCATCAGTGCTTGATCGCGCCGGTAAAGAGCGCGCGCAGTGGCTGTCACTCAATGACGTGGTGTTGCATAAGGGTGGCTTTGCGCGCGTTGTCAAATTCACCGTCTACGTGGACGACGAGCAGATCGGCTCGTATTCGGCGGATGGGCTGGTGATCTCGACTCCTACCGGCTCCACGGGCTACTCGTTGTCCGCTGGCGGGCCGATTGTCGTCCCCACGGTAGAGAGCATCGTGTTGACTCCGGTATCACCGCACACACTGGCGATGCGTCCGCTCGTACTGCCGCCGTCGGTTGAAGTCAAAGTGCGTGCGGATGATGGGCCGGCTGAACTTTTGGTAACGATCGACGGGCAGGTCGGCACTACGTTCACCAGTGGCGAGTCCTTGGTCATTCGTCGCGCAGCCTCGCCGGTCCGCATCGTACGCTTTCCGGGGACGACATTTTTCAGTCGAATGCGTCGGAAGCTCGGTTGGGGCGGACTATCCGAGCGCGACGGCGACACGACCTGATGCCGTCGTGATTTCCTGAACCGGTCACGGATGTTGCATGCTTGTTGAACTCCGCATTCGCAACGTGGCCGTGATCGACGCGGTGACGCTGCCGCTCGCAGAAGGGCTCAACGTACTCACGGGCGAAACGGGCGCGGGCAAGTCACTCATCGTCGGCAGTCTGGGTATGCTCCTTGGCGAGCGCACCGCTTCCGATCGGGTGCGCGCGGGCGCCGACAAGGCGACGGTCGAGGGCGTCTTCGATGCGTCGAAACTGATGGCGCTGCGCGCCTTGCTCGACGAGCGCGGCATCGAGTGTGACGACGACCTGCTCGTCCTCAAGCGAGAGATTGGCGCCAACGGTCGATCGCGCGCATGGATCAATGGTTCCTCAGTCACGGCGTCGGTGTTGGCCGAAGTCGGTGCGCAGCTCGTGAGTGTGCACGGGCAGCACGATTCGCGGCAGTTGATTGATGCGGACCACCAGCGAGAGCTACTCGATGCGTTCGTTGGTGCGGAGGAGGTGCGTGCACGCGTGCGAACGGAATACCGCGCGCTCAGCGCGCTGCGGGTTCGCGAGCGCGAGCTCGAGCAGCGTCGGCAGGATGCAGAGCGACGGGCGGACTATCTGCGATTCGTTGTGCGCGAGATCGAGGACGCGTCACTCGTCGCTGGCGAAGAAGACGCCCTCGATGCGGATATTCGTCGATTAGCGCACGCAGAAGAGCTACAAGCGCTCGCTGCGCAGGCGTCCGAGGCCATCAGTGGTGACGACGACGCAGCACTCGGTCGGTTGGCATCGGTGCGACGCGCGTTGCTTGGGCTCTCACGCATCGATCCCGCGACGGCGCGATGGCAAGGCGCGTTCGACGGCGCCGTCTATGCGCTCGATGAGCTGTCGCGCGAGCTGCAGGAGTACGCGGAAACAGTCGAATCCGATCCGACGCGACTGCGTCGTCTCGAACAACGACGCGACTTGCTGACGACGTTGATGCGCAAGTATGGACCGTCGTACAATGAGGTTCGCGAGACCGGCCGACTGGCACGCGAAGAGCTCGACCTGGTTGATGGCGGCTCGTTGGACCTTCGTGCGATCGCGGCGTCACGCGCGACAATGGAGGGCGCGCTCGCGGAATCGGCGAATGCGCTATCGCGCTTGAGACAGTCGGGCGCGGAGCGGTTGGCGAATGCGGTGACGGCGTTGCTCCCCGAGTTGGGGATGCCGGATGGTCGATTCGTTGTGGCGATCACATCGCTTGAAGTCATCGGAGACGCAGGCGCCGAACACGTGCACTTTCTCGCATCGCTCAACGCCGGCACGGAAACTCGGCCGCTTGCGCGCATTGCGTCTGGTGGCGAATTGGCGCGAGTGATGCTCGCGCTGAGTACCGTGCTTGCGCGTCTGCAGGAAGTCCCAACGCTCGTCTTCGACGAGGTCGATGCGGGGGTCGGCGGTGGCGTCGCATGGCAAGTCGGTGCGCTGATGCGTCGCGTGTCAGGGCATCATCAGGTGCTGGCCATTTCGCACCTTGCGCAGATCGCGGCGCGTGCGCACCACCATGTCGTTGTTCGCAAGAGCGCCGTTGGCACTGTGACCGCGGCAGACACGCACGTGGTGTCCGACGAAGAGCGCGTGATGGAAATTGCACGCATGCTCGGCGGTGATGCGGAGCGCGAGATCAGTCGCGCTCATGCGCGTGAACTATTGGATCGCGGGCGCATCGAGAACGACGCGCCCCAAACGTCCGTTGTTCAACGGCGAGGAAAACCGCGATAAATCTTGAGTTCGAGTCGATCGATGCCGGAGACCGGTTGTGTCGCGCCGGTCGCGAAGATCGACTGGGTGTGCGAGAACAGAAGTTCGAGCGGGAAGTTCGCGCCACCGCGCATGTAGCTCGCGAGCGAGGAGAACGACGCCGCGATGGTCACGGCTTGCATCGTCCGCGCTGGAGTCGTCCGACCTGCGTAGATACTTGCGGTGGCGGCCGATGGATCGATGAGCGTTGGATCCGGACCGAGCGGCAGGAGCGTTTCCGCGCCGACACGTCGAAACAGATAGGCGCCAGACAATCCAAAGAACTGTCCGATCATGAAGCGCGGTGCGATCTCGATTTCCGTACGCATCGCCAGTTTTCGCGCTGCCGATCCATTGATGTATGAGGCGAAGATCGTGGAGTCGGTGAGTAACGGCAGCGCAACCGCGATGTCGTCGGCGAAGGGCTTCACGATGCGAATGGTGCCACTCACCCAAAAGGTGCGATTGGCGATGAAGTCCGTCGTACTGCGCAGGAGCAGCGCGCTTGCACCATCGCCGATTGGCACGTCGAGCGGATTTTCGACAAAATCCGCGCCCGCGCTTCCTGCGCGGAATCCTGCGGTGAGTGACGTGCGAACACCGCGGCCGCTGTTATTGAGTCGCTTCTTCTGGTCGGCGTCAAACGTGTCGTGGAGAAGCACAGTTACGGTGAGGTCGACGTCGCCGATACCTGCTCGCCGCGTGTTGCCGACATTCTTGTAGCGCAAGCCGAATGCGCTGTCCGCACCGATCGCGCCGATGCTTCCTGGTCCGTAAACGACTGTCGCCGCCGCTGGCGCCGCCGTTGCCGCGATACTGGCGACGCCGAAGCCCTGGAATGCGGAGCGCAGCGAGCCAATCGATGCCGCGATCGCGGCGTCCGTCGAAGAGCCACTGATTGGCACGACGGGCGAACCGCCGCGCGCGCTGTCGCCGTAGACTTTCAGTAGCGCCGCCTGCGTCGTGAGGGCGGTCTGTAACAGACTCTGCGCGGCCGTCGGATTCGCACGAATCGCGTCGCAGCTGGTCGCAGTTGTAACCGCGCAACGTGCGATCTCGGCGGCGAGCGTGGTACGCGCCAAGGCGATCTGTTTCAGCAACGCGCCGTTCGCCGCGCGGGCGGCGGCGCCGGTTATCGCGTCGTACGCGGGATTCCGTCCCACGGTCGCGCTGGTTCCGGCGCGATTGAGCACGAGCTGCGAGTGGTCTCGTGATTCGACATACGGAACTACGAGGCCGATCGAGATCTTCTTCGTGACGCCGAAGTCAAAGGCAAAGGGTACCGTGCTCTGGCGCACATTGCCCAACGCCTCGAAGGTGCCGAGGGAGAGCGCATACGACGGCTGTGCCGCGAGCGTGCGAATTGCTTGCTCGGCGCCGGTCAATTGCGGCAATGCGCGAGTGCCAAGACTGCTGCTGTTGAGCCCAGCGAGTAGGGGGCGCTTGGTCAGTCCGCCATTCGCGTCGGCGGCGAAGACGTCGCTGTAGTCGTTCCACAAACCGCCAATGCGAAACCGCACACCGCCCTTTGGCACCGGAATCGCGTCGTCGCCGGCTCCGCTGACGGCCTGCGCGCGTATCGTGGTGGCGGTGAGGTGCGCGACGAGCGCCAACGCCGAGAACGCGGCCAGAATCGAGGTCCGCGCGATGCGGTGAGTAGTGCGCACTGCGGAATGGATGACCATGCGATCGTTGAGGAGCTGGAGCGAGGCGAACCGGCTAGATTAGCTCTTGGGGGACAGGCAGTCAACGAACCCCGTGTACCCGTACTCGTTCCGTCGTTGGCCTGTCGGCTCAGGCTTCCGCGGATTTGACACGTTGCGGCGCACACCGCGCCCGAGATTTCCCTTTCCCGTTCCTGTGCAGATTCCGAGCGTTCCCTGGCAGCTCACTGGCAATCACTGGCTCACATTGCCGTGCATCAATCCTGCAGATGGCGCCATTCACGCGGTCGGTGTGTTGCACCGCGGCGCGCGGGCGGCGATCGAGTTTGCTGGGAGTGCTGGTTTCCAGTCGGCCGCCGGCGTGCCGTTGTTCGTACCGGTACTCCGGGTAAATGGCGAGGCGAAGACACTCGCGGCTGAAGGGATTGCGTGGGAGCAAGCGGTGGGGTGGCTGCCGACCTTCACCTGCACGGTTGGCGATCTGGTGGTGCGCGGGACGGTCTTCGCGCCCTATGGACGCGATGCGGACATGGCGGGTGCCGTCTATACGCTGGCCGTCGAGAATCGCAGCTCGCGTGACGTACCGATCGAAATCGCGCTCGAAGGAACGCTCGGCCATCGCCAACAGCGTGTGCGCACGCCGCGACCGTTCGACGATGAGCATTTAGTGAGCGTCGGACACGACGATGTCTTACTCCTCGAAGGCACGGCCATTCCTGGGTTAGCCGCGCTGGCGATCGGCAGTGATGGCGTCGCCCGTCTCGAAGCGCCGGCAACGTCGTCACGCGAGCCCAGGCCATTTGCCATTCGGCGGGATGTCGTCGCGCCGGCGAATGGCGCGGTCCAGGTGGCCTTCTACCTCGCCGTCGGGCCTGAGCGGGATGGTGCCCAAGCCACCGTGGCAGTGCTGCGCCGTCGTGGATGGCGCGCGCTGCTCACCGCGACGCGAGAGGCGCTGTCGACCATGGAGCAGACGACCGGTAGTGACGGCATCGATCGCCTGCTCAATCGCAATTTGCTTTTCGCCTATTTTTACGGCGTGGGTCGCGCGCTTGACGATGCACACTACTACCTCGTGCGATCGCGTGCGCCATGGCACTCGGCCGGCTGCACGGTGCGCGATTGGGAAGCGCTGATGTGGACGCTGCCGGCGGTTCAACTCGCCGATACCGGCCTCGCGCGTGAGCTCTTGGTGCGCATCTGTGAGCTGCACGGATACGCGCCGGGGCAGGGTGTGCACTACCTCGATGGAACGCTCTTCCAACCGGGCTTTACTATCGAAGGACCGGCCGCGTTTGCCATCGCGACGGACCGGTACATACGCGATTCGAACGACGAGCAGATTGTCGAAGAGCCAGTCGTCGCCGACACGCTCTATCTCGCGTCTGACGATATCGCGGCGCGTCGCGATGAGCAGATTCCGTTGTATTCGACGGAAGTGATGCCTTCTGGTGCACCCGCGTCGATGCCGTTCACGTTGCACGGCAATGCCGTGGTTGCGCTGGCGCTCGACGTCTTCAAGCGAACGCTCGATGAAGAGGCTGCCGCGGCGGTCGAGGATCCGTCCGCGGTTCGCGCTGCGCTGCGTCGTCACTTTGCCGTGGACCGTGGTGGCAAGGCGCGGCTCGCCGCAGCGATTGACTTGGTCGGTGGGTCCTCACTCGAGGACGATCCGGTCGGTTCGTTGTTGTGGTTGCCGATGTACGAAGCGCTCGATCGGGAGGACTCGCTCTATCGGCGCACGGTACGTGCCGTAAGCGAGGAGCCCGCCGCACTGCTCCCACAGATTGCGCGACTGCTTGGTCCCGATGCGACCGAGGTGCTTGCTTGGCTTCGGCGTGCGTCGCTGGACAATGGCATCGCCGCGGAGTGCGTCGATGCGAACGGATTGGCCGTATCGAACGGTGGAGACGCCGCCCTGGCCGGGTTGCTCGCGCATACGCTCTGGTACGCGTCGCACGCACTTGGTGTGCGCGGCTAGCTGTTCGCTCGCGGAGTAACGCGTTCGTTGCGATCGGTCGTCGCGAATGTGACGCGGGCGTCGGCTATTCCGGCAGAAATGGCGCTTGTCGCGCGTAGGGGCGGTTGATAAGTTCGTGGAGCAGTAGGGGCAGTGTGCGGGAATAGCTCAGTTGGTAGAGCACAACCTTGCCAAGGTTGGGGTCGCGGGTTCGAGTCCCGTTTCCCGCTTCGCTTCGAGATCAGTGATAAGAACACAGTAGCAACGCATCGGGAGCGCGTCTTGGCTCCCGATGGTATTTCGGGGGCTACGGTGCACCCGGATGGCGAAACTGGCAGACGCGCGAGACTTAAAATCTCGTGGCCGCAAGGCCGTGCGGGTTCAAGCCCCGCTCCGGGTACTCTCTTTGGGGATAGCGCGATGCGGACGGTACGTGATGTGCGCGGCGTAACGTGGATCTGTCTCGAGTTGCCTGAAGTTCCTGAAGATCAGGCGGCGGCAGCGACGGCGAGCCTCACCGAAGTTGTAGCGGTTGAGTGCAACAGCGGCGCGGAGCGCGTGATTGCGCTGCTCGAGCCGAGCTGGGAAGACTCGTTGGATGATGCAGGTCTGAGTGCGCTGTTGACTCGCGCGATTGCTTAGTCGTCTGTAACGAAAGACTGCCGCCCGGCAGTTGTCTCCATAGCGCCACGACATCCTGAAAACTTCTGCTGCAGTCGACCTGCTGGTCGAGTGCGGCAGCACTCGTGGCCATACCTGAGCGCACGAGACCTGTCCATGACTGCTACATCGGTCATTCCGCAGACGGCTGAGTTCAATCCCATTACGTCGCGCGCCGAATGGACGCGATTGCGCGATCAGGCTGCCCTCGATCCCGGCGCGTTTCACGGGAACATAGCGGCGCGTGAACTGCACTGGTTCGATCCGCAGTTGCGCGCGTGGATCACACTCGGCGCCGACGGCGCGTGGCAGGGCTATGATGCCGCGACAGGCGCGAGAATACGTGTGCCCTATGACACGACACATCGCCCGTGGGCGCGTGGCTTCGACGACGATGACGCGCCGTTCTATCGTTGGTTTGCTGGTGCACTCACGAACGCGTGCTTCAACGAAGTTGATCGGCACGTGCTCGCTGGTTTTGGCAGCGAAGCGGCATTTCTGGTCGAAGGCGATCGCTGGGATCAATCGCAAGATGGCGGACGCGGCGGTCCGGTGCTCGCATTCGCGTGGTCGCGCAAACAGCTGCTGATCGAAGTCGCGCGTTGTGCCATCGCATTGCGACAATTGGGACTCACGGCTGGCGATCGAATTGCGCTCAACTTGCCCAATATCCCCGAGCAAATCGCGTGGACCGAAGCAGCCAAGCGACTCGGCGTGATCTATACACCCGTGTTCGGCGGCTTCTCCGACAAGACACTGGCTGATCGCGTCTACGATGCCGGAGCGCGCGTTGTCATTACCGCCGACGGCGGCTATCGCAACGCGCAGGTCATTCCGTTCAAGGCGGCGTACTGTGATCCGGCACTCGACCGCTATATCGCCGTTGAGCAGGCGCTCGATGCGGTGCAGAATGCCGTCCAGACATTGCACGTCTCCCCGGCCGACGCACAACGCCTGATCGACGAGGCGGCACGTGCGATCTCGGGAGAGATCACAGTCGAACGTAGTGACGTGATGCGAGGGATTGGTCGCGCGCTGGCTGCGTTGACCGAGTCCGGCGCGCTCGACGCCGCGGCCGCGAGCCGAGCACGAACCACGATGGCCCGCGCGTTGGTCGCGGTACAGAGTCGCGTCGAACGTGTGGTGGTCGTGAAGCATACCGGACAAGCCGATGTGCCGTGGCGCGCAGGACGCGACGTGTGGGCGCACGATCTGCTCGCACGCGCCGACGTCGAGCTGTTGGCTGGCGCGCACGCGATCGGACTTGGCGTGCCGTCAATTGATGCGCTGCACATGTTGGATGATGTGTCCTGTGTGCGTGCGGTGTGGGCATCGATAGCGCCGCTGCCCGTCGATGCTGAATTCCCACTGTTTTTCATCTACACGTCGGGTTCGACCGGGAAGCCGAAGGGCGTCGTGCACGTCCACGGCGGCTATGTCGCTGGCGTCGCGAGCACCATGCGCGTCTCGTTCGATGCGCGACCCGGCGACGTGATGTATGTCGTGGCCGATCCCGGTTGGATCACGGGACAGAGTTACATGATCAGCGCGGCGCTTACGACCCGCGTGACCTCGGTGTTGGCCGAAGGCGCGCCCGTGTTTCCGAATGCCGGACGTTTCGCATCGATCATTGAGCGGTACGGCGTCACGATCTTCAAGGCCGGCGTCACGTTTCTCAAGGCGGTCATGTCTGATCCGCAAAACGCGGAAGATGTGCGCCGCTACGATCTGCGCTCGCTCCGTGTTGCGACCTTCTGCGCCGAGCCTGTGTCGCATGCGGTGCAGGAGTTCGGCATGACGTTGATGACTCCGTGGTACATCAACTCGTATTGGGCCACTGAGCATGGTGGCATCGTTTGGACGCACTTCTACGGCAACGCTGATTTTCCACTGCGCTCTGATGCCCATACGTACCCGCTGCCCTGGATCGACGGCGACGTGTGGACGCCAACGGGCGAGGCGGATGCCGATGGGCGTGTACCCTGGCGCCGCACGGAAGACGGCGAGCAGGGCGAGATCATCATCGGCGCACCGTATCCGTATCTCGCGCGAACCATTTGGGGCGACACCGCGTCGTTTCGCGTTGAAGACAATCGTGTCGTGCCGACGTGGCGCGGCGATGCAGCACGATACGCCAAGACGTACTGGACGCGGTGGCAAGGTCGCTTCGCGTACACGCAGGGCGACGTTGCGATCCGACACGCGAATGGCAGCTTCTCGCTGCATGGGCGCAGCGATGACGTGATCAACGTTTCTGGGCATCGCATGGGTACGGAAGAGATTGAGGGCGCAATTCTGCGCGACAAGCAGATCAATCCGGACTCACCGGTGGGCAACGTCATCGTCATCGGCGCGCCGCACAAAGAAAAGGGACTGACACCGCTTGCCTTCATCACGCCGGCGCCAGGGCGTCGCATTTCGATGGACGATCGGCGTCGTCTGACGGAGTTGGTGCGTCAAGAGAAGGGTGCGGTCGCCGTCCCCGAAGAATTTCTCGAGGTGCCGCAGTTTCCGGAGACGCGGAGCGGCAAGTACATGCGTCGTATGGTGCGCGCGATGGTCGAGGGAACGCCAGTCGGCGACGCGACGACGCTGCGGAATCCGGAGTCGATCGCCGAGCTCACGCGCGTCATCGACGCGTGGCGTGCGCTCCAGCGCATCAGTGAGTCGCAACGCATTCTGTCCTATTGGCGCTACTTCCGCGTGCAGTATCACACCGTGCGCGACGATGCGCGGATCGCCGTTGTTACCGTGACCAATCCACCGGTCAACGCACTCAATGAGCGCGCGCTCGACGAGTTGTGCACCGTCGTTGAACATCTGGGTCGGCAGGATGACGTGCGTGCCGTGATCTTCACCGGCAGCGGTACGTCGTCCTTCGTCGCTGGCGCCGACATTCGACAGCTGCTCGAAGAAATGCTGACGGTCGAACAAGCATTGCCACTGCCCAACGTCGCGCATCTCGCGTTTCGCATGATCGAGAAGATGCACAAGCCGTGCATCGCGGCGATCAACGGCGTTGCGCTTGGCGGTGGACTCGAGTTCGCGTTGGCCTGCCACTACCGAATCGCAGAAGCCACGGCACTCTTCGGGCAACCGGAGATTCGGCTCAACCTACTGCCGGGCTACGGCGGCACGCAGCGTCTGACGCGACTACTTGCCGATCGCGATGGCAACGAAGGTTTCATCGCAGCACTCGAGATCATTCTCGGCGGTCGCCAAATCGACGCGAGCGAAGCACTCGCAGCTGGCATCATCGATGAACGGATCGACGATACCAGTGATGTCGTGTCTCGTGCCGCGGCATTGGTGCGAAGTTTCATTGACGATGAGCAGAGCCACTTGGCCAAGCGCTTTCGCGAAGTGCAGGTCCGGCGCAAAGCGTGGGAGCAGCCGGGTCACATCGATGTCGAATCGTTGGTCGCGCTGCCGCCAATTGCGCGCTTGGTCGAGCAGGCTGCGCGCGTTGGGCGATCGGCGGCGGTTGGTCGCGTGTTCGATGCAGTGCGTACCGGATGGACCTCGGGACTCGAGGCTGGCCTCGCGCGCGAGGCTCGCCTTTTCGCAGAAGCCGTTGTCGATCCCGAAGGCGGCAAGAAAGGAATCAAGGCGTTCTTCGACCGCCGGAGTGCGCCGCTCGCGACGCGTCGCCGCGCGGAGCCCGATGCGGATGAACGCGCGCAGCTGATTGCGCACGGAGAATTGCTGCCGGTCGGCGCGCCGTTCTACCCGGGCTTCACGCCCATCCCGTCCTGGCAGTTCGGCATGGGTGTAGGACGGGACCTACGCACCGGCGCCCCTGTGCATGGGGTGCCGCGCGAGGCAGAGCGTGAACTTGTCGTGCCGGTCGACATACCTGGCCCCAACGACGCGCTCGTGTATGTGCTCGCGTCCGAGGTCAACTTCAACGACATCTGGGCGATCACAGGCATCCCCGTGTCGCCGTTCGACAATCATGATCAGGATTGGCAAGTCACCGGGTCCGGCGGTATCGGTCTGATCGCATCACTAGGCAGCGAAGCCAAAGCGGAGGGGCGCCTCCGGGTTGGCGATATGGTTGCGATCTACTCTGGACAGAGTGAGTTGCTGAGTCCATTTGCTGCGCGTGATCCGATGTCAGCAGACTTTCGTATTCAGGGTTACGAATCACGGACGGGAAGCCATCAGCAGTTTCTCGCTGTTCAAGCGCCGCAGTTGCATCCGGTACCGCAGGACCTGTCCCTCGAAGCGGCCGGCTCCTACATCCTGAATCTCGGTACCATCGTTCGCGCGCTGTTCACCACGCTGCGCATCGAACCGGGCCGCACGATGTTCGTCGAAGGTGCGGCAACCGGTACGGGGCTCGAAGCGATGAAGAGTGCGGCGCGATTCGGTTGCGCAGTCACCGGTATGGTATCGTCTGCCGAGCGCGCGCTTGTTGTGTTGGAGAACGGTGCGCGTGGCGCAATCAATCGACGTGATGATGCATGGCGTGAGGCCTTTACCATGGTGCCGGGCACACCAGACGCGATTGCGACATGGGAGCGCGAAGGAGATGCGCTGCTCGACGCATTCCGCTCGCAACATGACGGGAGACTTGCCGATTACGTGGTGTCGCACGCGGGTGAGCAGGCGTTTCCGCGTTCGTATCAGCTGCTGGCGGACGGTGGGGCATTGACATTCTACGGCGCGTCGAGCGGATACCATTTTACCTTTGCCGGTAAGCAGGGCGCCGTGTCACCGGCCGAGATGCTCAAGCGTGCGCGCGCACGTGCCGGTGAGGCGGTGCTGGTTTACTACGGTGTCGGACTGGGAGCCGGCGAATTGGTGGATAGCGCAGGGCTCGAGGCGATTGAAGCTGCAGCCGCACGCAGCGCACGTATCTGCATTGCTACACGCACGGATACACAGCGCGAGTTCGTGCAATCGCTCGGCTTCGGCGATGCGGTGCGCGGCGTTGTGAGTATCGAGGAGCTGCTGCGTCGTGGCGGCGGTGAATTCGAGTGGCCGGACACGATGCCGCTGCTTCCGGATGTGCGCAAAGACTCTGCGGCATTTCGGGACGCGGTGCGCAGCTTTCAGGAGCGCACGATTAAACCCTTCGGTACCGCCGTTGGACGCGTGCTCCGCTCGGCGGATAATCCGCGTGGCGCACCGGAGCTCATCATCGAACGGGCAGGGCACGACGCGCTCGCCGTTTCGACGGCGCTCGTACAGCCGTTCACCGGTCGCGTGGTGTTCTTCGAATCGATGGGTGGCCATCGCTACAGCTTTTACGCGCCGCAGGTCTGGACAAGACAGCGTCGAATCCTCACACCCACGACGACTATTTTAGGGACGCACCTGTGTAACGCATACGAGGTCACTCGTATGAACGAGATGGTGGATGCTGGCTTACTTGAAGTCACAACACCAACAGTCGTCAGGTGGCAGGATCTTCCGCAGGCGCACCAGGCCATGTGGGACAATGCACACGCCGGTGCCACATACGTCGTCAATCACGCATTGCCCGCTCTCGGGTTGCGTTCAGTCGATCAACTTTACGAAGCGTGGGCAGCCATGGGAGCGTCGGAATGAGCGAGCACGCAGGAGACGACGTTATGGAGAGCGTCACCGGCAAGGAACGACGTCGAGCCGCGCGCGGACGACTCGCGGGTAAGGTGGCGTTGATCACCGGCGCCGCGGGAAACATTGGCACCGAGATCACACGTCGCTTCCTCATCGAAGGCGCAACGGTCGTGATGTCGGGCCGCGACAAGAAGAAGCTTGAAGCCGCGAAGGCTGCGCTACGCGAAGAGTTGCATGTTAGTGCGGCACGAATCATCACCGTCGCGATGAACGCGGCAGAACCTGGTCAAGTCCGGGTCGCGATCGCCGAGCTGATCGCGAAGGTCGGCAGGATTGATGTCCTCGTGAACAACGCGGGTACGGCTGGACCAAAATGCAAGCTGCAGGATTTGCCGTTGGTGCCGGATGATCTTGATGCGCTGCGCACGCAAGGCATCAACGAGACTGAAACCGTGGGAGCGGCCGCTCGGAATTTGCTTGGCCTTGCGTGGAATTTGGTGCGTGCGGTTGCACCGCATCTGCACGCGGGTGCGTCGATCATCAACGTATCGACGATTTTTTCACGCACGCAGTACTATGGGCGCGCGGCGTATGTGGTTCCGAAGTCTGCACTCAACGCGCTCTCGCGCGGTTTGGCGCAGGAGCTCGGCGTGCGCGGCATCCGCGTAAACACGGTCTTTCCAGGGCCGATCGAATCGCCGCGCATTCGCACCGTGTTCGCAGCAATGGACGCGTTGCGCAAGGCGGCCAGCGGCACGACAGCTGACGATTTCCTCGGTTTGATGACGTTGGTGCGCAATCCCTCCGTCAGCGTTGGGCAAAGCGCGGCGGCGGTGCTCGATGGCGGTGCGACGCCGGCGTCAGCGCCTTCCCGAGGATTCCCGACCGTGAGCGACGTGGCGAACACGATCGTGTTTCTTGCCAGTGAAGAGTCGGCTGCGATCAACGGACATAACTTCGAAGTCACACACGGCATGGCGGTACGCCAGGAGTCGCGCAGCACGTGGGTGTCTCGGCCGGAATTGCGCACGGTGGACGGCATCGGTGCGCACGTGCTGGTCGCTGCCGGCGATCAGGTATCCGATGCGATTGCCGTCGCGCGCGTGCAGGCCAATTGTGGCGCGCAGGTACGATTGACGCTCGGTTCCGAGGAAGGCGTCCGTGCGGCAATAGATGCGTTGGGAATCGATCCGTCGGATCCGCGAATCACCGTCTCGCTCCTTGATCGTACCCGGCCTGCGACGGTACAGGATTTCTTCAATCAGCTCACCGCTGACGGTGAGACGCTGCAAGGCGCGATTGTCATGCCCGCGTATGGTGCGTGGCGTTTTCGCGGACCGTTTGCTGACTTGTCGGACGGTGACGTGGATACCTTCGTCGACGGCGAGCTTGTTGGCATGATGGCGATCGCGCGCGCGCTCACGAGTATGTGGGCTACCGCCAAGCTGCGGAGTGCACCAAGCGTAGTGTTCCTGTCCAACGGCGACGACGGGCACGGCAACGCGTACGGCGACGTGTTGCGCGCCGCGACCGAGGAGTTGTGTCGCGTGTGGCGTGACGAGTGCAGCGAACAACACAGAGCGGGCGAGCGGCCGTTTGTCGACTGGTCCAACCAGATCATTCGTTGGGGCAATCGCGATGCGGAAGATGTACCGTTCGCGGCAGCGCAAGCGGCTCGGCTGCTTTACACGCGTCGTCGTATCCGTCAGGTCAATCTCTATTTGCCAGCGTCCATCGTCGAAGCGACGGGATCTCGTCGAGCGATCTTCGGGTGGATGGAGTCGCTGATGGGCTTGCACCTGGGCAAGGTTGCATTGATCACCGGCGGGTCTGCGGGGATCGGTGGACAGCTGGGGCGATTGCTCGCGATCGCCGGCGCGCGTGTCATGCTCGTGGCGCGTCGCGCCGATCAACTCGATGAAATGCGCACCTCGATCGTGCGTGAACTCGAAGACATCGGCTACTACGAAGCCCAGGATCGCGTCGCGATTCTTGCCGACATCGACGTCGCAGAAGAAGCGTCGCTGAGCCGAGCGGTCGACGCCACCATCGCAGCGTTTGGTCGCATCGACTACCTCGTCAATAACGCGGGAGTTGCTGGCGCCGAGCAAATGGTAGTGGACATGGATGTGGATGCGTGGCGCTACACGCTCACGGCCAACCTCGTATCGAACTACTCCTTGATCGAGAAAGTGGTGCCGATCATGAAGAAGCAGGGCACGGGGTACATCCTCAACGTGTCCTCCTACTTTGGTGGTGAGAAGTACGTGGCCGTGCCGTATCCCAATCGTGCAGACTACGCGGTCTCCAAGGCGGGACAGCGCGCACTCACCGAGAATCTTGCGCGCTTCGTTGGACCAGAAATTCAAGTCAACGCCATTGCGCCCGGCCCGGTGGATGGCGATCGCTTACGCGGTGTTGGCGGCAAGCCTGGACTCTTTGAACGCCGTGGTCGCTTGATCCTCGAGAATCGTCGACTCAATAATTTGTACGCGGCAGTCGTGGAGTCGCTTCGCGCCGGCGCACACGTTGGGGATTTGCTGAATCATCTTGCGACGAACGACGCTGCAACACTCGCGGCACACGCAGACGTTCCGGCGCCGATTCGCGCATTCTGCGACAAGGTGCTTCGGGCCGGACGTGCAACCGAAGACGCTGCCTCGTCGGGCCGGTTCCTCATGCACCGCGCGATCGCACAGCGTTTGGTCGCACGCTTACGGCTGGCCGGTCGCTTTCTCGTCGAGTCCGATGGCGGTTCGCGCTTTGGCGACGAGTGGCTGTCCTCGTTGCCACAACCACCCGAACCCTTTCTCTCGCGCGACGAAATACTTGGTGAGGCCAAGAAGATCGGCCAAGGTGTGCTGGGCATGCTCCATTTGCGCAACATGCCAACCGAGGTCGAAGTCGCGCTCGCCACGGTGTTGTTCTTGTCCGATCGCGCCGTGAGCGGCGAAACGTTCCAACCGTCCGGTGGC
Source organism: Gemmatimonadales bacterium (assembly GCA_038319245.1). GTDB lineage: Bacteria > Gemmatimonadota > Gemmatimonadetes > Gemmatimonadales > Gemmatimonadaceae > Gemmatimonas. The sequence goes on from JBBQDB010000026.1 coordinate 29,068, forward strand.
CTGCATCAGGAGCGCACGATCACCGAGCGCGAACTGTTCGGCCGCGCGAAGCCGGAGCGACTCGCCAAGATGCGTGGTCAGACCATGTGGCTGATCGGCGAGTACCTCACGTCGCACCTGGCCCGCGCCGCGCGGCTCGCGCTCGAAGAAGGTGATGTCGGACGCATCATCCTCCTGACGAAGACGGCGGAAGCCGGACGCGAAGTGCAGGCGATGTTGCGTATTGTGCGCAACAGCAATCGCATCGAGAATCTCGTCGTTGGCGAGGACCTTGAAGGCGGGATGGATCAGGCGCTGCAGCTGGCTGGGCCGCCGGCCGCGGTGGTGTCCACGCCGTTTACGCCGTTACCGTCGCAAATCCTGCACGAGGAGGGTACGGCGGCTCTCGACGCTGCAGGCTTCGCGGCGCTGGTCGAAGCACACCTCACGCATCATTTCCGCGTCGCGCGTAAAGTCTCGCTCTTCGATCACGTGCGACTCGTGCTCGTGTCTCCGGACGTTCCGGTGCGCCCGACGCACGCGGAGTTTGCGCTTGCCAATTTCGTCAAGACGACGCTCCACGCTCTCACGGCGACCCTCGGCGTCGAGAACGAACGTTTGGTGCACAATGTCCCCGTCAACCAAATCAACCTGACACGACGGGTACGGTCGGAAGAGCCGCGCGACGCGGCTGAGCAGGCAGAAGAGCAGGAGCGTTTTGCGCACGCCGTGCTCCTCGCCACGGCGCCGCTGCCCGAACCTGAGGACAGCCGGTACCGCGCGCGCATTTATCGGGGGCTGGCCATTACGGTGTAGCAAGCGCGGCATCGCCCGTGTCGCCTCCGCAATCGTGCGGGGGCGCGCCGGGGTCCGTCCGTATTTATGTTTGGCGGATGTCTGACGTCGTCGAGCTCGCAACCGAACTGTTGTCCCTGGAATCCACGACTGGCCGCGAGCGTGACGCGGTCGATTTTGTTGCGCGCTGGTTGGTCGCGCGCGGGTGGAACGTGACGCTGCAGGAAGTCGAACCGGGTCGCTCCAACGTCTGGGCCACCCGAAAGGGCGGTGGCGTGACGCTCTCGACGCACCTCGATACCGTGCCGCCGTACGTGCCGCCCCGCCTCGACGGTGACCGGTTGTACGGGCGTGGATCATCCGATGCGAAGGGCATTGCCGCCGCCATGATGCTCGCGGCGCAACAGTTGGCGGACATGGGCGAAGAGCGCGTCGACTTGTTGTTTGTCGTTGGCGAAGAGAAAGGATCGCCGGGCGCTCGCGCGGCGAATCGCCTCGCGCCCACCAGCAAGTGGATCGTGAACGGCGAGCCGACGGAAAGTAAACTTGCCTCAGGTGGGAAGGGCGCACAGCGCGTCATCGTGCGCGTACGCGGCCGTGAGGCGCATTCGGCCTACGCGCACCTCGGACGCAGTGCGCTCGAACCGCTGCTCGATGTGCTCCCCGAATTGCGGACGCTCGAACTCCCGATCGACCCCATTCTTGGTGCGACGACCTACAACATCGGCGTGTTGCGCGCGGGTACGGAAGCGAACATCGTACCCGGACTCGCTGAAGCCGAGATCATGATTCGGCTCGTGGGTGATGTCGCACCGGTGAAGGAGGCGTTCACCCGCTGGGCCGCCGATCGTGTCGAATTGGTGTGGGGCTCGCACATTCCCGCACAGCATTTTCACGTGATTCCGGGGTTCGACGTCGAGCCCGTCGCATATACGAGTGACATTCCGCTACTGGATCGATGGGGCACACCGCTCCTCTTCGGGCCCGGATCGATCCACGTCGCGCATACGCCCATCGAGTACGTCGACGTCGCCGAACTTGAAGCGTCCGTCGGCGCTTACATGCACATCGTCCGCTCACTCCTCGCATGACTTCTCCAGTCACAACCCCGCAGACGCGCTGGCCCGTGGCCGTACTCGGCGCGACAGGCGCCGTCGGTCAGGCCTTCATTCGGCTGCTGGCCGATCATCCGTGGTTTGACTTGGTCGAGGTCGCGGCGTCTGAACGGAGCGCCGGTCGTCCGTACCGTGAGGCGGCACGTTGGCTCGAGGGCACATTGCCGCCCAACGTCGCGACGCTCGAGGTGAAGCTGTGTGATCCTTCCGCAGTCAAGGCGCCGATCATTTTTTCGGCGCTCGATTCGTCGGTCGCCGGTGAGGTCGAGGCGGCCTTCGCACGTGCCGGCCGCATGGTGCTGAGCAATGCCAAGAATTACCGCATGGAATCGGACGTGCCGCTCGTTATTCCAGAAGTCAACGGTGATCATCTCGCACTCCTCGCCGCGCAACGCGCGAGCCGCGGATGGCCCGGCGGTATCGTCACCAACGCCAATTGCGCGGTGACAGTCATCGCGATGGCGCTCGCGCCGCTGCACGCGGCGTTCGGTGTGAAGCGCGTCTTTGCGACGACCATGCAAGCCGTGTCGGGTGCCGGCTATCCCGGCGTGCCGTCGCTCGACATCCTCGGCAATGTCATTCCGTATATCGGCGATGAAGAACCGAAGATCGAAACCGAGTTGGTAAAGCTGCTCGGCAGCTATGCAGGCGATCACATCGCCAGTGCGGATATCGTCACCAGTGCCCACGCAAATCGCGTCGCCGTTGAACACGGTCACACGGTCTGTATGTCCGTCGCTTTCGATCGCGCGCCAACGCCGGACGAAGCAATTCGCGTCCTTCGTGAGTGGGAAGGCTTTGTCGGCGTAAAAGGCCTGCCCTCAGCACCAGTGCCTGCCTTGATCGTGCGCGACGAAGACAACGCACCGCAGCCGCGACGCGATGTGAACGCTGGCAGTGGCATGGCCGTCACGATCGGACGCGTGCGCGCAGACAATCTGTTTGACCTACGCCTTGTCGCGATGTCGCACAATGTCGTCCGCGGCGCAGCGGGTGGTTCTATCCTCAACGCCGAGCTGTTGGTAGCCAGCGGCCAGCTCGCAGGTCTCGCGCGCTCGTGATCGTTGCCAAATTCGGTGGGACGTCGGTTGCCGATGCGGCGGCTATAGAACGCGTCTTCGAAATCATTTCAAGCAAGCGCCTGCAGCAGCCGGTGGTAGTCGTGTCCGCGCTTGGTGGCGCAACCAACTTGCTACTCGAAGTCGCCAATCGCGCCGCGGCAGGCGAACTACTGCTCGCGCTCGGCCTAGTCGAGCAGCTTCGCGATCGACATCTGCGCGAGGCCGCCACGCTCCTTGCCGGATCGTCGGAAGCGGAAGACATCGCGACGGAAATCGGCGCCAGTTTTGACGAACTGGCTCATCTTGCCGAAGCGCTGCGCACCCTCGGCTACCTCACGCCGCGGTCGCTTGATACTGTTGCTGCCGTTGGCGAGTTGCTGTCGTCACAGATCGTTGCCGCCGCGTTTCGGCATCGTGGTCTCCCGGCGGAATGGGTCGATGCGCGCGACGTGATGAAGACGAACGATTTCTTCACGCGCGCCGAGCCCGATGTCGAAGAGATTGAAGCGGCCGCCGCACGATTCGTTGCGCCTGTCGTGCAGCGTGGAGCGGTTGCGGTGCTCGGTGGTTTCGTAGGAAGTGCGCCTGGTCGTATCACGACCACGCTGGGGCGCGGCGGTTCAGACTACTCTGCTTCACTCATCGGCGCGGCTATCGGCGCAGAGGCCATCGAGATCTGGACCGATGTGGATGGCATGCTCACCGCTGATCCGCGTGTCGTGCCCAACGCGAAGCTGATCGAACGTATTCGGTTCGACGAAGCCGCGGAACTCGCATCCTTCGGTGCCAAGGTGCTGCATCCCAGCACGATCGCACCCGCCGTACAGCGAGGCATCCCGGTCTACGTGTTCAACTCGCGCAACCCCACCGGACGCGGCACGATGATCACGTTCGAAGCGCCGCGCATGTCCGTGCGCGCGATTGCCGGCAAGCGACACACGACACTGGTGAAACTTCGCTCAGCACGCATGCTGCTCGCACCAGGCTTCTTACGTCGAGTCTTCGAAGTTTTCGAAACGCATCGGACATCGGTCGATGTCGTGGCCACCTCCGAAGTGTCTATCTCGGTGACGCTCGACGACGCGACGAATCTCGAGGCCGTGGTGAGCGATCTCATGGAATTCGGCGATGTCGCCGTTGAACGCGAACGCGGCATCGTCGCTATCGTTGGTGCGGGCATTGCCGACGGTGGGCGGGCAATTGCTGATGCCATCGCGGCGCTCGGACCGATTCCCGTGCACATGGCGTCGTTGAGCGCTACAGGTATCAACTTCACCCTCGTCATCGATGACGCGCAGGTCGTGCCGGCGATGCAACGCTTGCACGCAACATTCTTCGAGCGCAGCGAGTGACCGACGAACAGGCCCAGCCCGTGCGCATTGCCCTCATCGGCATGGGGCGCATGGGACGCGCGCTCGATGCACTCGCCGTAGAGCGAGGCTGCCTCGTCGTTGCGCGACTCGAAGTCGCCGATCTGCTGCGTGGCCTGCATCGGGAAGATCGTGGCGGCGCGCAAGTCGCGAGCGAGTTCACACAGCCTGACTCCGCCATCGATAACGCGATAGCCTGTCTGCGACTCGGTTGCCCCGTAGTGATCGGCACAACGGGTTGGGCGACTCGCATGAGTGAGCTGCAGTCTGCCGTTAGCGCCTCCAGTGTCGCCGCACTCTGGTCACCGAACTATTCCCTCGGCGTGCAGCTCTTTCTCGCCATCGCCGAGGATGCGGCACGTCGCCTGCGGCATATCACGGGATTCGAGACGGTTGTCGTTGAGACGCATCACTCCGCCAAGAAGGACGCGCCGTCGGGGACGGGCATCGCGATCGCCGAGCGCTTGGCGATCGGACTCGGACACGATGTTACCGTCAGCAGTGTGCGCGTCGGCTCCGTTCCGGGAACGCACGAGATCGTGATGGACGCGCCCTTTGAACAGATTCGACTCGTGCACGAGGCGCGTGATCGGCGCGTGTTTGCCGACGGCGCGCTTGCAGCGGCCCGATGGCTGGCGTTCGCATCGACACCCGCGATTTATACCATGCAGGATGTGCTCGCGACTGGCGAGGGAGGAGCGTGATATGAAGCAGGAATGGCGCACCGACGACATTAAGCGTCGCCCGCTTCGCGGTAGCGGGACGGCGCTGGTGACGCCGTTTACACGCGATGGCGCGGTCGATGAGGACGCGCTGCGCGCCTTCGTTGAATGGCAGGTCGCAGAAGGCATCGATTTCGTCGTACCGTGCGGTTCGACGGGCGAGGCAGTCACGCTCTCCGTGGCGGAGCATCGCCGCGTCGTCGAGCTCACCGTCGAGCAGGTGAACGGACGGGTACCGGTTGTTGCGGGCGCAGGCTCCAACGATACGCAGAAGGCGCTCGTACTTTCGCGCGAAGCACGCGCGGCCGGGGCGACGCACCTGCTGCATGTCACGCCGATGTACAACAAACCGCCACAGCGCGCATTGCTCGCGCACTTTCGCGCCATCGCCGATGCGTGCGATCTCCCCATCGTGTTGTACAACGTGCCAGGGCGCACGGCAATCAACCTCGAAGCAAAGACCTGCCTCGAGCTGGCCGCGGATCCGCGTTTTGTCGCGGTCAAAGAAGCGTCAGGCAATCTCGGGCAGATTGCGCAGATCATTCGTGAACGTCCCCACGGGTTTGGCGTGTTCAGCGGTGACGACGGCTTCACGCTGAGTGTGATGGCCAGCGGTGGCGACGGCGTCATTTCGGTCATCTCGAACATCGTGCCGAGCATGGTCGCCGGGCTTTGCAAGGCGTGCGCGTCTGGCGATTACGAAGGCGCGCGTGCGATCGATGCGACGCTCGCGCCGATCATTCACGCGGCGTTCATCGAGTCCAATCCGATTCCTGTCAAGGCGATGTTGCACATGGTTGGCCGGATGCAGGACGAACTGCGGCTCCCGCTCGTGCCACTCGCCAACACGTTCCGCGCGCTGGTGCGCGACGCGCTGCTGCATGCGCACGTGCTGTCCGCGTAACGGCAATCGCTCGCCATACTGATCTCTCCTGACCGACTCTTATGCTCCACTCCGTCGCTGACCTCGAAGCCCGACTCTCCGATCCGCTTCTGCTCGATTCTGGTGTGCCGTTGCCGGCTGACGCGCAGCAGGTATTCGACCACGCGATCGCCTTGATGGAACGTGGAGAGATTCGCGCGGCTCAACGTGATGCTTCGGGTGTCTGGCACGCCGTGCCTTGGGTCAAGCGCGCGATTCTGCTCGGGTTCCGTATCGGTCGGGTCGTCGAGATGTCGGCAGGTGGCGGCCCGTTCCACTTTTTCGACAAGCACACCTTCCCGACGCGCGACTTCCGCCTCGAGCATCAAGTCCGCATCGTACCCGGTGGGTCGACCATTCGACGTGGGGCGTTTCTCGCATCCAACGTGGTGTGCATGCCACCGATGTACGTGAACGTGGGCGCGTACGTCGGTCGCGGGACCATGATCGACTCGCATGCATTGGTCGGTTCTTGTGCCCAGATCGGCGAGCGTGTGCATCTGAGCGCCGCCGCGCAGATCGGTGGCGTGCTCGAGCCGATCAACGCGTCTCCCGTCATCATCGAAGACGACGTCATTGTCGGCGGTAATTGCGGCGTCTACGAAGGCACCGTCGTCCGTACGCGTGCCGTCCTCGGCGCTGGCGTCATTCTGACTCGAGGCACCCCGGTCTACGATCTGGTGAAGGAAACCGTGCATCGCGCCACCGCGGATCGTCCACTGGAGATTCCCGAAGGTGCCGTGGTGGTACCGGGCGCACGTCGCGTAAGCAGCGCGTTCGGTGAAGCGCAAGGGCTGTCACTGCAGACGCCGGTTATCGTCAAATAT
>JBBQDB010000027.1:0-35783 GCA_038319245.1 Gemmatimonadales bacterium
ACGGTGATCGTGGCGTAGCGCTTCACGAGTTCGGGAAGATCCGCCGGCACGGCCATGTAGTCGGTGGATGCTGACACGAAGGCGGAGGGGCGCATGCCAAGGATTCCGCCGCCACTGAGCGCGAAGTCGGCCGGCACGGCCTCCGGTCCAAAGATCGCGTCGAGCGTTGCAGCACGTCTCGCCATCGAAATCGGTATGGCCAGCGTCCAGCCGATTGCGGATCGCGCCAGCGGACTACTCACCCGTAGTCCGTTGAACACCGAAAGTGGTGCGTTCTGGAGCATGGTCAGCGGCGCGATCAGCGCCAGCGCGCGGACGAGCGACGGATGCTTCATGGCGACCGCGAGCGCGATCGCGCCACCCAGCGAATGCCCAACCAGCACCGGTCGATCGAGACCAAGCGCGCGAATGAACGCCGCTACGCTTTCTGCCTGCGCGATTGGCCCCGCCGCTGCACCAACGGTGCGCGTCGAGTAGCCGGAGCCGGGTCGGTCCATCACCACAACGCGGAAGTCACGCGTTAACCTATCGACGACCGAATGTGTGAAATTGTTCGCGTTACCGCCTAGGCCATGCACCATCAGCAGCGTGACCGGGCCTTGGCCTCGATCGATGTAGTGAATGCGTGCGCCGTCGACCTCGACAAACTGTCCGGACGGCGGCAGCGCCCGCTCAACGCGCCGTGCCGTGATCGACGCGAATGACACAAGACCGACGACCACGAGTAAAACGCTCAGTGCGATAGCGACAGCGATGACACTTCCGCTCACTTGGGAATCCCTCTCGACATCACTGACCAGTAGGACGCGGGTGCGAGTCGTGCGAGCCACGAGAGCCCGACCGCATCGCTGCCCACGAGAATGCGCGTTTTGCGTTGCTCGATGCCACGGACGATGATCTCACCAGCCTTGGCCGGCGGCATGCGCAACAGCTTCCGCGTCGCGGCACGACGCCGCAGCACTTCGGCTTCGTCCACGCCGCGCGGTGCCCGGGCGCTCTCGGAGATATTTGTCCGCACGCCGCCCGGATGCACGACTGTTACGCCGATCGTGCTCCCTGCGAGTTCGTGACGCAGCGCCTCGGTAAATCCACGCACGGCAAACTTGCTCGCGGCGTACGCCACCTGTTCTGCCGGCGCGACGATGCCGAAGATGCTCGAGATGTTCACGAGTCGCGCGTCGGTGCTGGCGCGCAGCAACGGTAAAAAGGCGCGCGTCATGCGCACGACGCCGTGAAAGTTGATGTTGAAGAGCCAGTCGAAGTCTTCCTCGCTCACCATCTCGAACGTGCCGCCGAGCGCGACACCAGCATTGTTCACGAGCAGGTCCGCTCCGCCGTGCGCCGCGATGACGGCGGCGGGGAATGCGGCCACCATATCGCGATCGGCTACATCGAGATGATGCTGCGTGATGCGCAGGCCGTTCGCCGACAGCAGTGCTACCGTTTCCGAGAGTCCGCTGTCATTCACGTCGGCAAGCGCGAGATGTGTTCCGCGCGCCGCCAACGAGATGGCGATTGCCCGACCGATGCCGCTGCCTGCGCCAGTGATCACGGCCGTGCGACCGCGCAGCATCATGGCGTCAGCCACGCGACGCGACCTCCAGTTCAGGCGCGTCAGCCGCACGCGTCGCCAACGCGGTGCGAAACTCAAGCGCCGCATCATCGACTCGGCCGTAGCGCAGTGACAGAAGGTCCTTCACGTAGTTTTGATACAGTCGCCACGGTGCACGGCTTCCCTGTTTGGGCAATCGAGACAGCGCGCGTTTCACGTAGCCCGACGTAAAATCGAATATTGGTGTTTCCGCCATCGAAGGATCGCGGCGCGCTGTGACCTGCACGTAGTCGTGCGCGCGCATGTGGTTGAGCAACCGGCACACGTGCTGCGCAATCAGGTCGCACTTGAGCGTCCACGAGGCGTTGGTGTATCCCACCGCAGCGGCCATGTTCGGCACATCGCTCAACATCATCCCCTTGTAAATCATCGTCTGTCCGACATCCACAACGACGTCATCCACCAGCAGCGTCACGCCAGTGAGGAGCGACATGCGAAGCCCCGTGGCCGCGACGACGATATCTGCGTCGAGGCGCGCTCCCGACGCCAGGACGACGCCGGTCGCATCGAAGCGTTCGATCTGATCGGTGACGATGGAGGCACGCCCATCCCGCAGCACCGTGAACAGATCCCCGTCGGGCACGATGCAGAGTCGCTCGTCCCATGGCTGATAGCGAGGGTTAAAGTGCGCGTCGATCGGGAAATCTGCACCGAGTGCTTCCGACGCCTTCTCGCGTAACGCCTTTTTGAAGATCGCCGGACGCGTTCGCGCGAGGTGATAGTAGAACATACTGCGCGCCACGTTCTTCCAGCGCGAGAGCGTGTAGGCCAGTTTCGCCGGCAGCCAGCGACGCATGAAGTTCGCGATCACGTCGACCGATGGCAGCGACGCGACATAGGTGGGCGAGCGCTGCAACATCGTCACGTGTGCCGCGGCGCCGGTGCCCGTGACCATCGCGGGGACGATCGTGACGGCCGTCGCACCGCTGCCGATCACCACGACGCGCGCGCCGCGGTAGTTGAGATCCGCAGGCCAGTGCTGCGGATGCACCAGACGACCCGCAAACGTTGCCATGCCCGGCCAGTCGGGTGTATACCCGGCTGCATAGTCGTAATAGCCGGCACAACTGTACAGAAAGTTGCAGCTCAGGCGTTGCGGCGTGCGCTCGGCGCCGATCTCGAGGTCGATCGTCCATCGCGCGTCGGTCGATGACCACGCGGCGCGCACCAGCCGATGCTCGAAGCGGATGCGACGGTCGATTCCGTATTCGCGCGCCGTCTCCTCGATGTACGCCTTGATCGAGGGTCCGTCTGCAATCGCTTTCGCGTTGCGCCACGGCCGAAAGCGATAGCCCAGCGTGTACATGTCCGAGTCGGAGCGGACGCCGGGATAGCGGAACAGATCCCACGTTCCGCCCATCCGCGCGCGACCTTCGACAATCGCGTAGGAGTGCCCCTCGCATTCCGTTTGGAGGTGCCATGCAGCGCTGATGCCGGACAGACCAGCGCCGATGATCAGGACGTCGAGATGTTCCAGGTGCGACTCCGTGGAGGCGGTGCGGGCCGAGGGGGTCGGGGCGCAAACATCTCAAACTACGGCGCGGCGGCGGCCGCACGCGAGCCTGTGCGACGGCTTACCGATCGTGTGACACGAATCCCAACCGCTGGTTCACCGCGATGCGCTCCAATGTCGTCATCGTACTCCATAGCCGAATCTCGTCGAGCGTGCGCCCACAACCGCGGCAGCGCTCCTCAAGATCAAGCTGACACACCTTGAGGCACGGGGATTCGGCGGTCGGCGGCGTGGATGCGCGGTTCGCACTACTTCGAGACGACATGAACACTCCGAGCGCTTCGCACGATGTCGAGTTGGAACAAACGGGTCGCGGTTGAGCCGGCCGCGAGCACCTGTCGCCATCCGGAATCCGCGCGGGCGATCACGTGACGGGCAAAGCTAGTCGAACGCGACGGTGACGCCGTATCAGAAAATCGCCGCTTGACAGATCCGCAATTGCCGCCATACTTCGCCCTCCGCTGGTGTGCTTTCACGTGTGAGTGCACGCCAGATGCTGTAATCACCTGTAACTGTAACACGACATACGCGCTGGTCGTTGCCGCCCGAGTCTGGTCGGCAGCGCGAAGAGGGAACCCGGTGCGATTCCGGGGCGGCCCCGCCGCTGTGAGGGAGGACAACGGAGCATCCAGCCACTGCGGTCACCACGACGTGGGAAGGTGGCTCCTGAGGACGAATCCCGAGCCAGAAGACCTGCCAGATGCCCGGAGTCCGCGCGCACCCTCGAGGGAGGATGAGCCGGGGATTTCCGGACGACCATGCGTGGTTGTCCGGAGCCGAGGACTCTTTGCGTCTTATCGCAAAGAGTCCTTTTTGTTGGCGCGACTTCACGGTCGTGCCGACGGACGTCGGCGGTTCCTCGGGGGTGCATTCCTCGCTTTACGCACCAGGAGTCGTCCATGTCCACCACGATTGCACCGATTACCACGCGGAGCGTCGGCGCAACATCAAGCGCAGCGCCCGGTGCCACGACCGGGTCTATGCCGGTCGGTACCACTCGCGGTTTGTCCCACGGCTCATACACTCCCCCGTCTGAAGCGGACACGCTGACGCAGGTCGTCAAGCGTGACGGGCGATGTGTCACCTGGGAGCCCGATCGGATCACGCGCGCGATCGCGCTGGCCTTTCACGCGTCGCGCACCGGCGATGCCGTCAATCCCGTCGCCAACGATGCGGGCGCGCGATTCGGCCTGGGTTTCACTGAGTTCTCCGAAGTGTGCGCGATCACCCAACTGGTCGTGAACACGGTGCAGCGTCGCGCTGGTGATGCGCTCCCGACGGTCGAAGACATTCAGGACGTAGTGGAGATGATGATTGCCGCGCGCGGACACTGGGACGTGGCCAAGCGCTACGTGCTCTATCGCGCCTCGCGCGCGCAGTCCCGGCTCGTGACGCACGCCGCCAGCGGTCTCGAAGACTACATCTTCATCTCGCGCTACTCGCGCTACCGGGCCGACCTCGGTCGTCGCGAAACGCCGGCCGAAGCGTTCACGCGTGTGATGGACATGCACCGTGAGCACTTCCGCGAACGTCTCGACGTGGTCGTCGAGGGCATGGGTGGACAGACGCTGCGTGCTTTGCTCGCCGAGACGGAGTCGGCACTACAGCGCCGGGCGATTCTGCCGTCGATGCGCTCGCTGCAGTTTGGCGGGACCGCGATCGAAGCGAACAACGCGCGGATGTTTAACTGTGCGTTTACGCACATGAACCGGCTCGACGCGTTTCGCGAATCGTTCTTTCTGCTGCTCTCGGGCACAGGCGTGGGCTTCAGCGTCCAGCGTCATCACGTCGCGCAATTACCGACGTTCCCCGTCCGCGCGCCGGAAAACGAGCTGCCGGTCGTACACTACGCGGTGCGCGATCAGCTCGAAGGGTGGGCGGATGCGTTGGACGCGCTGATCGCATCCTACCTCGACGGCACCAAGATCGAGTTCAACTACAGTGCCATTCGCGCGCGCGGTCTGCCGTTGCGTACGTCAGGCGGTCGCGCTCCGGGACATCTGCCGCTTAAGAAGGCGTTGACGGCTGTCGAGCGCGTGCTCGATCAGGTTTCGGGCCGCGCGCTCCGTCCGATCGAAGTGTACGACATCATGATGCACGTCGCGGTTGCGGTGCTCGCCGGCGGTATCCGCCGCTCGGCAACGATTTGCCTCTTCTCCGTCGACGATGACGAGATGGCCGCGGCCAAGACGGGCAACTGGTTCGAGACCAATCCGCAGCGCGGGAAGTCGAACAACTCGGCCGTGCTCGTGCGCAGCACGGTGCAGGAGAGTGACTTCGCACGACTCTTCGAATATCAAAAGGAATTCGGCGAACCGGGTTTCTACTTCGTTGATGACCCTGAGTACGGCGCAAATCCATGCGTCGAGATCGGACTCGCGCCGGCCCTGACCGTCGATGACCGAACGCGCGTGCAGTTGATGGCGCACGGCCACGAGGATGTCGCCCCGGGCACGCGCCTCTCCGGTTGGCAGATGTGCAACCTGACGACGATCAACGGCGCGCAGTGCGATACGGCCGATGATTTCCTCGAGGCGTGCAAAGCGGCGTCGTTGCTCGGTACCCTGCAGGCGGCGTATACCGACATTCCATACTTGGGCGCAGTGACCCGCGTCATTAACGAGCGCGAATCGTTACTCGGCGTGTCCATCTGCGGCATTCTCGAGCGGCCGTCGGTGTTGCTGGATCCGCCGACTCTCGAACGCGGCGCGCAGGTGTGTCTCGACACCAACGCGGCCGTCGCGACCCATCTCGGTATCGCGCCCGCTGCGCGTCTCACCTGCGTCAAGCCCGAGGGCACGGCCAGTCTCGTGCTCGGCGCGGCATCGGGTATTCATCCGCATCACGCCACCAACTATTTCCGGCGCGTGCAAGCGTCGCGTACCGAGCCGCTGTATCAGTGGTTTCAGCAGCACAATCCGCACATGACCGAGTCGTCGGTGTGGGATCCGGAAACCACCGATGTGATCACCTTCCCGGTGTCGGCGCGCGCGGATGCGATTTTGCGCGACGATGTAAACGCATTGCAATTTCTCGATGCGGTACGGTTAGTGCAGCGTCACTGGGTATGTGCGGGCCGTCGACATGACGTGTATAACCCGGGACTGCATCACAACGTCTCCAACACGGTCACCGTGCGTGATGACGAATGGGACGCAGTGCAGCAGTTTATCTGGGAAAATCGCGAGTATTTTGCCGGCATCTCTTTGCTCCGTGAAACAGGAGACAAGGTGTACGCGCAGGCACCGCGCGAGGCCGTGACGACCGACGCCGACATCATCAAGTGGAACGCCCTGCAGTATCGTCCCGTCGATTATACGGCGCTCGTCGAGCGCGATGACAACACCGCGTTGGCAGATGTCGTGGCATGCGCAGGCGGAGCGTGCGAGATCGTGTAACACATTGCTTGGGCCAGCTCCGGCTTGCTTGAGAAGTACGATTGGGTGAGTGCGCGTCAGCAGGTCGACGCGCTGCTCACCCTTTCTCTTACCCCCATTCTCTCAATGGCATTCGGGCGCGACGTCGCTTTGCGCGTTTGGACGCGACTCGGCGAGGCGTATCACACTGGTTTGTGCCCAAAGACAGTCCGAGCGGCCCGCTTCGGCGCACGGAAGATCGATGGAGATTACAGCGCGCGCTGCGTGGCGGCCGTCGCGGCATTTCAGCTGGCAAACAAGCTCGTCCCCGACGGTACGGTCGGTCCCGCGTGGGCAAAGAAGCAGAGTGCGGCTTCCGAGTCGCAGCGCCGAGGGGCAAGTTGCGAACAGGCGACGGCGAGTCGCGACGACCCTGACCTCACCACATGGCCCCCTCTCGGCGCGATGCTCTCGTGCAACTCGGAGCGCTCTTTGCCATTCCATTCGTCGAATGGCCAGCGAGCGTCACTGATCCGCTCAACGGCACCATCGCCGAATATCAGGCGGGGCGCCTTCGTGGCACGTGGACCGCGGTCGAGGTAACTACGAACGCACTCGATCGGTGCACCAGCTGGGGGCGGGCACTGCACGCTATCGATCAATTGTCTGCAACGGCGCTCGACGACGCACGTGCGTCGGATGTACGCGCTCGTCGTCGCGCTCTACGCGGGCCGCTTGATGGCGTGCCGCTGTTCGCCAAGTCGATCTACGACATAGCCGGACTACCGACGACCGCATCGAACGCAGAGTGGGCGCGATTGTTTACGGCTCCAGCACAACGCGATGCCGTCGAGGTCGCGCGCATGCGAGCCGCTGGAGCGATCGTGCTTGGCAAGACCGCGGCTGACGACTTTGCGTATCGAGGGAACGGCACGAGTTCGCTGACCGGTCAAGTGCGCAATCCACACGATCCCTCCGGCGTGAAAACACCCGGCGGATCAAGCGCGGGCTCTGCGGTCACAGTGGCATGTGGCATGGCGTTCGCTGCACTCGGCACCGACGACGGCGGATCGAATCGGATCCCGGCGCAGTTCTGTGGCGTCGTCGGTATGAAGCCGAGCTTTGGCTTGGTCCCGCGCACTGGCGTCATCCCGACATGGCCCTATCTCGACACACACGGACCGTTAGCGCGAACCGTCGCTGATGCCGCGCTCTTGCTTGATGTCATCGCCGGCCCGGACGCATCCGATGGCTTGGCGCTGCGAATTCCGTGGCGAGCTGGCCGGCTTGCAGCTCTACGTGACAACGCGCTTGTCGGAGCGCGAATTGGACTTGTGGACGCGCACGTGCCGCGCTCACAGATGACGGCTGATGCATTGACCGTGTTCGATCGCGCCGTCGCAGATTTGCGCACGGCTGGTGCGGTGGTGGAATCGTTCGCGCCGTCCGTTACGCGGGCCAATGTGCGCGAGCAGTTCGCGGATGCCGCACGTCTGCGTGGAGATGTCGCACCTAACGCCAATTCGCCAGCACCGACGGCCAATGCGCTGTTGCGATACCTAGAGCGCCACGGTGGCGATGCTCGGCGCGATGTCGAACGCGGGCTGGCCGCGTATCGCGCGTATTACGATGTGCTGCCGACGGAATGGGCGGTGATGGAGACGATCATCGATCAGCCGTACGAACGCGATCCGGCTGGCGTCTCCTTTGCGCGATCCCGAGACGCCGTGGTTGCGCGACTGGCCGAGTCGTTTCGAGCACAGCGCGTTGAGGTAATGGTATATCCGACGATGCCCTTCGCCGCGCCGCGCGCGATCGATCCATGGCCGGATGTGCGTACCGCGCTCGGATACGGCAACTGGCTTGGTCTCCCCGAGGTGTCTGTGCCGGCAGGTAGTGGGCCCGACGGCATGCCTGCGGGAAACCTGTCGTTCGTGGGGTTGCCGGGAAGTGATGCCCACGTACTCGCACTCGCGCATGCGTACGAGCGTCAGTCGCGACGATTCGTGGCGCCAGTGATGCAGGTCGCACGTTGAGCTTTGCGCTGGAACGAGGCGGTGGTGCGACAGTGTGGGGCGCTTCCGGCGGGGTGTGACGATTCCGCGATGTCGTTGCATACGTGTGATGCGACTGAGTCCGCCGCACGACGTGACGATTGAGTGTTACCGTCACGCCGCCGATTGGGCAGTTGGTCTGCGACTTACTCCATGCCCCGTCGCTTGAGTGCGAGCCGCGCCGCCTTGCGCTAGAGCCAGAAACAATCGCGCCCACTCGGCGTTCCTCGCTGCACTCGTAACCGCATCGGCACTCACTCCCGTCTGCGCTACCGCTCCCCGATCGAGTCGTGCATTTAACGTGGCGTCTCCGGATCGCATGGTGCTGGTTGCGCCGCTACCGCACCTCGAAGGTGATCGTTGCCCACTTCGATTCGTAATCCACTCGTCCGTCGGAGACGGGCACCATGTGGATGAACTTCACGTACCATCGTCCGGCCTTCGCCAACGAGACCGCCACGTTGCCGCTCGCGTCACTGCGCAGTGATTGTATCGCCAATCGGGTATCGCCGGTGCTCCCAGCGCGGCCACCCACCAACACGAGCTGATTCGCCACGGGCTTGCCGTCGACCAGACAGCGGAAGCGGAGCGTTGCACCAACTTTGAGCCCGTACGGATTCTCCATCGGTACCAACTCAGCCGGATAGCCGAGTGCCGTTTGCCACGCGTCCGTACGTGCGGCACCGACCTGAAAGATGGCCTTGATGTGCTTCGAGTAACGTTCGCGGGCCTTCGTGTTTAGCGAACCATTGCCGCGACGGAGCGCGAGGATATCCGGAATACCATCGTCTTTCAGATAGCCGTTGAATGCCTTGGCGTCGAGCTGGAATTCCTTCGGCTTGGTAGAAAGTCCGACGACGTACGTGCCGGTCGCACCAGTGGTGTAGACGAGTCGACTCGTATCGCCACGGGTTTGCCATTGTGCGCTGTCCATCGGCGAACGCCCCGAAGGCGCCACCATGCTGAGATCAGCGACACGTTCCCAGCCGATACTGTTCTCGCTGCGCGAGAAGGTGCCGTTAAGTACCGGCAGCATGACGGGCGTGGACGGCGCAACGAAGTACGACGTTAAACGCCAAAACATGTCGTGCGCGAACAGCGGCGGCGCCAACCCAACAGTCGCCAACAGCAACAGTACATTTTGACGTCGCGCCATCAATCAGCTCCGGTTCGTGGTGGGTGAATGCGGACAAAGCTACCGGTTCGAACCGCTCGGCGTCGAACGCCTACTACGGTATCTTTCAGCCCTATGCCTACTGCAACGTCGCACCGTACCAGCCTTTCCCGACCCGCCATACCCGCTCGGCGCCTTGGTCGCGTTCCGCGCGTGATAGTCACACTGCTGGCCTCGGTGAGCGTTGGCGGCTGCGTAGCTCACGACGATTCGGGTGTCTTGCTCAAGGCACCGTCCATCGGCGCGCTGGCGCCCGTGTTCTCGGCGCACGACCTAGACGACGCACCGACATCGCTGACTGCGCTCCGCGGCAAAGTGGTCGTGCTGAACCTGTGGGCGACGTGGTGCTTGCCGTGCAAAGAGGAATTGCCTCAGCTCGTCGCGTTGCACAAAGAGTTCGCGCCGCAGGGTGTCATGCTCGTCGGCGTGAGCGTCGACGCAGCCGGCATGGGGCTCGACGTGCGTGACTTCATGAAAGAGCATGACATGACGTATCCCGTTTGGCTCGACCCCGAACATCAGTTCGCGTTGAACTTTCTCACCATCGGCGTGCCGGAAACGTTCGTGCTCGACCGTGTCGGCATCATTCGGTATCGCAAGATTGGCGCACTCGCGCGAGGCGATACCACACTCGCACACGCCGTTCGCGCGGCACTCGGTTCCTCATGAACGGCTTACCCTCACACGTCCGATGCCAATTCGACCTCGCATCAACAATCGCGGAGTTCCGATGAGACGTCGATTACTGCTGTCAACCTTACTCCTGCTCTGCGCGACTTCTGTCCGCACAGTCACGGCCCAGAACGGCGAAGCGACGCTCTCGGTCGTAGGCCGAACCAACGCAAATCCGTCGATTGCCGCCATTGGCTCGTTCGTTGCCGTGACATGGTCGGCCGCGACGACGAACGCGATGGACATTTTCGTCGCAACAAGTCGAGATGGCGGACGCTCGTTCAGCGCGCCCGTGCAGGTGAACAACGTGGCGGGCGACGCACGCGTGAGTGGCGAACAGCCGCCGAGGGTCGCGCTCGTGCCGACGAAAGGTCGCGAGCCCGCGATCGTCGTCGTCTGGACAGCAAAGTCGGGCGCGAACTGGCGTCTGCTCAGTACGCGCTCAAACAATGGTGGACACAGCTTCGACGCGGCGACGGCGGTCCCGGGCAGCGTTGCCGACGGCGCGCGTGGTTGGGAGTCGATTGCAGTTGACTCGCAGGGGCGCGTGAGCGTCCTGTGGCTGGACCATCGCGATTTGGTCGCCGCGGGCACGCCGATGACACACGCAATGCCGAATGGCGCGACGTCGTCGTCGAATGCGTCCGCGCCCGCAACGGCGAAGGCCGATCCGACGGCACGCGCGTCCCTCTCGCAGCTCATGTTTTCATCGCTGGGATCGAGTACGGCAAGCGCGGTCTCCATCACGCGCAGCGTGTGCTATTGCTGCAAGACTTCGCTGGTGATCTCCGGCAGCGACACCTATGCCGTGTGGCGACATGTGTATCCAGGCAGTGTGCGCGACATGGCCTTCACGGTATCTCGCGATCGTGGCCGCACTTGGGCACCGCCGCTCCGCATCAGTGAAGATCATTGGCAAATCGACGGATGTCCGGACAACGGTCCCGCCATCGCCATCGATCGCAGGCAGCAGGCGCATGTGGTGTGGCCGACTTCACCAGACGGTAAAGATGCGTCGTCGCTGGCGATCTTCTATGCAAAAATGGTGGACGGTACAGCATTCACATCGCGCGTTAAACTACCAACGCACGGTCCGGCGGGCCATCCACAAATCGTGATCGGCAACGACGGCGTGCCGATCGTCACGTGGGATGAAATCGTTGAGGGCATACGCCGTATCGCTCTCGCCCGCGTGAAGTCGGATGCCGCGGGTGTTGTCACATTTCAGTCGCTCGTCCCGCCGGCTGGCTCGCTTGGCGCGTGGTATCCTGTCTTGGCGACTGCATCGACTGGCACGTTTGTCGCCTGGGTACAGCAGGCGGAGAAGGGAAGCACGATCGGTGTCGCGCTCGTCAAGTAGGAACAGCGTTACAACGGTCGTCGCGAGGTTCGCCATTGCGGCACTCGAAAGCGCGACACGGAGGTGCGCTGTCTGCGATTGAGATTGTCAACGAAAACGGTCTTATACTTGCACTAGAGTCGTAGCATCATTCATCGGAGACGCGACATGGACGGCACGCACCTGCATCTACTCGTCAATCACGTGCCCGTTCTCGGTGCGTTCGGCGCGGTTGCGCTGCTCCTCGTTTCGTTTTTCTACGGAGGCGCGGTGCTCGAGCGGGCAGCGCTCGTATTGCTCGTTGTCGTTGGCGTCGCAGCTGGTGCCGCCAAGTTCTCCGGCGAGCCCGCCGAGGATACGGTGCGTGGGTTGCCAGGCGTAACGCGTGATGCGATCGAGGAGCACGCTGATCTGGGCGACAATGCATTCATCGGTGCGGCGGTACTCGCTCTGTTGTCGCTCGGTGCGCTGATCCGCTGGCGTCAGACACCGCTGCCACGTGGCGTCACCCTAAGCGTGCTCGGTGGCGCTGTAGTGCTATCGGGTACGATGGCTTACGTCGGCTTGCTCGGCGGGCAGATTCGACATACGGAAGTGCGGCCGGGGGCAACGAAAGCGGATGCAGCGGCGATTGAAGCGCCGCGAACACGCGCGCCCGCCGAGCGCGAGAAGTGAAGGATCTGCTGTAAGCGACCGCTAGCGTAGGCGGTCCTCGGATACCTGTTGCTCGTGAATTCGCTCTTGCTGTGGCTGTTGCTCCGGTAGTTGATCCTGCTGTCGCTGCTTCCGGCGTACCGCCATCTTGCGCACCAGATTCGGGGCGACATCCGGATAGTTCCACGGGCACACCGACAGACAGATCGCACAGCCCTGATGTTCGTTGAAGAACGGCAGGCAGCGATCGAAGTTCACGTACCAGCGGTGCTCGCCGCGCACGAGCTGCTTCTCAGACTGAATTGCGTCGGGAGGGCAGGCATTCGCACAGGCTTGGCATTTTTGGCAGAAGTCGTCGGCGCCAAAATCATCAGCGTCGTCGGCGATGAGCGGTACGTCGGTCAGGACGCACGCCAACCGAAGGTTAGAGCCGAGCGTGCGATTGATCAGCGAGCCGTGCTTGCCAAGCTCGCCGAGTCCCGCAGCAATGGCGGCAGGTACCAAAAGCATTGGATAGGCCATCGGACCGCCATGTGGTACCGCGTCATGCCCACTGTTCCGCAGGTATGCCGCCGTCTCCTTGGCCACGCGAATTCCGCGCCCGTATTGCCGAATGACCTCGGCTGCAGCCGTTTCCGCGGGCGCCGTGTGCAGCGCATCCCAGTCGTGCGCGACGGCGAGCATGATCACCCACTGCTGCGGTACGTCGTAGCCGTCGAAGACCCACTGCGGTTGCATCCGCGTGATGCCGACCGCATCGGCGCCGGCGGCGAGTGCGGCCGCTTTCACGCGGCGCGTCCACGCGTCAGCGCTTTGCGTCAGGACGTCGGTCGCGACGGGGGGGACCGGCATGTCCAGCGCCGCCTGTCGTTCGGCGCGTGCAATTTGTACGAGCGGTGTCGTGCGTCTGAGAAACCACATCTGCAACGGACCGTGTGGCGTTGCATCGGGTGCATGCCAATAGATCGGCGACGGTCGTCGAACGAATGGCTCACCGAGCCCGTTGATGACGTTGCCGGACATTGCTGGCCATAGCGCGGACTGCTCCTCGCTCGGCGTCCAACGTTCGACGCGCTTCATGCAAACCTCGGTGTAGGCTGATTCGCGCGCGTCGTACGACGTCGCGCCTTTTCCTCACGTAGTTGGCGGTCGGCTTCCGCGACGGTGGCCTCGCTGAGCTGGTCCATCGTGTGCGAAACGCCAATACTGATCCCCACGCGCACCTGTGCGTCGGTTATGACGAAGGGCTCCTCGAACGCAACGTAAACGCGCGCGACGAGTCCTTCGGCTTCGGCGGCGGTGCTGTTCGGACAGAGGATCGCGAACTCATCGCCACCAATGCGCGCGACAATATCGGTCTCGCGAACGCAGCTGCGTAAACGCTGCGCAACCTGGCGTAGTACGTCGTCGCCCGACGCATGGCCGTAGTGATCGTTGACCGGTTTGAAGTCGTCGAGATCACAATAGAGAATGGCGCCATGCGAGCCGCGTTCGAGCGCTCGGAAGAATGGCGTACGGTTGGGCAGCTGCGTAAGTTCGTCGTGATTCGCCGCGCGATCGAGCCGTTGTTGTTGCGTCGTCCAGCGCAGAATGACTTCGACGATGCTGCGCCCAGTTGCATCCCTTGCACGTGTACCGTCGGCGGATGCCCACCGGCGACCGTCCACACGACAATCAGCGCGGACTCGCTGCCGACGCGCACCGGTTCGATCCAGAAACCGCCCATGTGCAACGATTCTGCGAGGCGTCGTAAATCATCGGGCAGTCGCGAGAGGTCCGCGCTCTGCACACGTTCGTCGCGGGCCTGAGCCAGCGCAAACAGACTATCGGTACCTGCGCCGATTCCGCAGAGCACATCCGGGAGTGTTCCGCCCTGCGTCACGCGCTGCGTGGTGCCGTCGCTCGTCTGCCAGACGATACCGACGCGCGATTTCAGCTGACGCCACGACACTGTGTCACACACGGTGATCATGATGTCCGTCATCGACGATCCGTCTACGAGTTGCATCATCGCGCGCTCAAGCCCTTCGCGCGTTTCCGATGGCCGACCAACAACGGTGAGATATTCTCGTGTGCCGTCAGAGGCACGACCGGTGGTGAGTTCGAGCGGCAGATACGATCCGTCGGACCGACGTATGCGAAAGTGTGTCGTACCGGGGGCGGCCCCGAACTCTCGGCCCACCTGCAATGTGAGGATCGCCCGCTCCCGTTCGTCCGGGTGCACGAAGTCCACGACGCTCAGCCCGACGAAGTGCGCTGGCGGTGCACCGAGCAGCGTACACGACGCTTCGTTCATGAACACGATTCGCCCGAGCTCGTCGAAGACCGTGATCAGGTCGTTCGCGTGCTGAACGATCGAACGAAAGAGGAAATACTCAGCGTCGACTTCCACGAATAAAAAAATACCCCGACGCTGCGCCTTATGCTGCCGTGACTGGAATTACAGCTCCATCGTCCCGGCTGGCCCATCGAGTACCGTCGGCGGCTAGCACGCCACGCTGCTTCCATCTGGTATTGTTGCGTTGCAAGATCGGTCACCTCTTGCAACGCACCCTCGTTGCTCACGTGAGTTACGGAACGATCGCCGGCGTTGGCTTGACTGCGGGCTTCGGCGTGTCGTTCCAATTCAGCACCGAGTTGAAAATCATGTTGAACTCGCCGTGGTTCTGCCAGCGATAGATGGGATTGTTCGAGAACATGATGACGCGACCCTGTCCCTTGTACGCTTGCGGCACATCCACCGCGAACGGACGGCCCTTGAGTGAATCGGCGCCGGTCATGAGACCGGAAATCACCGACGCCTCGCCGCCGACATAGCGCGCAAGCACGTTGGCTTCATCGGCAACGCCAACCTTGAAGGGCGTACCACCCACGTATTTGACCGGCAGCTTTTTGTTCGCGAAGCCATAGAAAACGGGATTTTCCGGCTTGACGATTTCGCCTTCCACAAGCGGACGCTGCGATGTGAGGCCGGCTACCGCAGCCTTGTCGACCGTATGCGCCCATCCGAATTCAATCGGCAGTCGCGCCGATTCGCCCACCGCGATCAGCGTGCCGCCCTTCTCGAGGAAGTCGGCAAACGCATCGACGCCAGCTTGCCCAAATCCGCCGCTCATGTCGGCCGTCTCACCGTACATGCCAAGAAACTTGTACTTGTCGTTCTTCAGATACGTTTGCGGCTTGGCGGCGGGCGTCGCCATGACCTGCGATTTGCCGAGCGGTTGTTCGGCGACGAGGATCACATCGTATTTTCCACGTAAGCCGCCCTTCATCACCTGTTCTTTGTAGATCAGATCGTACGGCACGTTGAACTTGTCGAACGTGAAGCGATACCAGCCCAGGTTCTGCGTGCCAGTCCATTGCGTGTAGATCGCAATGCGCGGCGCGTCCGCATCGTGCGACGCGACCGTCGGCGTAGCATTGAGCGCCGAGGCCGTGAGTCCGAATTCTTCGACGGCGGCCTTTACCTGCGCGGCCGCGGCGTTGTCGGTCACGATGAACGAACCCGCCGGGAACGTGACGCCATCGGCAGTGAACGATTGTTCAGCGATCTTCATCGGCACGTTCTTCAGCTTGTAACGGAACGCAATCATGTTGTTGCTGCCCAAGTGCGCAACGGCAATTCCCGCAGTGCCCGTGCCGGAGAGCTTGCTCTTGCTGACGGCCGTCGTAACCGGTGTCGTCTTTACCTTGAGAATGGACGTGTCAGCGACTTCGACAACATCAATGTTGAACGCGTAGCCCATTGACCAGCCGCTGTCGTCGTAGGTTTGCAGGCGCGAATCCGGATACTGCTGTTTCTCGATCAGATTCTTCGCGAGACGACCGTACGGCTGGTCGCGCTTCACGACGTACGAGCCCGCCGGATACGTCTTGTCGCCAACCTTCACCGCTTCAGTGGCTACGCCAACTTCGATCTGCTGAATGCGGAGCACGTTCACAAATTCGGCGACCTTCGTCATATCGCGCTGCAACGGAATCACGAAACCATACGGCGCCTTGTTCTTTCCTTCCTCGATCGAGTTGCGCGTCTTGATGTAGAAGTTCTCGAGGATTGTTGCGGGGAACATCGCGGTGAGCTGCAACGCCGAGATGACACCCGTCTCCATGTAGTTTGTATTGGAGCGACGCGTGAACGTGTTGAGATCGTACGGGGTGTACTGAATGCCGCGATACCACTCGCGATCCTGTGCGCCACCGCGACCCGTCGGTACCGCACCGCCGCGTCCTGCCGGAATCGCTGCCATCGCCGCGGCGGTCTGCGTCGGCAGTGTGTCGATGTCGCGACCTGATTGCGTCTCGTACATCTTCATCAGGCCGTTGTGGTTGTACGCCACCGAGCCCAAATAGCCGGGCGACCAGCCGTCCATGAAGGCGTTCGTGTAGACGCCCGGCATGCCGTACTTGGTCATCTGCGCCATCTCGAAGTTGGCAAACCACGGCAGCTCCGAGAAGAGCAGCGGATCGAGATTCGGATTTTGCGGCGCCGCCCCGCTATACGTGTACAGCAACGGCTGCGCTTCATGCAGATCGTGCATGATCGGCGGATGTGCGGTGAAGTACCAATCGACGATCGCGCGCATCTGCTGCAAAGCGACGTTAATGTCACGATTGTTGTCGTGATACACGTACTTGCCCCAGTACGGCACAGCGCCACCGCCACGTCCACCCAAGGCGGCAGCGGGAGATGCGCCGGCCGTCGTGTCACGTGCCGGACCGGCAACTGGCGCCGGAGCGGCTGCCGCCTCGTCGAGTCCCTTGAAGAACCAATCCACGTTGCGGTCACGACCGTCGGCATCGGCCACCGGCGTCACGGACACGTACACGTTATTGCGGATCTGCGTGATCACGGGCGACGTCTCGGTCGCGAGCCGATAGACGAGCTCCATCAACATTTCGCTCGGCCCCGTTTCTCCTGAGTGCAATCCGCCCATCAGGTGATAGTGCGGTTTGGTACGGGTGATGAGCTCCTTGATCTGCGCTTCGCTCGATCCACGCGGGTCCGCGATCTTCGCGAGATTAGCGCGGTTCTGCGCGAGCTTGGACATATTCGCATCAGACGACACCCACACGACCACAAGTTCGCGGCCTTCATCTGACTTGCCGATCGTCTCGATCTTCACGCGTGGTGTCGCTGCGGCGAGCGCGCGATAGTACTTCAGCTGGTCTGCGTAGTACGTAAGCTTTTTCGGCGCGCCGACGTTGTAGCCGATGATCGCCTTGGGCGACGGAATACCCGCCACCACCGGCAGATGATCAACGAGCGGGCTGCCATGCTTCGGATTCTTGAGCCAGGCCTTGTAGTCCTTCTCGAATCCCGCGTCCTGCTTTTGGTGAGAGTCGCGGGTTTCCGTGGTGAGCTGCTGCGCGTGCACGGCGCGCGACGCACCGACGGCAAGCGTGAGCGCGAGACAGACGCGCGTATGGACACGCGGAGAAAATCGCGAGAGTATCGGTAATCGCATCGGGCGGTGATGAAAGAGGGCAAGCGGACAAGTCGTCTGTCCAAGTTACGCGCCTCGGCTCCCGTCCGTTATCCAGCCTCGGTCAGCGTGTGGGCTACTTCCAGCTGGTGATGTCGGCGTCGTCGCCTTCGCCGCCGGGCTTACCGTCGGCGCCGTAGGACACGAGATCGTAACTCTGCGGGCTATGCTGTCCGGGGAAGACGTAGATGTACGGACGACCCCATGGATCAGGTGGCACGGCCTTCCGCAGGTATGGCACGCGCCAGTTCGTCGGCGCGTCGATCGATGGCTTTTCCCACAGCGCGACCAAGCCCTGCTGCGTGCTCGGGTAGCCACCGTTGTCCAGCCGATACGCGTCGAGCGCGGTCCCCAACATCTCGATCTGCGATTTCGCCGTTGCCGATTTGGCCGCGCCAACATGCTGAAAGATGTTCGGGGCCACGAGCGTCGCGAGGATGGCAATTACCACGATCACGACCAAAATCTCGATGAGCGTGAACGCAGCGCGACGTGATTGGCGATGTAACCGGCGCCGTCGATACGGTGTGGCTGAGCGAAGGATCATGACGGAAGGCAGAAAGTGGGGATGACTGACGACACAGCGCGCTCGCGCTGCCAGCCGTTGAGACACTACGAAGGCACAAACCGCTCGCGCGACCTTCGGTTAGCGAATCCGAACAACGCCAGGCGCCACACTCTCGAACCGCTCGAACACCGCGGGGTCGTGGCCCGGAACGATCAGCCTTGGCGACGCTGCCAACGATACCATCCGCGACTGCGCCGCCAGATTCGACGCGGCGTCGAGCGTTTGCGCGATAGGCAGATGTTTCTCGAGGTTTTCGTAGAGATACATGTTGTCCGACGCGAGCACGACGACGCCCTGCGCCGTTCGGACGGCGATGTATTGCGACTGAAAGGTGTGCTTCCCGCCCGTGTACACCGTGACGCCGGGGATGATTTCGCGCGCGTCGCCAGACACAAGCTCGACGCGTCCCGCCGCACGGAGCGCGGTCAGCATCGCGGCGTCCGGCGCATCGATCGCACGATCCAGCACGTTGCCCGTCGCGTCGATGTGATGCTCGACCTCCTCGCGTTGAATCCAGATCTTCGCGCGTGGAAACAGGTCGACGCCATCGAAGTGATCCCAGTGAATGTGCGAGACGATCACATCACTGATGTCACCGACCGACACGCCCGCGCGCGACACCGCCGAGTCTGGGCGCAGATAGCTTGTGGGCTTCCAACGGGCGATCAGGTCGGCGCGTTTGAAGCCGGCGTCGAGCAGCACCGTTCGCCCCGACGGGGACTTGAGCAGCCACACCGTCATCGCAATGTCCAGCCGCCGCGACGTGTCGGCACCAGCGATCAGCCCTGCGACTTTGAACTGCGGCACCGTCGCGTAGCGAATCGCATACACCTCCCAGAGCGGCGGTGACTGCGCAGACAGTGACAACGGGTGCGCAACGTCGACCGAGACGACGAGCGCGAGGCCAAGGAGTGCGGTCCATGCGCCGCGCCATACCGACGTCGGACGAGAATGAGATTGCATCGTCGTAAGCTCGCGCGGGAGCACGTACCCGCAAGTCGTGCCGACATCGGCAGAGCGGGTTTCTGGCGACACGCCCCGGCAGGTCGTACACTCCCGCGCATGAATTCCACAACACGACCTGTTTGCCTCATCACCGGATCGGCCACCGGCATCGGTGCGGAGTGCGCCCGTACCTTTGCACGCCATGGTTGGGATGTCGCGCTCACTGCGCTCGACGCGGACAATCGCCGACAGGCCGATACCGTGATTGCCGACTGCGAGGCGAACGGCGCGCGTACGGTCTGCCTCGATCTCGATGTAACCGATGATGCCAATTGCGTGACGGCGGTTCATCAGCTTCTCGCGCACTTCGGTCGGCTCGATGCATTGGTCAACTGCGCCGGTACGACGCGCTTCGTGCCGCACGCGGATCTCGATGCGCTGCCGGCCAGCGAGTTCGCACGCACCTACGACGTCAATCTGATCGGTACGTTCCAGATGATTCGCGCGTGCACGGCCGCGCTCCGTGCGAGCGGGCGCGGCGCAATCGTCAATCTCTCCTCGATTGCCGGCACCGCCGGCCTCGGTTCGTCTGTCGCCTACGCGGCATCGAAAGGCGCGGTGAACGCATTGACTCTCTCCCTCGCGCGCGCCCTCGCTCCGGACATCAGAGTCAACGCGATCGCGCCCGCCTATGTCCAAGGCGGCTTGCCCAGTCGTGTGCTCGACGATGACGGTATCGCAACGGTTGAGGCGCACTATCTCAAAACTCAAGCGCTGCCGCGACTGTTGCAGACCCACGAAATTGCCGCCCTCGCGCATTTTCTCATTGCGATGGCGCCGGGCATGACAGGCGAAATCGTGCGCGTTGACAACGGCTTGCACTTGTATGCCTGACGACACCGCTCGCCGCCTCACTGCAACCGACGTGACTGCGGCGCCGCCAGCGGTACCACGGATCGGTTTTATCGGTACAGGGCTGATCGGGACACCGATGGTGGAGCGATTGCTCGAGCGCGGGGTGCGCGTATCCATCTGGAATCGTTCGGCGAACAAACTCGCGCCACTGATTGCGCTGGGCGCCGACGCGGAGGCGAGTGCCATCGACGTCGCACGACGCGCGAGTATCGTCTGCCTGTGCCTCACCAACACCGAGGCGGTGCGGGAGGTCGTCTTTGGTGCGGCGGGCATCGTCGATGCACTCTCGTCGCACTCGCTGCTCATCGATCTGTCCAGCATCGATCCTGATGCGACGGTGGCGATGGCGACTGAACTGGCGACGCGACGTGGTGCACACTGGCTGGATGCACCCGTGTCTGGTGGGCTACCTGCCGCGCGCGCGGGTCGCTTGATCGTCTTTGCTGGCGGCGACGCCGACGACATCGAACGCGCCGCGCCGGTATTTGACGCGCTCGCGACGCGCGTGACGCACATGGGTGGCCACGGGGCAGGGCAGCTGGCAAAGAGTTGCAATCAGATGATCGTCGCCTGCAACCTGATGGTCATCGCCGAGATGCTCGCCTTCGGACGTGCCGTTGGCATCGACTGCGCGCGGCTCCCCGATGCGCTGGCGGGAGGCTTCGCCGACTCGCTACCGCTGCAAATCTTCGGACGACGCATGGCAAACAGCATCGACACTCCACGTATCGGCGCCCTCGCGACCTTCCGCAAGGACATCGAACAGGTGGTCCGGCTCGGCGCGGCGCATCATTCGCCGGTGCCGATGAGCGCGCGCGCGGCGGAGCTGTTTCGGGCTGCTGGCGCGCATGTCGACGTTGGTGTTGATGCGGACGTCTCTCGGCTGATTCACCTGTTTGCGGATGATACTTTGTCGACCAGTACCGCAACCGATTTGTCGGCATGAGTATACGCCCTACCACACCTGAACTTTCGGAGTCCAAGTGAGTACACGGCTGCTGTCTGACAAGGATGTCCACGCGCTGCTGCCGATGGCGGTCTGCATCGACGTGATGGCCGACGCGTTGCGAAGTGTTGCTGTCGGCGACGCGATGTTGCCGTTGCGCACCGTCCTGCGACTTGGCGATTCGATGAACGCCTTCGCGACGATGCCCGCCGTGCTTGGGCGCGGTGATTCGGCCGCCATCGGTGCGAAGATCATCACGGTATTTCCGGGGAACGACGCGACGCCATTCGATTCGCACATTGGGGTCGTGCTGCTGTTTGATGGAAGCAACGGATCGTTACTCGCGATCGCCGACGCGTCGAGCATCACGGCCATTCGCACCGCGGCGGTGTCGGGGCTGTCGGCGCGACTGCTCGCCAACGACGACGCCACGGAGCTTGCCATCTTGGGCGCGGGTGTTCTGGCGATGCCGCATCTCGAGGCGATGTGTGCGGTCCGACCCATTCGGCGCTTGCGCATTTGGACGCGCTCTGGTGCAGCGGCCGGCGGTCGGGCGCAGCAATTTGCCGACCGTGCGCGCGTTGCCCACAACATCGACGTTGCGGTTTACGATGACGCCCGCGATGCAGTGTACGGCGCAGATATCGTCTGCACGATTACCTCGTCACGCTCGCCGGTCCTCGAGGGCGCGTGGCTGTCCCCGGGGACGCATGTCTGTGCCGTGGGCGCATCGCTGGCGATCGCGCGCGAGCTCGATAGCGCCGCCGTGCAGCGTGCGCGGCTGTTCGTGGACCGACGCGAGTCGGCATTCGCCGAAGCGGGCGACTTTTTGTTGCCGCGCGCTGAGGGCGTCATCACGGACGCGCACATGCTCGGAGAACTCGGAGAACTTGTGACGGGCGCCGTGCCGGGGCGGCAATCGCGCGACGACATCACACTCTTCAAATCGCTCGGTCTCGCGGTCGAAGACGTTGCGGCGTTGCGCTACCTACTCGCGCGGGCACACGAGACCGGTGCCGGGCAGACGTTCGAGATGGGCGGCCTTCGTCACTAGATAAAAAACGGGCACGTTCGATGGCGGCGAATGTCACCGCGACCTCGAAACGTGCCCAAGTGCTGAACCGCTAACGTGCGGTTGCTGCGAAAGTCATGCGAACTACGCAGAGTTACATCGAGCTACACGATGTCGCCCGCCAGTACGTCGCCTTGCGCAGCCCGCACCGGCTTGGTGAACTGCGTGCCGAAGACGCGATCCCAATAGCGCATGGTGACACCGTAGTTTGTCTCTGGAAACGCGTGATGGATGCGATGCTGCGATTGCAGATGCCGATACCACGCGAATGGCAACTTGTAGTGGTGCAGGCTGTGGTGCATGAGGCCGTACGCGACAAAGCCGACAAACCACCCGGACAGCAGCGTGGAGAGCCCGCGGATGCCGGCGTACTCGGCCAGCCCGAGCTGCAGCGGGATGAAGATCAGGGGCGTCACGAACCACGGCATCGCGATGTACATCTTCGGATCGACGTGGTGCTTTTCGTGCCCTTCACGGGTCAGGTTGATGCCAACGTTGTGATACATCCACCGATGAAACGTGTACTCCGTCAGCGTCCATGCGAAGACACCGGCGGCGAACAGCATCAGCACGCCCATGAGCGTGACCCCGTGATGGCGCACATCGAACACGAGAAAGTATGCGGCCAAGCTGAGATCCACGACGTACGTGGCCCAGTAGTTGATCTTCGACTCCGAGACGCGCTCGGTCCAGCGGTACAGTGCGCCCATGTATGCGTGGAATGCGGGGGTGGAAACGAAGAAAGCACTGCAAGGAAACGCCTCTGCAACAAAATGGTTGCAGCCCTGCTCGCATAATACTCCGCTTTGCTCGCTTTGGGGACAGAAGAATACTTTTTGGCTATTGCGCCGTTGGCCCGATGGCATTAGTCTACCGATGTCACTCCTGCCGCAATGGTAGGGTGCAGTTTCGGAGCGTCTCAGGGGCCCGCCGATTTTAAGCGGGTCTTTGTTGTTCTGGACTCTCGCCGTCGGCGAGGCCCGCGTGAGGGCACCATCACGAGCACGTTGTGTCGGTACGTACTGCATAAGCACTCCGATCACAGCACCAAAATTACCAAGCAGGAGTAGTAACATGCGTACGACCGGCATTGTGAAGTGGTTCAACGACGCGAAGGGTTTCGGCTTCATCACGCCTGATGACGGCGGCAAGGACTTGTTCGTCCATCACTCGGCCATCCAGGGCGGCGGCTTCAAGTCGCTCGCCGACGGCGAGCGCGTGGAATGCGACGTGGTCCAGGGCCAGAAGGGTCCGGCCGCTGAGAACGTTGTCAAGCTCGGCAACTAAGCAGCCCATCGCCGCGTCGCTTGCGACGCGAGCCATGTCACACCAGCAGGGGCTCCCACTCGGGAGCCCCTGCTGCTTTTCTACCATGGCGGAACCGTCGCCCGAAAGCGCCATCGCCAACTGCGCACGCGCATCGCGTGCGTCGGCGCGAACGTACTCGCGCCGACACCACCAGGCGGCCGACTAGTGCCCGTCGTCCATTCGCGATGATACCGGCCCAAGCAGCGGACCGTCCTCGAGCGTCTTGAGCAACGGCTTCCAGTCGAATTTCACATCCTTGCCACGCACCCACTTCTCCATCCACGTAAACTCGGCCATCGACTTCACGTACTGATTACGCGGGTCGGGAATGCCGTGCGTGTTGCCCGGATAAACGAAGAATTCGGTCGGGACGCCCAACCGCTTGAGCGCCATGTGCAGCTCCTCGCTCTGCGGACGCGGCACGCGCGGGTCGCCTTCCACGACGTGAATCATCGTCGGCGTCTTGGCGTTCTTGATGTACTTGAGCGGCGACTGACGCCAATATCCGTCGAAGTCATCGTACGGCAACTTGTTGCCCATGTAGTACTGCCGGTTACGCTGCATGTCGCTCTGCGCATACATCGACGTCCAGTTCATCGTGCCTGCGCCCGTCGATACCGCCTTGAACCGATCGGTGTGCGTCAGAATCCAGTTCGACCAATGCCCGCCAGCGCTCCATCCGAGCACACCAAGCTGCGCGCCATCGACGATACCCTGCGCGATGAGATTGTCGACGCCCGTCATGATGTCGTTGTAGCCCTTCGTGAAATAGTCGCCCGCAATTTCGATGCGGTGCTTCTCTCCATAGTTGGTGCTACCGCGATAGTTGGGCATCAACACCGCGTACCCGGCTCCGGCATAGATCTGCGCGCCGTATCCGCCGTTGAACGTGAGCAGATCGGCCGCGGCAGGACCGCCATGAATCGCAACGATCAGCGGATACTTCGTGCCCGCCTGATAGCCGACCGGCTTGATCAACACGCCGCCAACTGTCCGTCCGTCCTTCGACTTCCAGCTGATCTCCTCCTCTTCGCCAAGCGCGAGATTCGCGACCTGCGCATTCGGATTGGTCAGACGCGTCCAATTGGACTTGTCCACGATCTTGTCCACCGATGACGCGGTGAACAGCGACGGTGGCGTCGTCGCGTCGGTGTAATTCATCAGCAGCGTGCCCGTGTTGTCGTCGCGTTGCACATTGAGCGACGCCCTCACGCTCGTCAGCTGCTTCACGGCACCACTCGCGACGTCAATCGAAAACAGTTGATTTGTCGCCTTCACGCCGTCGTTGAAATAGATCGTCTTGCTGTCGGCGCTCCAGAAGCCAACGGTCGCATCGCCGTCCCACGAATCACCGATCTTGCGGAACGGCTGACCCTTGGCGCCAATGTCACGCAGCCAGATACGTTGGTCGCGAAAGTAGGTGAAATCGTTCGACGCAGAAAACGCCATCGTCTTGTTGTCTGGCGCGAATGACAGCACGCTCTCTGCAATCTCGACGTTCTTCGTGAGGCGCTCAATGGCGCCCGTCGCGACCTCGAGCAGATACAGATCGCCAACGATGTTCGCCTCGATCGTTCCACGGAAATACCGATCGTTTTGTGTGCCGCGATAGCCGATGTACTTGCCATCGCTTGAGAGCGTGACGCCATCTACCGTATACTCGGTGCCGCTCGTGAGTCGCTTGCTCTGGCGCGTCGCCACGTCAAACGCCCACAGATGCTGCACGGGCTCTTCCTGATTGCGAATGCGCACGTCGAACTTCTTTTCCATGCGCTTCTTCTCGTCGGTGTCGAGCGTGTCCGACGCGGTGAAAAACAGGGTGCGGCCGTCGCGCGAAAATTTCCACCAGCGAATCGCGGTCTGATGCTTGGTGAGCGGCATCGCTTTGCCGGAATCGAGTCCGGACACCGGCAACACCCACAGCTGCTGCTCGTCCGTTTTCCCCGAGGCGTATGCCAACCACTTATGATCGGGGGTAAACGCGAACGTGCCTACGCCATCCTTCGCATCGGTGATGCGCCGCGCTTCACCACCGTCGGGACGCATGATGTAGAGCTGATTGCCCGCAGCCGGCGTTGCCGCATCGCGATTCGACGCAAACACGAACGATTTGCCGTCGGGCGCCCACTCAGGACTGGTCTCGTTCTTGTCTTTGGTGAAGGTGAGCTGCCGAGTGTCGGCGACCCCCTTCGACATGGAGACGAGATAGAGGTCCGACTGTTTTTTTGCTTCTTTCCAGTCGGGGGTGCTGATCGCGTACAACATCCACATGCCATCGGGGCTGACCGCTTGTCCACTGGCCTGACGAAGCTGTTGCACGTCCAGAAAGGTCATTGGACGCTTGATCTGCGCTCCCAGCGCCATCGGGGCGAGGAGCAGAACGGGGAACAGGCGGCGCGTCATCGGCGGTCGTCGGCTGAAGAAAGATCGCGACGCCGCGTACCACGGCACACAGCGTCGGCGCCCGATCGTGGCGCAGCTACAAGCTGTGTCGCGTCATTCTCCGTCGGAAGAGTCGCGTCGGCCGCGCGAAGGAGTCCGTCGACGATCGCGACGCCTGCCTACCCGCTTCGCGGGGAACGGCTCACCGAGACACGGGCGCTAACCGGTCCAGGACGGCGTCGCCGAATTGCGTCGTGCTCGAGGGCGCCACACCGAGCGAAGCACAGTCGACCGTGCGCACGCCATCGCTGATCGCGTCGTACACGGCCGCCTCAACGCGCGCCGCCTCGTCGGTGAGGCCGAGTGAATGGCGAAGCAGCATGGCCGCGCTGAGGATAGCCCCCGCAGGGTTCGCAATACCGCGACCCGCGATGTCTGGTGCTGAACCATGAATGGGCTCGTACAGGCCACGCCTCCGTCCGTCAGGGCCCACCTCGCTTAGTGACGCGGAGGGCAGCACGCCGATCGACCCAGCGAGCACAGCCGCTTCGTCGGTGAGGATGTCGCCGAACAGATTTTCCGTCACCACCACGTCATAGCGAGACGGTGCCTGCAGCAGCTGCATCGCGAACGAATCGACCAATGCATGTTCGAGGGCAACGTCCGGAAACTCCTCGGCCATGACGCGTGACGTGATCTCGCGCCAGAGTCGAGAGGTCGCCAGCACATTCGCCTTGTCAACCGACAGCAACTTCCCGCGTCGCTCGCGTGCCGCCGATGCCGCGACGCGCACTACGCGCGCGACTTCGCTCGCCGTGTAGACGCAGAGGTCCGATGCGCGCGTCGAATGACCGTTTGCGTCGCGGTCATGCGTCTTCGCGCCGAAGTACATGCCGCCCGTGAGCTCACGAATGAACAACACGTCCACGTTGGCGAGCAACTCGGTCTTGAGCGGTGCTGCTGCAGCGAGGGCAGGATGCACGACGACCGGGCGCAGATTGGCAAAGACGTCAAGCAATCCGCGCAGTCCGAGCAACCCTTGTTCTGGACGAACTGCTGCGCTGGGATCGCTCCACTTGGCCCCACCGACCGCGCCGAGCAAGACCGCATCGGCCGACGTGACGAGCTCGCGCGTGGCGGGCGGTAATGGATCGCCGGTTTGGTCGATCGCAATGCCACCGATCAGCGCTTCGCGAAACTCGAACTCGTGCCCCGCGTGTGCGGCAACAGCATGCAACACACGAACAGCTTCGCTCGTGACTTCGACACCAACACCATCGCCCGGCAAGACGGCAATCAGCGCCCGCATGTCATCTCCCACGCTTCGATCGCTGGCAACGCGGCGAGTAACGCACCTAACTCGTCGAGCCCGTCGAGCAGGCAGCTCTTGCTGAACGGATCGATCTCGAATGCCGCCAACGTGCCGTTGGGGAGTGTGACCTGCTGTGCGGCGAGATCGACGGTGATGCGAAACGTCGGGGCGGTGCGCAACGCGTCATGCAGTGCGTGCAGCATTTCTTCCGGCAAAGCAATCGTCAACACGCCATTCTTGTGCGCATTGGATCGAAAGATGTCGGCGAAGCTCGACGCGATCACGGCGCGAATACCCCAATCGTTGAGCGCCCACGGCGCATGCTCACGACTGGAGCCACAGCCGAAGTTGCGACCGCCAACCACAATCTCCGCACCTGCTGAGGCTCGTGCATTAAGCGAGAAGTCCGCGCGTGGTGCACCCGCCGAGTCGTAGCGCCAATCAGCGAAGAGATGTCGGCCAAGACCGGTCCGCGACGTGGTCGTCAGGAAGCGCGCCGGAATGATCTGGTCGGTATCGATGTCGTCGCGCACGACCAATACCGCATGCGACGATAGCGGAGTCCACGGCGTGTTCACGTTACGCTCCTCAGAATGCGTCTGACGATACTTCTCACGATACACCTCACAACAGGGTTCGCGGATCGGCGACCACACCGGCAATCGCCGACGCAGCTGCCGTGAGTGGTGAGGCGAGCAACGTGCGCGCGCCCTTGCCTTGACGTCCCTCGAAATTGCGATTGCTCGTGCTGACGGCATACTGCCCCGTGGCGACGCTGTCGCCATTCATCGCAATGCACATCGAACATCCGCTTTCACGCCATTCGGCGCCAGCCGCCTTGAAGATGTCGGCCAACCCTTCGCGCTCGGCCTGACGCTTCACTCGCTGTGAACCCGGCACCACGAGCATGCGCGTGTTCTTCGCGACCGTGCGCCCTTTCAATATTGCGGCGGCCGCGCGCAAATCGTCGAGGCGCCCGTTGGTGCAGCTGCCGACGAACACAACGTCGACTGGCTGACCGAGTAATTGCTGTCCCGGCGTGAGCCCCATATACGCGAAGGCGCGCGTGGCGACGGCACCGGCCTCGGAGTCCGCGGTCGGCAGAAAGCCATTGACCGGAATCCCCATGCCGGGATTCGTACCCCACGTGATCATCGGTTCCAGTTCCGACGCGTTGATCGTGACGGTCTTGTCGAACGTTGCGCCGTCGTCGGTACAAAGCGTTCGCCAGTACGCAGCCTCGGCGTCCCATGCGTCGCCGGTCGGAGCTTGTTCACGACCCTGAAGCCAGCTGATGGTGGTTTCATCGGGCGCAATCATACCGGCGCGCGCGCCTGCCTCGATGCTCATGTTGCAGATCGTCATGCGCCCTTCCATGTCGAGCGCACGGATGGCGTCGCCGCGGTACTCGATAACGTGACCCGTACCGCCGCCAACCCCGATTTGTGCGATGATCGCGAGGATTAAATCCTTCGCCGAGACTCCCGGGCTGAGTGTGCCATCGACGCGGATTTCCATCGTTTGAGGACGCGACTGAAGCAGACACTGCGTCGCCAGCACATGCCCGACTTCACTCGTGCCGATACCAAACGCCAAGGCACCGAATGCGCCGTGCGTGCTCGTGTGGCTGTCGCCGCAGACGATGGTCATGCCGGGTTGCGTACGTCCAAGCTCGGGGCCGATCACGTGCACGATGCCTCGGCGCTCGTCCTCCATTCCGTACAGCGGTACGCCGTACTCGACGCAGTTGGCCGCGAGCGCGTCGAGCTGCTGACTCGCGGCCGCATCGGTGACTACAAGCCGGCCATGCGTTGTGATCGTGGGTGTGGAATGATCCATCGTCGCGATGGTGCGATCCGGACGTCGGACGCGAAGTCCGCGCTCGCGCAAGACGGTGAACGCTTGCGGCGACGTGACTTCATGCACCAGATGCAAATCGATATAGAGGACGGCCGGTGCACTGTCACTGCCCGGCTGGACGACATGCGCGTCCCATACTTTATCGAATAGCGTACGCGGAGTTGGCGAGGTAGGGCTCATGCGGCCACCGCGCTCATCGCCTGCGCACGCGTCCGCGCGCGAATCAGTCCGTTCACCGCGGCGACGTACGCTTCGGCCGTGGCGACGATGATGTCGGTATGCACGCCAAAGCCGCTCGCGGTGTACGCCGGATCGGCATGGGCGTGCACGTTGGGCTCGCTGTTCACATCCGCTTGCACCGAACGTTCACGCATTCGAATGGACACGCCACCCACGGCGTTGATCCCTTCCGCCGCAGCGTCAACCGAAAACTCAATCAGTTCACCCACGTCGCCAACACATTCGTTGATCGCACGGCACACGGCATCGACGGGGCCGTCGCCCTGCGCCGCAGCCACAAGCTCCTGATTGTCCGGGCCGCGCAGCTTCACGGTCGCAGTTGGAATGGCGTGCGTACCGCACGAGACTTGCACCAGCTCGAGCGTGTAGGTCGCACTGCCACGCTTCGTCTCGCCCGCGACGATCGCCTCTAACTCGCGATCGTCGACGACTTTCTTGCGATCGGCCACCTCTTTAAAGCGCGCGAAAACCGCGTCGGTTTCGGCGTCGGTCAGGGCGTGCCCCAACGTCGCCAGATGCGCGCGCAGCGCCGCGCGCCCCGAGTGCTTGCCCAGGATCAGTCGGCCGCCCTCGAGACCGACATGTTCGGCGTGCATGATCTCATACGTCTCACGATTCTTGAGCATGCCGTCTTGGTGGATGCCCGCTTCGTGTGCGAAGGCGTTGGCACCAACGATGGCCTTGTTCGGCGGCACGCGTACGCTGGTGCAGCGCGAGACTAAGCGCGACGTGCGACCGATCTCCTCTGTGTGCACGCGGGTGTCTGCCGCGTACCTCGCGCGACGCGTGCGAAGCGCCATGACTACTTCTTCGAGGGCGGCGTTGCCGGCGCGTTCACCAATACCATTAATGGTGCACTCCACCTGTCGCGCACCCGCCTGCACGCCGGCAAGGGAGTTCGCGACAGCGAGCCCCAGGTCGTCATGGCAGTGCGTGGAGATCGTGACGGCACGACCTGCAACGACCTGATCGCGAATGCCCGCGATCAGCGCGAAGTACTCATCCGGCGTAGTGTAACCAACCGTATCCGGGATGTTGAGCGTCGTTGCCCCGGCGTCAATTGCTGCGTGCAGCACCTCATATAGAAAACCGACATCGCTTCGTGAGGCGTCTTCGGGAGAGAACTCCACGTCCGACGTGAACGTCGACGCGAGGCGCACCATTTCGCTGACGCGTGCGATCACCGCCTCGCGCGTCATGTTCAGCTTGTACTGCAGATGTACGTCTGATGTCGCCAGAAACGTATGGATGCGTCGCTTCTCCGCGCCCGCAAGCGCAGACGCTGCCGCTTCGATGTCCTTGCGCGTTGCGCGCGCCAGTCCGCAAATCACCGGTGACGTTGGCCATTCGTACGCGTCTTCGGCGATCGCGCGCACCGCATCCCAATCACCCGGTGATGCGGCCGGAAAACCCGCTTCGATGATATCGACGCCAAGTCGAGCGAGCTGCCGAGCAACCTGTCGCTTCTCGTCGACCGTCATGGAACACCCCGGGGCCTGTTCGCCGTCCCGGAGTGTCGTGTCAAAAATGCGGACGATATCGCCGGTCATATTACACCGGCCGGTACCGGCATCTTGCCTGCACCAGTCGGAGTCGGAGTCGGAGTCGCCGCGACGCCCGTGTCGGGGCGGACGACTTTTGCATTGAGAAAGGGCATCAGTTCGCGGAGACGCACACCCACCTGCTCGATGGGATGCTCCGTGTCCGCGCGCCGCGCCGCAGAGAAGTTTGGGCGACCATTTTCGTTTTCTGCCACCCACTGGCGGGCAAACGTGCCATCGCGAATCTCCGCGAGCAGTTGACGCATCGCGTCCTTCGTCGCCGAGGTGACGATACGTGGGCCGGCCGTGTAATCGCCGTATTCAGCGGTGTCCGACACCGAGTACCGCATATAGTTCAGCCCACCTTGGTACATGAGGTCGACGATCAATTTGAGCTCATGCAGGCACTCGAAGTACGCCATCTCCGGTTGGTAGCCTGCTTCGACCAGCGTTTCGAAACCAGCCTTCACCAACGCGGACACACCGCCGCACAGCACCGCCTGCTCACCGAACAGGTCGGTCTCCGTCTCTTCCGCGAACGATGTTTCAATGACGCCTGCACGCGTGCAACCGATCGCGCGCGCGTACGCCAGCGCATCTTCGCGCGCATGTCCGCTTGCGTCGCGATGCACCGCGATGAGTCCCGGCACGCCGCCACCTTCTGTGTACAGTTCGCGTACGCGATGTCCCGGCGACTTGGGCGCAATCAGTGCGACGTCGACACCGTCGGGCGGATCGATAAGCTTAAAATGAATGTTGAATCCATGCGCGAACAGCAACGTCTTGCCTGCAGTGAGCGAAACGCGCACATCGCGCTCGTAGATGGAACGCTGCTCGGTATCCGGCGCGAGCATCATGATCAGCTGCGCTTCGGCCGCGGCTTGCGCCACAGTGCAGACGCGAAGCCCAGCCGCTTCGGCGGCAGCCCAACTCTTTGAACCCGCGCGCAAGCCAACGCGCACATCGCAGCCGCTGTCGCGCAGGTTGAGCGCGTGGGCATGACCCTGACTGCCGTATCCGATGATCGCGATCGGCCGGCCCGTCAACCGTGTGGCATCGGCGTCACGGTCGTAGAAGACGCGTGTGGTCATGCTGCAGCCTCCTCGTGAGGTGCGCCGTCAGCCTGGTCGCGGTAGTGCGCCGGAGCTTCAAGGCGAGTGGGAGTCCGGCCGCGCATCATCGCGAGGCGTCCGGTACGCATCAATTCAGACAATCCTTCGGGGCGGATCAGCGCGATGAACGCCTCCACACGTTCGGGGGTATCGGTGATCTCGACGATGATTTCGTCGTCACCGACGTCCAGCACGCGCCCCCCGCTTGCTGTGACAAAGTCCACGAGCTGTGACAACCGCGAGGGCGAGGCGGTGATCTTCGCGAGTGCCGTCTCACGTTGCACGGCGTGCTCGTTGGTCACATCCGTTACGCCGATCACTTCGACCAGGCGATCAAGCTGACTCACGACCTGCGTCGCATCGGAGGCATCGACGACGAGCGTCATGCGGCTGATGCCGGGCACTTCGCTTCGTCCGACGGCCAGCGACGCGATGTTGAAGCCGCGACGACGCAGCAGGGTGACGGTGCGGTGCAGGACACCAGGACGATCCTGCAACAGGGCGATCAACGTGTGCTGGGACATCAGGTTCAGACCTTGGCTGTGGGTGAAGAGACGGACGGCGTGTTTGACATCGGTGCGGACTGCGAGACTTCGTCGGTCATCATGTCGCCGATCGCCTGACCGGCAGGGACCATCGGGAACACATTTGCTTCGCGTTCAACGCGAAAATCGATCACGACACAGCCGTTATGCCGCCATGCTGCGTCAATGGCCGTGCGTGCGTCGGCGGCATCGTCCACCGTCATACCACGTAATCCATGCGCCTCAGCGAGCTTGGCGAAGTCGGGGCCGGTGAGCGGCGTACCGCTGTAGCGTTTTCCTTCGAAGAGTTGCTGCCATTGCCGCACCATGCCCAGGTAGCCGTTGTTGATGACAGCGACTTTGAGATTGGTGAGTCCTTCCTGCGCAATTGTCGCGAGCTCACACGCGGTCATCTGAAAGCCGCCGTCGCCGACAACGACCCAGATCGTACGTTCGGGGTCGGCGATGGCCGCACCCATCGCGGCAGGCAACGAGAAGCCCATGGTGCCGGCGCCACCACTCGTGATTTGTGTGCGCGGTCGGCTCCAGTCGAGCAGCTGCGCGGCCCACATCTGATGTTGGCCGACGTCGGTGACCACGCGCCAATCCTGCCGATCGCGAAAGGCGTCATTCATCGCGTCGAACACGTCGTGTGGCATCAACGGCGCCGTACGTTCTCGACGAGCATACCCTTGTCTCGGCAGATACTCATCGCGCATCGTGGCGATTTGCGTTATCCACTCGTGTCGCGCCGCTTCGTCGTGCGATGGAAGTGCCGCGGTGAGCGCGCGCAGCGCGGGCCCGCAATCGGCGACGATGCCAATCTCTGTGTGGACCAGTTTTCCGATTTCCGCGGGATCGATATCGATGTGAATGATGGTCGCGTTGGGTGCGAATGTGCCCGCCTTACCGGTGACGCGATCATCGAAACGACTGCCAACATTGAGCAGCACATCGCACGACTGAATTGCACGGTTCACGTGCACCCAGCCGTGCATCCCGGGCATACCAATCGCGAGGGGATGATCGTGTGGCATCGCACCCAGCCCATGCAACGTCGTGATCACCGGCGTCCGACTCTGCTCGGCGAGCGTTCGCAGGTCGCGCGTTGCGCCGGCCTGGATCACACCATTTCCGGCGAGAATAAGCGGACGTTCCGCGCAGGCCAACAGCGCCGCTGCCGTGCGAATGCGATCGAGCGGTAGGTCACTCTTGCTCGTCGTCGGTCGATAGCCGGGCAAGTCCATCGCTACATCCCAATCGGGCACGATGCGCGCCAGCTGCGCGTCTTTCGTGATGTCGATGAGCACAGGACCAGGTCGTCCGGTGCGCGCGATGTGAAATGCTTCGCGGAAGACTCGCGGCAGCTCGTTGATGTCGGTCACCAGAAAATTGTGCTTGGTGATCGGCACGGTGATGCCAGTGATGTCGGTCTCCTGAAACGCGTCGGTGCCCAGCAAATGACTTGGTACCTGGCCGGTGATCGCGACGAGCGGCGTCCCGTCCATCCACGCATCGGCAATGGGCGTGACGAGATTCGTAGCGCCGGGTCCGCTCGTACCGATACACACGCCCACTTGGCCGGTGGAGCGCGCATAGCCCTCGGCCGCGTGCCCGGCGCCTTGCTCATGGCGACACAACACATGCCGCAGTTCGGCGCGGTATTCCCACATCGCGTGGTAGAACGGCATGATGCAACCGCCCGGAATCCCGAACATCACCGACACGCCTTCGCGGATGAGCGCTTCGCACATGATCTGCGCGCCGGTGCGCAGCGCAGGATTGGAGTTCGACATGGGACCTTGGTGTACGAGAAAGGCCCCCTCCGAACCGGGAGGGAGCCTTGTCTGTGTCGTCCAAGGGTGCCCATCCCGATGATCGCGGGAGGGGCAGCGGACCGCGTTACATCGCGACCCTCGAGCCCTGCTCCCGTCCGCTAAGTACGCGTACGATAAGAATCGACGTAACGAGAATCGTTACGACGACGGGAATAAGGCTAAGAAGAAGTCGGGACATCGCGGGCACGGCAGACATCAGCGGAATAGCGCGTGGATCAGAGGTTGTGCCCGAATTCCGGGCCGACAGGTGCTGTCACGTTACAAGACGAACCGTTACGCGGCTGGTCACGCGGCCAGCCACAACTCAAGCATCGGCATAGCAGTGCGTTTCCGCAACCCCCCCTGGATGCACAACGGCGCCGAATCGCGCCTGACTCACGGTTTGCGCGTATCGCCAGATCGCTCCAGACTGAAAATCGTGCTGCCTCGGGGTCCACTCCGCGCGACGTTCCGCCAGCTCCGGGTCCGACAGCCGGACCGACAAGGTCCCGGTCACGGCGTCGATGTCGATGATGTCGCCGTCACGCAGCAGGCCAATCGGCCCACCGATGGCCGCCTCGGGTCCGACATGCCCAATGCAGAGGCCGCGCGTGGCGCCACTGAACCGTCCGTCGGTGATGAGCGCGACTTGGTCGCCCATGCCCTGTCCATATATCGCAGACGTGGTCGAGAGCATCTCGCGCATCCCGGGTCCACCGCGCGGGCCCTCGTAGCGAATGACCAGGACGTCCCCCGCCGAGTAGCGTTTTTCCATGACGGCGACGAAGGCAGCTTCTTCGGAATCGAAGCAGCGGGCAGGCCCACTGAATTGGTGCGTATGGAGCCCCGCGACTTTCACGATTGCGCCATCGGGCGCGAGGTTGCCGCGCATGCCGATCAATCCACCCGTCGGTGAAATCGCGCGCGACGTTGGCATCACCACATCCTGGTTGTCGGGAATGACAACGTCGGCCAGATCTTCGGCGATCGTCTTGCCGGTGACCGTGAGGCAATCGCCGTGCAGGAAGCCGCCATCGAGCAGCGCCTTGAGTACCACCGATGCGCCGCCGATGTCATGCACGTCTTTGGCGAGATAGCGACCGCCGGGCTTGAGGTCGGCGATCAGTGGCGTGCGCGCAAACACTGCGGCGACATCAAATAAGTCGAAGGCGATCCCCGCTTCGTGGGCCATCGCCGGCAAGTGCAATGTCGCGTTAGTCGATCCGCCCGTTGCGGCCACGACGGCCGCCGCGTTCTCCAACGCCTTTCTCGTGACGATGTCGCGCGGACGCGGCCCATGTTGCATCAGACGCATCACCGCTGCCCCGGAGCGTTCGGCGTAGCTGTCGCGCGTTTCCCACGCGGCCGGCGGACTGGCCGACCC
>JBBQDB010000028.1:0-35026 GCA_038319245.1 Gemmatimonadales bacterium
GCAGGAAACACCGGCAACTTGCTGACGTCGCGCTGATCATGCTGAATGATCACGGTTGCCTTGAGATTCTTGGCGATCTGCTTGAATCGATCGATCGACGCGACGGATGCCGCACGATCCGTGTTGAACGTGGGGATACCGCCGCTCTCGTAGTTCTCGCGGAAGTGCGACACGTCGCCGGTGATGAGCACGGGGCCCATCTCGCGCAGCTTGACGAGCAGGCTGTGATGGCCGGGCGTGTGCCCCGGCATGTTAAGAAACATCACCGAGCCGTCGCCAAAGACATCCTTGTCGGCGGCCTGGGGTTCGACCTTGCTGCCACCGCTGATCCAGGGCGCAAACGACGCGGGGTTCGCGGCGGCTGCCATCTTGGGATCGTTGAGTGCGTCCCAGTCA
Organism: Gemmatimonadales bacterium; assembly: GCA_038319245.1. Taxonomy (GTDB): domain Bacteria; phylum Gemmatimonadota; class Gemmatimonadetes; order Gemmatimonadales; family Gemmatimonadaceae; genus Gemmatimonas. Next base: position 397 of record JBBQDB010000028.1, read on the forward strand.
CCCTTGCCGATGAGCAACGTCGCCTGCGGAAACGACGCCGCCTGACCGGTGTGGTCGCCGTGATAATGGCTGATGCCCACGTACTTCACGTTTGCGGGCGTGAGCTTGAGCTGCGCGAGCATCTGCACGAGGCTCTGCTTCGGTGCCGTCGCACCTGGCCCCATGGCGAAGCCGGTATCCCAAATCAGATAGTCGTCGTTGTGGCGGATGAGGTAGCAGCTATACGTGAGCTGGACCATCACGCCGCTGAACGCGAACGTGTCGGAAAAACGAAGTCCGACGTCGGTTGGCGGCGCGTTGGTGCCGCACTCGAGGCGGGTCAGGGTGACGGTCGGTGCGGACTGCGCGCCAGCGGTCACGCTAAGGCCAGACGTCAGTGCAGCGGCGGCCAGCCCACGACGCACGGTTTTTCGAAGTACACGAATCATGAAATGCTCAGAGGTAAAGGGCGACGGAACATCCGGGTGGAAACAGCGGCATACAAACGTGCATGACCAACAGGCGCAACGCCACGACGCGTGCGCGAACTACCTTCGTCGAACACGATTGGCCGACGGCGCACCGATGGCGCCCCGCGTGTCGCTGGACAAGTCCGCAGCAACCGTGTCACCCCGAGCCGACGAGACGCGCGATGGCGCGCATGCCGTCGTCGCCAACGTCGAGACTGTGCGCGTTCACATACAACGCGATATGCTGGCGCTGCACGTCCTCAGACATTTCCTGCGCGTGTTGCTGCACGTAGTCGCGGCTCGCATCGGGGTGATCGAACGCGTATTGCACACTGTCCCGAATGGCGTGTTCGGCCGCAGCTACGAGCGCGTCGTCGAGGTCGGCGCGCGCACAAATGCCCGCGAGCGGCACCGGTAACGCGGTCTCCTGTTCCCACCAATCACCCAGATCTACCGCCTTGTACAGACCATGCTCGGCGAAGGTGAATCGACTCTCGTGAATGATCAGTCCCGCGTTAGCTTCGCCGCTGCTGACGGCCTGCAGAATGTGGTCGTAGCGCAACTCGACCACGTCGGTCAGCGTCGGTGCGGCTAACCGCAGTAAGCGATACGCTGTCGTTTCGCGTCCGGGAATCGCCACGCGTCCGCGCACGGCCTCGGCGAGCGACATCGGTGTGCGCGTGACGACCAATGGACCGACGCCGTGGCCAAGCGCGGCGCCACTGCGCAGCATGCGATAGCGATCGCCAACACTCGCGAATGCGCCGACGCTGAGTTTCGTGAGATCGAACGAACCCGTATGCGCCTGTCGATTCAGCTCCTCGATGTCGAGCAGGACGGGCCGAATACGGAACGGGGCGTCAACGAGGCCGAACGCCAACGCATGAAACGCAAAGCAATCATTCGGACAGGGCGAATAACCAAAAGTCAGCTCACGCATGGGCCGCGTTCTCGGAGAGTTGTGCCGCAATCGCGGCGACGAGTCGCGGTGTGGCGGAAACGATCGCCTCGAAGGCGGCGTCGAAGTGCCAGCGGCTGCGATCGGTCTCTTCGATCTCATTCGAGATCGCCCGCACTTCGATGGCTGGTATGTTCGCGCGTTGTGCCGCACGCAGCACCGCAAAGCCTTCCATCGCTTCGACATCGCACTCACTGCTGTCGCTTCCGCCCACGCGCGCCGTGGTGCCGATGCGTGTGATGATGGCGGATGGCAACGCGCTTGTGGCAGCGGCGACCAGTATAGCCGGCGCGGTGATCAGGCGGGGTGACCAGCGGTTGGTCGGCGACAGATCGCCGTAACATGACTCGCTGCCGATGACGAGGGCGGCGGGCGCCAGCGCGCACACGCGGCGCGCGCCGGCAATGCCGAGCTGCAGCACCGCTAACGGTCGTAGTCGCTCGATTTCGCACGCCGTTGCCAGTGCGGCTTCGATTGGGCCAACCCCGCACAACAGTGTTCGCCACCCGCCGGGCGCGGCGAGTTCGCGCTCGGTGGCGGCGACAACCAAAATCTGTTTTAGGAGCTTTGAATACTCAGCCATGATTGGCTGAAGTGTAGTGACGCGTCGCCGGAGAGGCAGAGTATTGTGTTACGGATCTTCGTCGAGTGTGTACGGCGCCGGTATCGGAAACGAACCGGAGCGATGGTGGGACGAGTCGTGTCCGGATCCGTTCCGAGATCAACGGTCGCTTGGAGGTACGCAAGCACAGTGGTCACCGGAGCAGCCGTCTTTGCACGCGCTGGTGAAGCGGCTGTCGTCGGGGCGTTGAGCGATGGAGTCGGTCGGTAAGTTGTGCGCGATCGCGCCTAACCATCCACGTCGTCGTCAACCCAATCAAGCGTCTTGGTCACCGCTTTCTTCCAATTGCGATACAGACGCTCGCGCCTGGTCTCATCGAACGCGGGCGTCCATCGCTTCCCCTCCTGCCAGTTCCGACGCAGCTCGTCGAGATTGGCCCAGAAGCCGACGGCCAGCCCGGCCGCATATGCCGCGCCGAGCGCTGTGGTCTCGGAGACGACCGGACGCACGACGGGCACGTCGAGAATGTCGGCCTGAAACTGCAGCAACGTGTCGTTCGCGGTCGCGCCGCCATCCACCTTGAGCTCCGTCAGACGCACGCCGGAGTCAGCGTTGACCGCATCCAACACTTCGCGCGTCTGAAAGGCGATCGCCTCGAGTACGGCGCGCGCGAGATGCCCCTTGTTGACGAAGCGTGTCAGGCCGACGAGCGCGCCGCGCGCATCCGAACGCCAGTGTGGCGCAAACAATCCGGAAAACGCCGGCACGAAGTACGCGCCACCGTTGTCGCTCACCGTGTTGGCCAGCGCTTCAATGTCCGCCGCGCTGCCGATGATCCCCAAGTTGTCGCGCAACCACTGCACCAACGCACCGGTGACGGCGATCGACCCTTCGAGCGCGTAGTGCGTCGCACCATTGCCCAACTTGTACGCGATCGTGGTCAACAACCCGTGATGACTGCGCACAATGCTCGTGCCGGTGTTGAAGATCAGGAAGTTGCCCGTGCCATACGTATTCTTCGCTTCGCCGGCGGTGAACGCCGCTTGGCCGAATGTCGCCGCTTGCTGATCGCCAAGTATCCCTGAGATCGGGACCTCACGCAGCAGACTGGACGCCTCGATCGTGCCAAACACATCCGACGACGAACGCACCTCCGGCAGCAACGAACGCGGAACGTTAAACTCGGCGAGAATCTCGTCGTCCCACTGTAACGTCTCGAGATCGAGAAACATCGTGCGACTGGCGTTCGTGACGTCGGTGGCATGCACGCCACCGTCAACGCCGCCGGTGAGATTCCACAGCACCCACGTATCTGTCGTACCGAACAGCAGGTCGCCCGCGTCGGCGCGCGCACGTACACCGTCTACGTTCTCGAGAATCCAGACGATCTTCGTGCCTGAGAAATACGTGCTGAGCGGAAGGCCAACGGTGTGCTGAAATCGCGTCACGCCACCGTGCGCCGCCAACCGGTCGACGATGTGCTGGGTGCGCGTGTCCTGCCAGACGATCGCGTTGTATACCGGCTTCCCGGTGTGTCGATCCCAGATGACTGTCGTTTCGCGTTGATTCGTGATGCCGCACGCCGCAATGTCATGTCGCGTGAGATCGGCGCGTGAGAGTGCGATGCCGATGACTTCACGCACGTTGTCCCAGATCTCAATGGGATCATGTTCGACCCAGCCGGCGCGCGGAAAAATTTGCGCGTGTTCCTTTTGCCCGACGCTGACGATATCGCCGGCGTGATTGAAAATGATCGCGCGTGTGCTGGTCGTCCCTTGATCGATCGCGATAACGAACTGTGGCGTCATGATTACTTCACCACCGGCATGAGCAGCGTTGAGGCCCAGCCGGCGAGCACGCCACCGACGATCGGGCCAAGCACGGGAATCCACGCATACGACCAGTCGCTTGAGCCTTTACCCTTGATGGGCAGCAGGAAGTGCGCCAAGCGCGGCCCGAGGTCACGTGCCGGATTGATGGCGTAGCCAGTCGGTCCTCCCATTGAGGCGCCGATACCGACGACCAGCAACGCGACCGGCAGTGCGCCAAGCGCGGCCAGTCCGCCGCCGGATGGCTGTCGACCAAATCCAATGACGACGAACACGAGCACGAACGTCGCGAGCACTTCGGTAATCACATTCCAGAACGGGTTCCGAATAGCTGGACCGGTCGCGAACACACCAAGCTTGTTGCCCGGATCGGGTTCGGCGTCGAAGTGCGGCTTGTACGCCATCCACGCGAGCATCGCGCCAATGAACGCGCCGACGAGTTGCGCGCCGATGTACGCCAGCACGGATTCGGCGCTCACGGCGACGCCCAGCCCAAACGCGGTCGCACCACTCGCGACCAAGCCAAGCGTGACCGCCGGATTGAGATGCGCACCGGAGTTGTAGGCGACGATGACGCCGCAGTAGACGGCGAGTCCCCAGCCGACGTTGATCATCAGCGTCCCGCCGCTGAAGCCTTTCGTTTTCGCGAGAATGACGTTGGCGACCACACCTGAGCCCAAGAGAATGAGCAGGGCAGTACCAACGAGTTCGGAGAGGATGTCGAGGCCGAGGTTGCTCACGTGCGTCGTCGAAGGAGGAGGGAGGGAGCTGCGATCCCGAAGATACCGGCGAATCGGCTCGCCGCGAGGGATCTCGTGTCTCGATTTCGACAAACAGACACGCAGGCATTGCGCGGGAGACGTGTTTTGTGGCGATACTTGGGGGTCGCCGACTTACTCACGTTGACGGGTTCCTGCTCTCTTCTGCACTCCACTCGGTTGCCACCACTCGACGTTCTGTTGCAGTATCTGTTACCAAAGCACGCGCTCACATCGTTGATGGGTCGCTTGGCGTCGGCGCGTGCCGGTACGCTCACGACGTCGGCCATTCGCTGGTTTGTCGGTCGCTATCGGGTGGACATGCACGAAGCCGCCGAGCCTGACGTGTCGCGCTACGACAGCTTCAACGCATTTTTTACGCGACCGCTTGTTGCCGGTGCGCGACCCATCGCGGCAGCAGATCTCGTTTGTCCCGTCGATGGCGCGATCAGTCAGTGCGGCGCCATCGAGGGCGATCAGATTTTTCAGGCGAAGGGACATCGCTATTCGACGACGGCGCTGGTCGGTGGCGATGCGTCGCTCGCTGGCGCGTTTGTGAATGGCACCTTCGCGACGATCTATCTCAGTCCGCGCGACTATCATCGTATTCATATGCCGTGTGATGGCACGTTGCGGCGCATGACGTACGTGCCGGGCGATCTCTTCTCGGTGAATCCGACAACCGCGCGTGGCGTGCCGGGGCTGTTCGCGCGGAATGAGCGCGTGGTGTGCGTGTTTGATGGCACCGCCGGCCCATTCGTGATGGTGCTCGTTGGCGCGACAATTGTTGGCAGTATGGCGACGGTCTGGCACGGCGTGATCAACCCGCCTCGACCGGGCGTGATTCGTGAGTGGAGCTACGCCGATAAGCCAGTGGTCCTGTGCAAGGGCGACGAGATGGGACGCTTTCTTTTGGGGTCAACCGTGGTGCTGCTCTTTGGCGCGGGGCGAATCGCCCTCGATGCGACGTGGCAGGCAACGCGACCGGTGCGCATGGGCGAGCCGATGGCGTCGCTCGTGGGCTGAGAACGCGCGAGCTATCGGCGGGTGAGCTATCGGCGGGCGTAGAAAACGGTAGGATATGCATATCAATCGTATCCACACGTTTCCTGAAGAGGTGCTATGACGGACCGTCGCTCTCGTCGCGAGTTCATGGGGCTCACCATCGCCGGCGCTGCGGGCGCGTTGGCGCCGTCACTCGTTCGTGCCGCTACGACACGCGCAGCGATCGACTCGCGTGCGGCGATCGATCCCGATCTCGTCGTCGTGAACGCCACGGTGTACACGATGGACCCAGCCATGCCTCGCGCGCAGGGCATGGCCGTCAGCAACGGCCGCTTCGTCGCGGTGGGCACGAGCGCCGAAATGCGATCGCTGGCGCGGAAGCGCACGACCGTTATCGACGCGAAAGGCATGACCGTGGTCCCCGGATTCATCGACACGCACAATCACGCCGGCGGCACGACGCTGTTGTACGAGGTGCTCGTCGGGAATCCGTTCGAGGTGGAGTTCGTGACGATCCAGAGTGTCATCGAGAAACTGCGCGCGCGCGCCCGCGAAACGCCGCCGGGCACGTGGGTGTCGGGCTACTTTCACGACGACACGAAGCTCAAGGACAAACGCCTGCTGACGATGCAGGATCTCGATCAGGTGTCGACGCAGCATCCCGTCGTGGTGCACCATCGCGGAGGGCATACGGCGTTCTACAACAGTAAGGCGTTCGAGCTAGCTAGAGTCACGAAGGACACGCCGGCTCCGGCGGGCGGTACTTTCGACAAAGGCAGCAACGGTGAGTTAAATGGACGCGTCACTGATCGCGCGATGAACCTGCTCAATGCCGTCGGTGCGCGTGTTGCATACTCGGCGGCCGAGCGTGAGAAGCGGGAACGCGATGGCGTCGCGCATATTTCGAAGGAGTTCGCGCGCTATGGATTAACCACGGTGCACCACGAAGGTGGCGATCTGGCGGCGATGCAGGATGTACGGACCCGCGGTGAGTTGAAACATCGCATCAGCTACGAAGCGCAGGGGAGCGTGCTCGAGTCGATGATCACGAGCGGGATCAAGACCGGGTTTGGCGATGACATGATTCGCTTTGGTGCGACGTCTGAGCATACGGTAGACGGATCGTTTTCCGAGCGAACGATGGCGCTCAGTACGCCCTATCCCGGCACGACGTACAAGGGCAACGTCACTGAAACGCAGGCCGATCTCGATGCGTGGGTGGAGCGCGTGCACCGCGCGGGCATTCAGGTGAATTGTCACGCCAACGGCGACGTCGCGATCGATATGTATCTCACGGCCGTTGAGCGAGCGTTACAAAAGCATCCGAACCCCGGCGCGCGCCCCAAAATCACGCACTGTACGCTGATCACCGATGAACTCGTGCGTCGCATGAAGGCGCTCGACGCGATTCCTGCGATGTTCACGACGTACGCGTACTACAACACCGACAAATTCCCGTTTTACGGTGAAGCGCTGATGAAGCGCAGCATGGCGTTTCGCACGATGCTCGATGCGGGCATCCATGCGGCCGCCGGTTCGGACTTCAGTCCCGGTCCGTTCGCGCCGCTGATGGGGATTCAGGGGATGGTCACGCGCACCGGCTGGGACAATACGACGTGGGGCGCGAATCAACGGATCTCGGTGGACGAGGCGATTCGGGTCAACACGCTCAACGGCGCGTACGCGGCGCACGAAGAGGCGAGCAAGGGGTCGATCTCTGCCGGCAAGCTCGCCGACTTCGTCATGCTGTCTGATGACCCGCATACGGTCAAACCCGATGCGATCAAGGATATTACGATCGTGCGCACCGTCGTCGGTGGGAGCACGACGTACCACGCTGGCCAATAAGATGCGCGTCTGAACGGCGTTCGTCCCAGTCCCCGCTGAGCTCGCCTGCACACCGCGAGCCTCACCGCGAGTCGGTGCTCGCGCGGCAGCGATTGTGATGGACGACCGTGGCAGCAGCCGCTACCGTTACTGCGGTGCGGCACCGCTCGTCGTTACCGTCAGGGAGCGCCACGACGCGCCGAACCGGAACGAATAGTCACGGTGGAATGCGGTCGTACGAGGTTGGAATAGCGCACTCGAGACGCGTCGTCGCCGCTGCCCAATTTTATCGCGTCAAATCGCCTCAAGGATCGTCACATTGAATACACCGGATAAAAGCACCAGCACTCCATCCAACAGCATCGGGCGCAATAGCGCCGTTGACGCATGGAATGATGATGCGGCCGATGTCGCATCGATCTCCCGAATGCCGCCCGTGGCGCCGCTTGCGTCGAGCGCGCCGATGGCGGCCGCAGCCCCCACAGCAGGCGCGCGACCGATCACCGCATCGTTGCCGGGCGAAGAGACCATGCTGCAGTCCGCGCTCACGCCGCTGATGCTCATGACGGGGATCTACCTGTTGCTCTCCGCATTCAGCGAAGTCGTCTGGCAGATGCGCGTGCCGGAGATCGGCAACGTGCAGTGGCGATTCGTCGCACTTGGCGTTTTGGCTCCGAATCTGCTCATCTTGAGCATCGGCAACCTGTTCATCACCGCCGCCGCGATGCGCGCGTCACGTCCGATCTTTGCGCGATTGTGGATGATCTACTCGACGGTCGCGGCGGTCGCGATGCTCCTGCTCATTCCGCTCTACGCGCTCGACACGCTGCAGATCCGACCGATTCTGCCGGCGACGATGAGTGGACGCTTTCTCGTCATGTCCGTCGTCAAGACGATTTTCGCGTACGTCGGTGCGGCGCTGCTGGCCATCCTCTGTACCATCACCACTCGTCGTGCACTTCGCGTTGAACGCGAACGTGCTGCGGCAACACTTCGCGCGTGGTCGGCATGAATCGAGCAATTGTCAACGAGACGCTGGGTCGTTTCCAACTCACCAGCGACGGGGCAACGCTGCTCGGTCGACTGCTGCCGGTGGGCGCGCAGATCGAGGTGCACGTCGACGTCAGCGGGCCGAGCGACGCCGGTCGTGGCAATGGTGCGTGGATTCAGGCGTTAGTACAATCCGTCGACAGCGATGGGGTCGTGCTCGCGACGTCATTCGCGACGTTCCGCGCCGCGCCCACGTTGCGCGCGCGCTGGCCGGCTGGCTCGACGCCGCTCACGCGACGTGAACTGTCGACCGTGTTTACGTCGACGGCCTCACAGCTCGCAGGGCGCCTGTCGCGCCTGGCTGAGCGGTTTGATGCGGACCAGGAGCTGCGTCGTGACCCATCCTCGACGCTCAAGATGTACGCTGCGTCGTTAGCCGAAGAGACGGCGACGCTCAAAGCGTTAAGTGAGCTGCTGGACCAAGTGTCGCAGGACATTACCGCCAACTCCGATCGTGGCCTGTTGCTCACCAACCTCCCGCTCGGCGCACCGCCGCAGAATCTGCGCGGGAGCCGATAAGCCGGAGCGCGACGGACAGGGCATCTCCAGCAGACTGGCAAGGTTTGTGCGAGCTTTGCGCGTGTGTAGGACGGGACGGTGTCACGACGTCCAACCCTCTCTTCGCTCCGGAGCTGCCCGATGCGCCGCCTGCTTGCCGCCCTGTGTCTCCCGCTTTTTGTCGCCGCCTGCTCTGGGAGTAGTGGCGACAGCGGCGGTGGAACGACCACTCCGCAAAGCATTACGGTCGCGCTCGCGACGACATCAGCCAGCGCGGTGGCCGGGAGTTCGAGCGCCAACACGCTAACGCTGATACGCGGCGGCGGGTTTGCCGGTGTGGTGTCGCTGACCGCGGAAGGATTGCCGGCAGGTGTCAGCGCGACGTTCACGCCCGCGCAGTTGAGCGGCACGACGCTGAGCGCGGGGATTGCGTTTACGATTCCACTTGCGACGACGCCGGGCACCACCCCAATCACCATCCGAGCCAGCGGCACGGGCGTCAGCTCGGCGTCAGCGACGTATACGCTGACGATTGTCGCGCCGCCTACGCCCGCGATCACGCTGACGGCCGGGAGCAGTTCCGTCACCGCAGCCTAGGGCGCGTCCGCGACGGTACCGGTCACGATCACGCGAGCGGGCGGCTTTGCCGATGTGGTCACCCTCACCGCCGAAGGGCTCCCGACCGGCGTCACCGCGACCTTCGCCCCCGCCACACTGGTCGCCGGGGTCACCAGCGGCACGCTGACGCTGGCGATCGGCGCCACTTCGCCCGCCGCGACGAGCTCCTTTACGATTCGGGCGAGCGGTACTGGTGTGGTGGCGCAGACGGCGACTGTCGCGCTGACGATCACGGCGACCATCGCTCCAGACTTTTCGCTCACCGCAACGCCGGCCTCGCTGCCGATCACCGCTGGCCAGTCAGGAACGAGCGCGGTCACCATCGCGCGCAGCGGCGGCTTCGTCGGCAACGTGCAGCTCACGCTCGAGGGTACACCCGCGGGACTGACCGGTACCTTCGCGCCGAATCCGGCCAGTGCCGGCACGTCGACGCTGACGGTCGCCGCGACCGCTGCGACTGCACCTGGCACCTACAACCTGACGATTCGCGGGACGTCGGCGGCGCAGACCGATCGGACCACGGCGCTCACGGTGGTCGTATCGGCCGCACCGGCGATCTCGCTGGCCGTGGGCACGCCGACGCTCGCTGCCGCGATCGGCGCGACGGCAACGAGCACCATCACGATCGCCCGCGTCGGCGGCTTTGCCGGTGACGTGGCGCTTACACTCGACGCGCCACCAACCGGCATCACGGGAGTTTTCACACCGCCCACAATCCTGGCCGCCAACTCGACGTCATCGCTGACGCTGACGATTGGCGCGACGGCGACGCCAGGCAGCTACGCACTGACGGTGCGTGGAACGGGGACGGGCATCTCGGCGCAAACGGCAACCATCGCGTTGACCGTGAGCGCGGCGCCGAACTTCACGATGACCGCATCGGCGGTGACAACTGCGCAGGGCACCACAGGGACGAGCACCGTGACGTTGACGCGCACTGGTGGCTTTGCGGGAGCGGTCGCCCTCGCCGTATCTGGATTCCCGGCTGGCGTAACCGCAACCTTCAACCCCGCATCCGCGACCGGTGCCACGTCGTCGTTGTCCCTGGCAGTCACGAGCGCAGTGGCCGTCGGCACCTACACTGGCACCGTCACCGGCACTGCGGCAGGCATCGCAAACGTGACCACGCCGCTGACGCTGACGGTCACCGCAGGCGCGGTCGGCCCCGGTGCGATCTCCTGGCGATTCTGCGACCCCGCCCAGTATCCCGTCTGGTTCGCCTTCCGGAGCGGAACCAGCGGTGCGTTCACACGCGTCATAGCGAGCGCGAACCAGACCTACAACTTCACGATCGCCGCCGCCGTCGGCGTCGTTGCGTACGCGCAGCCCAACGTCGATGGCGGGCCGGCACGTGTCACCGTCAATTTCGCCACGACCACCGAGTTACAAGCGAGCGGTAGTGCGGAGTGCGCAACGAATCGCCCGACCAAGACGCTCACCGGAACCGTTGCGGGTCTCTCGTCGCTGCAAACGGCGTCGGTCAACTACGGGGGTGGTTTCGCATCGGTCGTGTTTCCGACGACGTCCTTCCGTGTCACGCAGGCCGCGGAGGGTCCTACAGATCTCCTGGCGTTTCGGAGCACGCAAAGCTTCGCCGCTGGCGTAACCAGCGTCGTGCCTGACCGCGCGTTACTTCGTCGCAACCTGAACTATCCCGCGAACGGTGTCATTCCCGTGGTGGACTTGAGCGGCACCGAATCGTTCGCGGTGCAAGCCGCGCAGATCACGACGGCCAACAGCGGCAGCGACGCCGTCAGCGTGTATACGAGCTTTGGCACGAACAACGGATTGCTCGGCGGCTTCTTCAACTTCGGCGCGACATCCGGTGGTCGCTCGCCGTTTACGGTATACGGGATTCCCAGCGCGCAAACGCAGTCGGGCGATCTGCATTTGATTATCGCAGCCGCAACAAATCTCATTGCGGACGGCGTTGGCACTTCGCGCTTCGCTGCGCAATACAATCGAGATTTGAACAATCGCACGCTCACGTTCGGCCCGAATCTGTCTCTGCCGATGTTTGTCACGCTGGCGACGTTGCCGTACGCGCGGTTGCAAGGCTCCGGCGTGTGGCAGGCGGAGTACGGCGATCAACTGACGGGTACGTTCACGCAGTCGATTGGCGGCGGCAGTTTTATCAATGCAGATCGTGCCATTCGCTCACTTCGTGGGGCAGTGGGCATGCCCGCGTCGCGTGCGCCGTCGCTCGCGGGCGGGACGCGTTCGTGGACGTTGATCGGCTCACGCGGCTACTTCGGGACAGCGACGGGCTACAGCTTCGACACGCCAGACTTCAGCGCCGTACCCGGCTTCGATGTGAGTTGGGGGCTGCAAGGCGACGCGCTCACCAACGTAACGGCGCTCGGCATCGGATACTTCGGGAGCAACAGGCAGATCGTGGAAGGCGCATCGCTCCGCGCAGCGACCGTGCTTGGCATCTACCAGCCGTAAGCAACCGTAAGAAACTGTAAGCGGTACACGCGAGCACGATGTGGTTCATCGCACTGCCGACACCAAGGGCGGCAGTGCGATGATATCGTGCCGAAGCAACGCATCGATACTCACGCCTCTGTCTCACACGCAGTCAGTGAACCAGGCTCCGGTTCACCCGTCGCTCTGCGCCACTCCGGCGTCGGCACCACGAGGCGCCGCGCGGTCAGATCGAAGAGTCCAATCGTATAGTTGGCGATGATGTGCACCGCGTCATCGCCGATACGCATGACCTGCGTGATGATACCGACTTTGCCCGACGTACTCGACGTGTATGAATCGATCGTGACGCACTGACGAAGTCGTACCTCGCGACGGAACTGCACGTCGACCGAAAGGATGACCGGCGCCTGACCAGACGATTGTAAGGTCTCGAATCCGTAGCCGCGTTCGGTGAGCATGTTCCAGCGCGCACGTTCGAACAACGCCATGGCCGCGACGTTGTTGAGATGGCCGAGCAGATCGATATCCTGCTCGACGACCAGGAAGTCGTTGCGATGAATTGCCCATCCGGGCAGCGGCGGTGGTGGTGTGCTCATGCGTGCAGGCGCGAAAGAAGCAGTGTGCGCGCCATAGCGACGCGCGGAGGCGCGAAGGCGAACGGTCGTGTATTTACCGATTCGTTCATTTGTGTCGTATTGTTAGTGGCGTTGCGCCCACGCGAGTCCGTCGGGTCCTTCGCCCGTCTTCAATTCACCGGTCTTGGTCATGGTTGCGAGGTCGATGACGGCCACAGCGTCCTTCGAATTCATCGTCGTGTAGACGCGCGCGCCGTCTGGTGAGACGAGAATGCCTTCGGAGTTGCCACCGAGTGCGACACGCTTCACGACGGCGCGCGACTTGACATCGATGACGAGAAAGTCGCCCCCGCTCAAGTCTGACACGAGCGCGTATTTACCGTCGGGGGTGAGCTTGAGTCGGTTGGCCGACTTGGTGGACGGAAGCGTTTGCACCACTTTGTGCTCCGGCACGTTGACGATGGAGATTGTCCCGTCGATGGCGTTGGCGACCCAGAGCTCACGGCCGTCCGGCGTGACGTCCATCCCTTCGGCGCCGCGTCCCACGATGACGTTGGTGACGTGCCAATCAGTTTGTGGACCGCGCGGAGGTGGAGCGTTAGGCACTGTTCCCGTCGGCGACGCGCCGTTCGGCATTGCGCCGTTCGGTTGCAGTCCGCCAGGCGGAGGACCCGGCGGCGGCGCCAATGCCCGTTGTTCGATAATGCTCACGCTCGGCGTGTTCACATTGCTCGTGAAGACGATCTTTGCATCGCGCGACACGGCCACCATATGCGTGCGGTCTTCGCCGGTCCCGATCACCCAGTCGATCGCGCGCGTGGCCGGATCGTAGCGTCCAACGATCTTTGCTTGTTCTGCGGTGAAGTACAGTTTTCCGCCTGCGAACGCCATGCCATGTGGTGCGCGGAGTGCGCCGAGTTGGATCGGCGCAAGCGCTTTCTGCGCGACGAGATCGATGACCGTGATGGTCGTGCCACCCGGACCAGCGCCGCGCCCACCGTAGTTGGAGACATAGGCCGTGCGACCGTCGTCGGACACGGCGACTTCGTGCGGATCGTTGCCGGCCGGTACACGAGCCACGATAGTGAGAGTAACCGGATCGACGATGACGAGGGTGTGCTGTTCCTTTTCGAGCACCAGCAGCGCACGCGCGGGTGTTGGTGTCGAGAGCGTCAGGGAGAGCAGGGGAGCAAGCGCGAGCAGCAACTTCACGAAGACCACTCCGGACGTTGGGGACATGACAACGATCGCCGCCTGCATGACGTTCGTCGAGCGGTGAGTCAGTCTTCCACTCTTTCGCGTTAATGCTCGTGGCGCTACCGTAGCGGTCGTCTCCAACCGGAATCCTTTCATGCGCTATCTGCTGCTCGCCCGCTGCTCGCTCGCGGCTGCCAGCCTCCTCGCTGCCTCCGCTCACGCGCAGGCTCCGACGCAAAACGTCACCAATACGCTTACCGCGCTGCCCTTTGGCGCGAAGGATGACAAACCCGTTTCCAGATGGACGCCACCGGCGTCCGTCGGCCGGCAGCTGTCGGTCAACGATCTGCTCTCCTGGAAGGGCATTCGGACGCCGACGCTCTCCAACGACGGCAAGTGGTTTGCGTACGTCCTCGCGCCGAACGAGGGCGACGCCGAAGTGATCGTTCGTAACACGGTCGCTGGCGCAAAAGAGATGCGCTTTCCGATCGGCGATGCATCGGGTGGTGGTGCGGGCGGTGGTCGCGGTGGTGGCGGAGCGCCAAGTCTCGCGATCAGCGGCAACGGAAAGTGGGTGGCGTTTCTGGTCTACGCGAACAGCGCAACCGCTGCCGGACGTGGCGGACGTGGTGGGCGCGGTGGAGCAGCTGCACCTGGAGCTGCAGCAGCGGCCACAGCGCAGACCAAGCTCGCGGTCGTCAATCTTGCCGACGGGACCAAGCGCGAATTCGACAACGTTCGCGCATTTCGTTTTGCCGGTGACAAGTCCGATTGGATCGCGGTGCATCATGCGGCGCCTCGCGCGGCTGCCGCTGCGGCACCGGGTGCTGGTGCAGGCGCGGGCGCTGCTGTGCCAACAGGTAGCACGCTCGAACTGGTAAGTCTCACCGGTGGCACGCCGCAGCCAGTGTCGGACGTCGCCGAGTTTGCGTTTGATGATTCGGGTGACTGGGTCGCGCTGGCGGTGGCGACGGCCGATATGGCCGGCAACAGCGTGCAGGTTCGTCAACTCTCGTCGGGCATTGCGCGCACACTCGATGTGAAGAAGGCGTCGTATCGTCGACTCACGTGGGGCGATTCGACGGATGCGTTGGCGGTGTTGCGCGTGGTCACGGACACGGCAGGCGCTGATGACGATGCCGCGGTGCTCGCGTGGTCACATGCCGCGGCGCTCAATGCAAAGCCGTCGGAGATCTCGGCCAAAAGCGCGGGCGTTTCCGGTGGTTTGGTGGTGAGCAGCGATCATGCGCTCGAGTGGGGCGACAAGCAGGGCGTGCTGTATTTCGGATTGCGTGCACCGCGTCCACCGCGCCCGCGCAACGCGGGTGGATTTACGCCACCCAATCCTGGTGGTACCGCGCCCGGCGCAGGCAACACGGGACAAATCGCTGCCGCACCGCAAACGGACGCCGAAGTGCCGTCGTTGATCTTGTGGCACTGGAAGGATCCGCGTCCACAGGCGCAGCAGCAGGTGCAGGAAGCACAGGACAAAGCATTCAGCTATCTCGCCGCGTTCAACATGACGGCCGCGAAAGTGGTGAAGCTTGCCGATGAGAAAGTGCGTGACGTTGCCGTTGGCCCCAAGGATACGTGGGCGGTTGGCACCGACGTTTCGGCGTACGAGCGCATGCAGGGAATCAGTGGCAGCGCGTTTCGCGATGTGTACGCGATCAATGTGATGACCGGCGAACGCAAGTTGATTCAATCCAAGCTGCCGGGTGGGGCAGGCGGTGGAGGACGTCGCAGTGGTGGTGCGGCACCCTTCTCGCCGGACAACGGCAAGTACGCGTACTACGACAGTGGCGACTGGAAGACGTACGACTTCGCGACCGGAGCGACGAAGACGATCACGACGGGCGTGCCGACGCAGTTTTGGAATACCGACGATGATCACAATCAGGTGAAGCCGGCAATCGGTGGCGCGCTGGTTGGGTGGACGAAGGACGGCGCCAACGTCTTCATCCGAGATAACTGGGACCTCTGGCGTTTGCCGGTCTCGGGTACGGGTGCGGTGAATCTCACGGCCAACGGCAAGACGGATCAGATCCATTACCAGAGTCGTGTGCTCTCCGATCCGGCCGACCGCGGTATCATCGATGCGACCAAGCCGTTGTACATGGAGACGTACGGCGAGTGGACGAAGAAGGAAGGACTCGTCCAAGTCGATCCGATGAAGGGCGGGGTGAAGACGATCGCGTACGAAGATGCGAAAGTCGACTATCGCAAGGCGCGCGATGCAAATACGTGGGTCTATGCGCGACAGACGGTCGTGAAGTATCCCGACTTCTATGCAGCCGACGATGGACTCAAGAACGAACGTCGCTTGACGGAAGCGAATCCGCAGCAGAAGGAAATTGCTTGGACGCCGGGCGCGCAGCTCATCAACTACGAGTGTGAAAACGGCGGCGGCAAGCATCAGGCCGTGCTGTATCTCCCGGCCGGCTACGAGAAGGGCAAGACGTACCCGATGCTCACGTACATCTACGAGAAGTTGAGCCAAGAGTACAATGTCTACACCGAGCCGAATGCGACGCGCTACAGTAATCCAAGCGTCTACACATCACGCGGCTACGCGTTTCTCAAGCCCGACATCGTCTATCACGTGAACGATCCGGGGCGCTCCGCTGTGTGGTGTGTGGTGCCGGCGGTGAAAGCGGCGATCGCCACGGGGATGATCGACACGGCGCGCGTCGGCCTGCAGGGACACAGCTGGGGCGGATATCAGACGACATTCATCACAACGCAGACGAACATCTTCAAGACGGCCGTCGCCGGCGCACCGCTCACCGACATGGTCTCGATGTTTGGTTCGATCTACTGGAATAGCGGCAGCACCGACGCGTCGATCTTCATCTCGAGCCAAGGGCGCTTCACCGGCGGCCCGAACGATGTGCCTGACGCCTACATGCGGAACTCGCCGCAAAACTTTGCGCAGAATCTGAACATTCCATTCATGATCCTGCACAACGATCGCGATGGTGCCGTCGACTTCAATCAAGGCATCACCTACTACAATCATCTACGCCAACTCGGCAAGGATGTCGTACTGCTCGAGTACGTCGGCGAAAACCACGGACTTGCCCGTCCGGCCAACCAGAAGGACTACAACCTGCGCATGACGGAATGGTTCGACACATTCTTGCGCGATCAGCCGGCACCGGAGTGGCTCAAAGAGGGTGTACCACGGTTGCAGATGGAAGACCATCTGAAGGATCGCCGTCCGTTGGTCGACCCGAAGACGGCGCCGGTTGCGAAGATTGTGCCGTAACGACAGTCCTCGTTGTTAGACACAATAAAAAGCAGCGGGCTTCGCGTGAGAAACGCGGAGCCCGCTGTTCTATTTGCATCATGTGAAGCATTGCGATCTGCGACGATGACGTGCGGTTAGGCTATGCGCCGCCGTTTCGCTGAAACAACGGCCATCGCGATGGCGCCAACGCCGACCAAGTAGAGACTCGCCGGCTCAGGCACCGTCCCAAATGTCAAATCGTTGACCGTCGGAAATGGAAACAGCTCGGGATCGGTTTGCACAGCAGTGAAGGTGAACGACGTGATCGGCGCGTCCTGTGAGTACACGCCGAAAAACCCTGAGGTAAGATTGCCGACCACGTCGATGTTGAAGACGCTCGCAGCCGTACTCGCGGAAATATGGATTGTCTGACCGCCGACAAAAAAGCCATCGATATCGGTCGCGAAGAAATAGCCACCGATACCGAAGACAGGCGGCGAGACCGCATCGAACACGACGACGTCGCTCGACGTCGACGTCGACAACCACGAACCCGACGAGGGTCTTGGCTCATCGACGCGAAAGAATCCATCTGCTGACGCCGTTGACGCGGTGTAGTGAAACGGCCCTGCACTTCTGGTGAGTGGCGTGCCGAGAAATACGCCGGTGAGGTCGTCGAACGTGTCGATCGCATTCACGCTGAAATTTGCACGGAATGCCGCAGACGACGTGAATGTGGTGAACTGCGCTTGTGCAACGCGTGGAATCACCGATAGCACCGCAACACCACATAGCGCAGCTACCACTGCCGCTGTCCGCATTGTCATCTCCAAGAGTCGAGTATTCGCGTACGAAACCGGGCTCGCACGTCTGCGCAAAGACCGGACACGTGAATGTGTTGCACCGTGCACACATGCGCACGCGTACTCGACTGTCGCAACGCGTTCGGCGATTACGCGCGCCGAACTCAGCGACTATTGCGCCTTTACGATCGCAACGGACTGAGCGGTTGCGCAGCGATCACAGCAATGCGGTTCGACCAACCGCTCACAGTTTCAGACGCCTCCATCGGCATGCGCAGCTCCGGCGTATGCTCGAGCATGTCGACAAGCGCTTGCACGATCTCGCCCTGCACCTCGGTGCCGGACCGCTCGAGCAGCGTGCGCAACGCGTCCGCCTGCGACAGCGCGTTCCGATAGGGGCGCAGCGTGCGCATCGCATCGTACATGTCGCACACATGTACGACGCGACTCGCAAAATGCGCACGTCGTGGCCAAGTTAACGCTGGATAGCCGCCGGTCCCGTTCTCCCACAAGTGGTGCTCGTATGCGACGGTGGCGGCGAGCGCATGACCGCGACCGCGTGCACTGAGCATGCGCGCACCTTCGACCGTATGTGATTGGATCAGCGCAAACTCCGCTTCCGTGAGTGGGCCGGGCTTGGCAAGTAATTCGGCCGGCAGGCGCGCGTTGCCGATGTCGTGCACGAGCGCGGCCATACCGATCGATCGGGCATCGCCCGACGTCAGTCCCAACTGTTCGGCCACGCCAATCGACAACGTAGCGACGTTACACGCATGCGCAGTACCGTACTGTTCGAAGGTCAGGATGTCGAGCAACGGTACCACCTTTCCTTGCTCATGCTGCATCGCCATCGCCAACGAGTTGACGACGAGCTCCGCCTCAGCGAAGGGCACATCGGCACCTGCCGCGACTTGCTCGTGAATCCAGTGCACCGCAGCTGACTCAGCGGTCAGCGGAATTTGCGAGAGCTCATCGAGGAGCGCGTCCATATCGTTGGCAGGCGGTGCCTGCTCGCTCGTGTCCACAACGCCGAGTGCACCAACGCGAAAACCGTATGGAGCATCGATGAGTGGTGTGTGTGCACCTCCGACCAGCTTGCGCTGCAAGACGGCGATGAATTGTCCGAGGGATTCCGTCGTCGGCGATGGGTTCGCGTCGATCTCAAACCGTTGGATGCCAGCCGCCGCGAGCTTGATCCCCCATTCCCAGCCACGCAGTTCGGTGAGGACGCGCGCGCCGACCACGACGGCACCATCCAAAAACGAGATGCGAAGCTCGCCGCGCTTTTCCAGAACACGGAGCAGCGCGACGTGCGTGCGGTCGCGTGCGGTGGCGCGCATTGGGTGTCCGTCGCCGTACAGCGTGAGCGCCGCGAGCGCCTGCCCGAGCGACTGCAAAAACAGCACCGTAGGATTCATATCAGGCGAGCGCCGCAAGGCGCGGGAGCCGCACCACGGCCTCACGTACGCGTTTCTCGTTGCTCTTTGACGCGATCTCGATCACCGGAGCCGCGTACTCGTCGGCTGAGTAGCGCGTGGCGAGTACTTCGAGCGCCGCGACCGTAAGAGGGTTCACGTCGGCGAGCACGATCCGTCGCAGGATCCGTGTGCGCACCGTCGCCAGCGTCAGTAGCACGTCGCGCACGATCGCGTTTGCCGGCACATGTGACAACAGCTTAATGGCGCGCGTGCGTGCCTCGACAGACAGCGTCTCGCTCTCGATGATGCGCAGCAGTCGTTTGACGACATTCGGGAGGAGCACGCGCGCCGGTAGTTCTTGCGACGCCAGCGTCTCCAGCGCGAGCAGTATCACGCGATCGGCGGGATCATCAAGTGCGCGCCGAATGGCGGTCTCACGTGTGCTGGCATCGGCGAGCAGGATGCGCGTCGCTTCGAGCCGGACGTGCTCGTGCTGATGCTCGGTGAGCTGCTGTAGCGCGATGGTGCGGATCTTGTCCGGTGCGATGTTGGTCGCGACGCCAGTGACTGCAACATCGGTGCCCACTATGTCGCGCAGCAGCGTCAGCAAGTTGCGCGCGAAGTACCACGGCGCGTCGGTCATACGCACGAGGAGCAATGGCTCCAGCGATGCTCCGCATTCCCGCAGTCGTCCCAAAATCAGGCGTCGTGCCGTACGGCTGTTGGCGTCGCGCAGGGCATCGAGCAGCAGGTCACGAGCGCTATCGTCGAGCGAAGCGAGGAGTGAACGCGCCATGACCTGGTCGAGTGGGTCGCGCAACAGCACTGCGTTCACAACGGCAGGTGCTGCGAGCAAACGGCGAACTGCCGCGGCTGCGTGAGTACCAGGAGCCGTAGCGCTCCACGACAGCAGCTCCGCGACGTGACCGTCCGCCAACAGTGCCGAGGTCGCGTCGGTGGCATCGTCGCCGAACATGTCGATCTCGAGGGCGAACTGCACAAGTCGCGACGCTCCCGTCTCCGAAACTTCCGTTGTCCCGTACGACGTGTCGAAGGCGCTGATCCGATCGAGCAGACCTGTATGCTCGGTCGATTCGGGGTCGTCGAGTGACCAGGCCTGCACCAAATTGCGAGCGGCGCTACGAAACGCATCGTGGCCGTCCTGCTGCTGCCCCTGCGCACGAGCGCGAGCCAGCAACGACGACAACACCCTCAGGATCTGTGGTGAGAGTGGCTCACCGGTGGCACGCGCAGCGTTCTCGAGCCACTCGACAATCGCCTGCGCCGGGAGCGCATCGATCATGTGCGCAATGAATTGTCGCTTTTCGGCAGCAGCGCCGCACGAGCCAATCACCGATCGCAACGACGAAGACTGCAGTGTCGCAAGCACGGTCTGCAGCCGCTCGGCGAGCACTGCGCGCGATGCGTAGCCAACGCGCGTGACTTGATCAGCGACACGAAGCAACACCGCACCCGCTCGCCGCGCTGCGTCGGGCTCCACGAGTCGGCGTTCAACGCCTTCGGTGAATACATGCTGCGTATCTTCCGCGCCTGCAGCGGAGATCTCGTCGTCGAGCGACAGGCCACTCGCCAGTTCACGCCAGATATCGTCGACGGACATCGCGTCGACATCGCCATGGTCGCCGAGCGAGAGCCGACCGTAGTCGATACGCGAAATCTTGATACCGGCGAGCGGTGGAGGCAGGTCCGCACCGTCCGGCCCATTCGCAACCGATGACGGATCGACGGCGATCCAGTTGATCGCCTGACGCAACGACTCGGCGGTTGCGCTACTGTCGAAGGTCAGACCGCCAACGCCGCGCAGTCGCAGTCGATCAGACAATTCGCGGGCGACGCTGTGCGCGCTGTCAAGCGCTACGTCGTCGAGCAACAGGCTGTTGCGAGCGATCGCGATGGAGAGCGTACGTTGCGCGGCAAGTACTTCGCACATCGCGTCGTACGCCTGCTCCTCCGCTTTGATCAGCAACGGATGCGTGGCCGGATACGCGCGTCGACGACTGAACGCGACGGTTAACCGCGTCAGCATTAACTGCGCTGACGAGTGCCCGTGCGTTCGTGTCTGCGCGTGATGATCCGCGCGATCGGATGCGTTCATGCCTGCGTTGCGTGCGAGAGAGGAGCGTCGGCATCACCGTCGAAGCCGACCACCTTCTGAGAAAACGATCCTATTGGCGGGTCGAAACGCAATCGCGCGCCAGTTAAGCACACCTTAACGCCGCCAGCCGCGCCGAGTCAGGTTCGTCCCTAAAGGCACGCCGAGGCGTAGGTTACCGTTTCCGAGTGCCCCAAGTTCGCCCTGCCCATCCCCGCCATGTCCACTGTTATCGTCGAACCCACTGGCTCGCGTCGCCCGTCGAGCGCCGCCGTGCCGCCCATGGATCGCCGACTGCTCTACTGGGCGATCACTTCTGCACTCGCCGGCTTCCTCTTCGGCTTTGATACGGTAGTGATTTCGGGTGCCGAACAGAAGATCCAAGCGCTGTGGGGACTGAGCGCCGGCGTGCATGGGATCGCGATGGGCGCGGCGTTGTATGGCACCGTACTCGGCTCGCTCGTTGGTGGGTGGCCGGCCGATCGGTACGGACGTCGCGTGACGCTCCTGTGGATTGGTGTGCTCTACATCGTCTCGGCACTCGGGTGTGCGTTCGCGTGGAATGTGAGTGTCTTCATCGCGGCGCGCGTCATCGGCGGCATCGGCATCGGGATTTCTACGGTCGCGGCACCACTCTACATCTCGGAGATCTCGCCACCTGCGCATCGCGGTCGACTCGCCGGCATGTTCCAGTTCAACATCGTCTTCGGCATCGTGGTCGCCTTTGCCAGCAATGCGCTGCTGGCTGGCGTCGGTGAGAATGCGTGGCGATGGATGCTCGGCGTCGCGGCCCTTCCGTCGGTGATTTATACGTTGATGTGCTTTGGCATCCCCGAAAGCCCGCGCTGGCTGCTCACCCGCAAGCGCGATCGCGTACACGGACTCAAAGTGCTTGCGTTGATCGAGCCGAACGCGACGTCGGCGCAACTGGAGCAGGATGCAGACGCCATCGTGGCGGCGTCGACGGCGCAGACGAGCACACGCGGATTTTGGAGCATGCGGTTGCGAGTGCCGATCATGCTCGCGTTTCTCGTCGCGTTCTTCAATCAAATGTCGGGAATCAACGCGATCCTGTACTTCGCGCCACGCATTTTTGAAATGACCGGCTTGGGCGCGCGTGCCGCTTTGCTGCAATCGGTGGGCATTGGTATCACCAATCTCGTGTTCACGTTTGTCGGGCTCTGGCTGATCGACAAGCTGGGTCGGCGCACACTGCTGACGATCGGATCGTTTGGCTACATCGCGTCGTTGGGGCTCTGTTCGTGGGCATTCTTCACGCAGCACTACGCCATCGTACCGGCGTGCATCTTTGCCTTTATCGCTGCGCACGCGATCGGGCAGGGTACCGTGATCTGGGTTCTCATTTCGGAGATCTTCCCCAATCAATACCGCGCGACGGGCCAATCACTTGGCAGTGCGACGCACTGGGTCTTTGCGGCGTTGCTCACAACGGTGTTCCCCGCTGTCGTTACTGCGTTCGCGCCGGGCTACGTGTTCCTGTTTTTCTGCGGGATGATGGTGTTGCAGTTGGTGTGGGTGAAGACGATGGTGCCGGAAACCAAGGGCGTTCCGCTCGAGGATATTCAACGCCAACTCGGAGTCGTCGCGTGAATCGACAAGTAACCGCGTGGATGGCGGTGTCTCTCGTGATGCTGTCAAGTGTGCCGATGGGCACCGATGCACAGACCGCGACGGCGCAACGCGCGAATGCGGCACGTACGAGCGCGCCACGTACGGAACCGTATCGTCCGCAGTATCACTTTACGCCCGATCGGAATTGGATGAATGATCCGAACGGCATGGTGTACTACGACGGCGAGTGGCATCTGTTTTACCAGTACAATCCGTTTGGTGAGAAGTGGGGACACATGAGCTGGGGCCACTCGGTGAGTCGCGACTTGGTGCGGTGGGAAACGCTACCGCTCGCGCTCCCCGAGTCGGACGGCATCATGATCTTCTCAGGAAGCGCCGTCGTGGACTGGAAGAATACGAGCGGATTCGGTGTCGGCGGCAAGCCACCGATGGTCGCGATTTATACGGGGCATCGCGAAGGGCGACAGGATCAACGCATTGCGTACAGCACGGATCGCGGGCGCACGTGGACCAAGTATGCGGGCAATCCGGTCCTCGACCTCCAGAAGGCCGATTTCCGTGATCCCAAGGTGTTCTGGCACGCCGCGTCGTCGCGTTGGATCATGACGGTCGCGTTGTCGACTGAAAAGAAGCTGCGCTTTTACGCATCGACGAACCTCAAGGCGTGGACGATGGTTGGTGAGTTTGGGCCAGCCGGTGCGACGGATGGATTGTGGGAGTGCCCGGATCTATTCGAGTTACCGATCGAAGGTGGCGGCTCAAAGTGGGTGCTCATCGTCAATATCAATCCGGGCGGGCCCGCGGGTGGCTCTGGCAGTCAGTACTTTACCGGATCGTTTGACGGAAAGACGTTCAAAGCGGACGCCGACGTGAAGGGCACGCGTTGGGCGGACTACGGCGCGGATTTTTACGCAGGCGTATCGTGGGGCGATATACCGGCAGCGGATGGTCGTCGCGTGTGGCTCGGGTGGATGAGCAATTGGCAGTACGCGGGAGACGTGCCGACGACACCGTGGCGGAGCGAGATGTCCGTACCGCGTACGCTCTCGTTACGGAAGACGCCGAACGGTTTACGTCTCATACAGCAACCGGTGCAGGAGCTCAACGCGCTTCGGACGCTGCCTGAGCGAACGTTTACCGGCGGCACGATTCGCGCGTCCAACGCGTGGCTGGCGACGCACAAAGACTTGCCGCCGCTGCTGGACGTCACGATGCAGTTCGCCGTAACCACAGCGAGCACGCCGTTCACGATCACGATAGCGACGGCGCCTGGTGAGCAAACCGATATCACGATTAACCCTGCAACGCAGCAGCTGACGTTCGATCGCACGCGGTCCGGGAAGAGCGACTTCTTCAAGGGCTTTGCCGCCAAACATACCGCACCGCTTCGCATTGGTCGCGACGGCGTGCAGCTGCGACTGCTGCTCGATGCATCGTCGCTCGAGGTTTTCGCGCAGAACGGCGAAACGGTGCTCACGGAGCTGATCTTTCCGACGGGGGCATCGCGCACACTCGCCGTATCGGAGTCTTCCGCAGCGGGTACGGCATCAGCGGCGCGCCTGGTTACATCGATCCGCATTCATCCACTCACCGCACCTCGCGCACTCGTGACCAAGACGGCGCGGTAGCAACGTGACGCACTGTCAGAGCAAGGTCACATCGTTGCTGAAGTACGCCTGTGCGCCAGGCCCGCTGCTCGAACGCCGCGCGTAGCTACCGTCGGCGAGCAGCTCCCACCCGGTTGGGTCGTGCAGATATCGATCGAGAATGTCGTCAAGCAGCTCCCGATGCGCCGCGTCGGGTACCGGCACCAGCAGCTCCACGCGTCGCCGCAAGTTGCGCGGACGCAGATCGGACGAGCCAATCAGATATTCAGCGTCGCCGCCATTTTCGAATCGGTAGATTCGCGAGTGTTCGAGAAAGCGCCCGACGACCGAGACCACGCGAATGTTTTCAGAGAGTCCCGGTACGCCTGGTCGTACCGTACAGATACCGCGTACCACGAGGTCAATGCGAACCCCAGCGTTCGACGCGCGATAAAGCGCGCGCACGACTTCGGTGTCAGCGAGTCCGTTGAGTTTGATGGCAATGTGTGCGGCGCGTCCTGCACGCGCGTAGTCTGCTTCCCGATCGATGCGTTCGAGCAAGGCCGGCAGCAGTTGGTGTGGCGCGACCAGCGCACCGTTGGCCAATCCTTCGGGTGGACGAGAAGAGCCGGCGAGTGCGTTGAATAGATCGGCGACGTCCGAGGTAAGCGCGTCACGCGATGAGAACAGGCTGAGGTCGGTGTACTGGCGGCCGGAGCGCGTGTTGTAGTTCCCGGTACCAACGTGCACGTATTTCGCGAGCGACGTGCCTTCGCGACGAATCACCAGGGCGACTTTCGCGTGTACCTTGAGTCCGACCAGCCCGTGGACGACGCGCCCACCCGCGCGCTCGAGTGCGCGCGCCCACTGTACGTTGTGTTCTTCGTCGAAACGCGCCTTGAGCTCGACGAGGACGAAAACTTTCTTCCCGGACTTCGCTGCCGTGAGCAACGATTGCACGACCGGTGACGGATCGCCGACGCGATACAACGTGGCCTTGATGGTGGTGACGTCGGGATCATGCGCCGCCTCGTGCAGAAAACGCACAACGGTGTCGTCGAACGAATCGAACGGATGATGAAAGAGAAGGTCGCGCTCCCGAATGGCGCTGAACATCGATACGTCTGCCGCGATCGGTGTGCGCGACGCGAGCGGCGGAAACTCAATCGAACCGCCACGCGGCAACGGCAACGTGGATAAGCACCGCAGGTCGAGCAGTCCATGTACCACCTGCACCGACGACACCGTCAGTTCCATGTCGCGACCAATCGCTTCGCGACGCAGACTGTCGAGAATGAGTACGCCGACGTGTGGCGGCATGCTCTGGTCCACTTCGACACGTACTGCCGGATTGTTTGGACGGCGCTCGGTGGCCAACGCCACCGCACCGAGTAAGTCGCCAGCATCCTCCTCGTTCATCGGCAGATCGCCACCACGCGTAACGCGAAAGAGATACGCTCCGTCCACGATCGCGTTGGGGTAGAGGAGCTGTGCGTTCGCGCGCAACACATCTTCGATCGCAATGACCGCGCCGTCACGCCCAGGCACCGCGAGCAGACGCGGTACATCGCGCGGGAGTTCATGTTCGGCGAGATGCGCACGAGAGTCCGCGGACGCACGAAAGACGACCGCAATGAACAGGCCCAGATGCGGCAGATGCGGCAGCGGAAACCCCGGCGCCATCGTGATCGCCAACGGCATCAGGTCGGGATGGATCTCTTCGAGGTAGCGTGTGCGCAGCGCGTCGCGTTCCGACGCTGTCAGCGAATCCCATGTGAGCAGCGCTACGCCAAGTGCGCGCGCCGCATCGAGACACTCGAGCGCGCACTGCGACTGCGCCGCGAGAATGTCCGACACTTCGCGTTCGACGGACGCTAGGAGCGCGATCGGCGAATCGGAATCGCTGCTGCCCACTCGCGGATCATCACCGCGCTCGACACGGTCATCGACCTGTGCATCCAGTGCCGCGCGGCGCAGCTCCGCCATCCGTACCATGTACAGCTCATCGATGTTGCTCGTCACGATGCCCAAAAACCGCATCCGCTCCAGCAGCGGCGTGCCTGCATCCTGCGCCAGCGCCAGCACACGTCGCTGGAATGCCAACAAGCTCAATTCGGCGTTGAGCAATTCCACGGAGTCGCGAATCACCGGGTCTGTGTGATGGGAACGGGAGGACGAGGAACGCGCAACGACGAATGCCTGGCGATGCATCGGACAGGCGAAAGGAACATGGGGCTGCTCATCACGGCGCACTACCCGGCGAATCCTATCGTCACTACCTGGTCACGGACAGAGCACGGTCGACGTCATCGCTCGTCACGACCGTGTCTCAATCGCACGGAGCGGTCGCATGCGGCGCACGGCGCGAGGAGTCGGATCGTACACTTGCCGTCCGCCCTTGGAACGCTGTTCCGACCGACTATCTCCGTTTCGCTTGAGGTTTTCATGCGGTTTCCTCGCCTGCTCCCCTTCGCTTCGCTTTCTGCAGCCGTCGGCGTCACTCTTGCGGCACCACTCGCTGCGCAGACGCTGAGCAACATTTCCTACGTCAATGGGTTCACGGTTCCTGGCGCGACGCAGGATCTCGCGGGCACCGCCTCATCCTTCAATCGGATGGGCATGTTCTCCGACATCTACTACGACCGGAATCGAAACGAGTGGTGGGGTCTCGCGGATCGCGGCGCTGGGGGCGGCGTGCTGAAATACGATACACGAATGGAGCGCTTTACGATCGACATCAACGGCACCACGGGCGCAATCAGCAATTTTCAGGTCGTGCAAACCGTGCTCTTCAAGTCTGCCGGCGTGCCGCTGAATGGGTTGGCACCCGGAGCAGCTGCAGCGCTGGGTGAGCTGCAATCGTCGCCCAATAGTGGGACTCTTGGGATTGCGTTCGATCCAGAAGGCATCGTCGTCAACCCAACCACCGGGAATTTTCTCGTTTCCGACGAATATGGTCCGTCGCTGTTGGAGTTTGATCGCAACGGCAATTTGCTGCGCCGCTTTACGCCGCCTGACAATGTGATTCCACGGGTTGGTAACACGGTCGATTACATCTCGACGCCGGCGACGGAGACCTCCGGCCGAGAGCCGAATCGTGGCTACGAAGGACTCGCGATCAGTCCTGACGGCAAGTATGCGTACGCCATGCTGCAGAACGGCACGATCCAGGATGGTTGGAGCCCGGCGAGCGGCGGTACGCGCGGCATCTTCACCCGTATCGTGAAGTACGACATCGCAACCGGTACCGCGGTTGAGCAATACGCATATCAGTTGCAGTCGAGCGGTCAGGGAACGGGCATTTCTGCGCTGGTCGCACTCGGCAATGACAAATTCCTCGTACTCGAGCGCAACAACCGCGGCGTGGGTGTTGGCGCGACGCTCGCTACCGCGGTCAAGAGCGTCTATCAGATCGACCTCGCGGGTGCTACCGATGTAAAATCCATCAACCTGCCAGCGACGGCGGCCGGCCCGCTGAGCTTCACGCCGGTTTCTAAGTCAGCGCAGATCATTGACCTCGCGTCGAACAAGCTGGCCGAGCTTGGTAACAAGGCACCGGAAAAGATGGAGGGGCTCGCGGTTGGTCCGCAGCTCTCGAACGGTCTCTACGTCATTCTCACAGGCACGGACAACGATTTCAGCGTAACGCAGAATGGAAGCGGCACGCAGTTCGATGTCTACTACCGCCTCACCGATTCCGATCCCTACGCCGCATCCATTCAGTGTCCGATCGGCACCACGTCAGGTTGCTTCAAGACGAGCAACAGCGCGGCCATAACGTTAACCAGCGATTACAGCCTGCTCCCTGGCGTCCTGCAGTCGTACACTGCCCGAATTGACGGGTACGTTCCCGTCGTCACGCCCGAGCCATCCACGATCGTCTTGTTGGTCTCGGGACTCGGCGTCCTTGGCTTGGCCGCGCACCGCCGGAGCCGCGCCGCATAACGTTCACCGTGGCACCCCAGGGTCGGCCGCCAGGCGCGAACGCGGCCGCCTGGGGACGATGGGAAACCCAAAGGGCCTGGGTAGGGTATGCGTTCGCCGGGGATCAACCAGCGTTCCCCGTTGAAAACGCGTACACTTACCCGCATGCT
Source organism: Gemmatimonadales bacterium (assembly GCA_038319245.1). Taxonomy (GTDB): domain Bacteria; phylum Gemmatimonadota; class Gemmatimonadetes; order Gemmatimonadales; family Gemmatimonadaceae; genus Gemmatimonas. The sequence continues at coordinate 28,989 of JBBQDB010000028.1, forward strand.
CGATCGTCGGCCAACCCATCGCACGCGCTTCTGGCACGGCCGCATCTCGGCGGTGCTGATGCTCGTGCTGCAGTTCGGCATGGTGCTGGCGCCGATGAGCGAGCGCGAGGGTCGTCGCACCGTTACACACATCGAACGGCAGGGGACGCGGCACGCGCAGTTGCACGATGAGGCCAACTGTGCCCTGTGTGCCGTGCGTTCCTTGCAGGTGGCGGTGCTACACACCGCGAGTATGCGCTCCGTCGACGTGGTCACCGAGCGACTGGACAGCGCGTCACGCACCATCCTGACGTCGCGAGATCCGCCGCCCGCCAACGCGAGCAGGGCTCCACCCCGACTGAGCTGAGTCGGTGCGACCTCATGTGGGAGGTCGCGCCTCTGTCGCACGCTCCGCATCCCGCACTCGCCGGATGTCGTGCGTGTTGATGCCAGTTCACCTCGAGGCAGGACATGCGAACATCTACACGGATGCTCGCGCTGATGCAGGGACTCCTTTTCCTGTCCGGCGCGTCGTCTGCGCAACAACGACCCGGCCTCACTGCCGCGTCGCGCGATACGCTTGTGATCAGCCGTCACCAGGCGATTGCGCTTGCGCTGCGTGCCAACCCGCAAGTCGAAATTGCGAGAGAACAGACGCAGCAAGTCCGTGCGCAACGTGTGCAGGGCGTGGCCATTCCAGACCCGGTACTCACCGGCTTTTTGGATTCGCTGACCAGCATACGACACGCGGGCTCGGCGCCGCAACGACCGGTTGCGCTCTCCGGGAGCGTACCGTTTCCCGACAAGCTGCGTCTGCGCAATCGTGTCGGTCTCGCCAACATCGACGCATCCGAATCCGCGCTCCTGCTGCTCCAACAACAACTCGCCTCGCAGGCCGGACGCCTCTACGATTCGGTACTCGTGGTGCATCTGCACCAGCGGGATCTGCTGCAGTCACGCGAGCTCGCCGCCGAGTTTCTGAAGCGCACCGAGGCGCGTTTCAATGCGGGCACCGTGCCACGCCTCGACGTGATCAAGGCGCAGGTCGACCTCGCGCAGGCAGACAACGATTTAATTGGCAACCGACGCGATGTCGCGAATGCCGACGCGTCGCTCAACCGCGTGCTCGGTCGTGTGTTGGGCGCAGCCATCAGCACCAGCGACTCGCTTGACGTACCACTCGTATTACCGCCGCTCGAGCTGATTGAGGATGCTGCACTGCGCGGCCGGCCGGAGTTGCGCGCCATTGAAGCGCAACAGCGCGGGGCCAAGGCAGTCAGCGCGTTGGTGCGCGAGGACGCGTTCCTGCCCGATTTCCTGTATGGCGCAGGTAAAGACGAAGCAGTCCCGTCAGGCGTCGTGTATTCGATCGGACTCTCACTGCCGATCCCTGTCTTTTTCTGGCAACACACAAACGGCGAATTTGCCGAGACCCATCATCGCGAACTCGAATTGCGCGCTACGTATCGCGATGCGCGCGCAGCCGTTGCGCAGGATGTACGTGTCGCCTTTGCGACTGCAGACGCTGCCCGTCGCCAAGTGGTGTTCATTCGCGATCAGTTGCTGCCTTCCGCACGCGAAGCCTATCGCATTTCCTCCGTGAGCTACTCGCTGGGCGGCCTGTCCGCGCTCGAAGTACTCGACGCGCGACGCACACTCGTCAGCGCACAAAGCCAGTATGCCGACGCACTCGCCGCGGCCAACTCCTCGCGCTCCGATCTCGAGCGCGCCGCCGGTGCCTCGCTCACTTCTCTCGTTGCTGGAGCTGCCCGTGAGTAAGCCCGTGCCCAGGTGCCTGCTGGCCCATGCGAACCATCCTGTTATCCGAGGTACGGCGCACACAGCAACGCGATTCGTGTGGCTGAACGCCTTACCTGCTATTGCACTCGTCGTTGTGGTGTCCGCTTGCGGTGAGAATGCAGCGCAAACAGCGTCAGACAAGCCTGCGACCGCGACACCGGCGACCGGTACGAACGTTGCGCCACCCGCGGGCGCCGCGTCGACGCCATCGACGTTCCGTGTGACCGATGCGCAACGCGAACGCCTGCAGATTGTCACTGTTGCTGTGACGAAGTTCCTTCCGATGATCGAAGCGACGGGAACCGTCGCGTTCAACGGAGACAAAAGTACGCAGGTCATCTCGCCAATCTCCGGACCGGTCGTGCGCCTCGTGGCGCAGCTCGGTGCGCAGGTCAAGGCGGGGCAGACGCTGGCCACAGTGTCATCACCGGACTTTGCGACGGCAGTGGCCAGTTATCGCAAGGCCGAAGAAATGGCGCGCAATACGAAACGTATTCGCGATCTTGATGAGAAACTGTTCGCGAACGATGCGCTGGCTCGAACCGATCTTGATCAAGCCCGAACCGACGAAGCCGCTGCTATCGCGGATCGTGACGCGGCCGCGCAGCAGCTCCGTTCGATCGGCATCGAGGAATCGGTGATTGCCGCTATTCACGACGGCAAGCAGACCGCGACCGTTGAAGGGGCGATTCGCGCACCGATCCCCGGCACGGTGGTAGAGAAGCTGATCAACCCAGGACAGTTGCTCGCCGCCGGCAGCACGGTGGCGTTCAATATTGCCGACCTCTCCAGCATGTGGGTGTTGGCGAGCATCTATGGGAGCGACCTCGCGTCGATTCAATCGGGCGAGACGGTGGAGATTATCACCGACGTCTCGGAGACGCCCGTGCGCGGGCATGTGGATTTTGTCGCGCCGATCGTCGATCCGGGGACGCGTGCAACGACGGTACGTATTCTTGCCAGCAATCCGAATCAGCTGCTCAAGCGTGACATGTTCGTGCGTGTCCGCATTCACGCAGCGCGCGAACGTGCTGGCGTCGTGGTGCCTGCCACCTCGGTGCTGCGCGACGATGATAATCTGCCGTTCGTCTTCATCGCGAACAGTGACAAGAGCTTCTCACGGCGGCGCATCACGCTGGGCACAGCCGTCGACGGTGGCTACGAGGTTACCGACGGGCTCAAAGCGGGAGAGCAGGTGCTCGCGAATGGCGCGCTGTTCGTGCAGTTCGCGGAGCATCAATGAGCGGCCGAGCACCTGATGGACCGATGCCGCGTGTCGACGATATGAGTGGACCGGCGACGCATGTTGGTCCGCCGTCGCTGGCGAATCGTATTGTGCGTGCCTCGCTGAATCAGCCGTTTCTTGTTGCTGTCTTTGCGTTGACGTTGCTCGGCGTTGGCATCTGGTCGTTCAAGCGTCTGCCGGTCGATGCCTATCCTGATTTATCACCACCATTGGTCGCGATCACGACGCAATGGCCCGGTCATGCGTCGGAAGAAATCGAGCGGTTGGTGACGCTGCCGATCGAACGCGAGATGAATGGCATCGAGAAGGTCAAGGTCGTGCGTTCGGTGTCGTTGTATGGTCTCTCGCACGTCGTGCTGACCTTTCACGAGGGGACCGACCCGTACTTCGCACGTCAGCGTGCGTTTGAGCATCTCCCCGCCGTGTCGCTTCCTGATGGCGTGTCGGCCGACGTCGAGCCGCTCTTTTCGCCGTCGGGACTTGTCTACCGCTACGTGCTCGACAGTCCTGATCGCTCCACCATGGAGCTCAAGATCATCAACGACTGGGTGCTGTCGAAAGCGTACAAGGCGGTACCGGGCGTCGCCAACCTTGGCACGTTGGGCGGTGAGACCATGCAATATCAGGTGCTGCTCGATCCGGGAAAACTCGCTGGCGCCGGGCTCGCGGTGTCAGACGTATCGAGCGCCTTAGGGAGCAACAACAGCAACGCAGGCGGCGGTTTTTACAGCGAAGGTGGACAGTTCTTTTACGTGCGCGGACTCGCGCGTGTAAACACGCTCGCCGATATCGCCAATGTCGTCATCACGACCAAAAACGGCACTCCGATTCTCATCAAGGATGTTGGTCGCGTTGAAATCGGTCAGGCGCCGAGGCTTGGGCAGTTCGGGTTTAACGATCGGAACGATGCCGTCGAAGGCATTATCCAAATGCGCACAGGCGAACAAGCGCAAGTTGTCCTCGAAAAAGTAGAGGCGGCGACCCGCGATCTGAACGCACATGTCTTACCCAAAGACGTAAAAATTCACACGTATTACGATCGGCGCGATTTGATCGCGCTCACCACGAAGACCGTCGAAGACAATCTCGTACGTGGTATCGTATTGGTCATTGTCGTGCTGGTCTTCTTTCTGCTCGATCTACGCTCTGGGTTGATCGTCGCGTTAACGATTCCACTGTCGCTCTGCTTTGCGTTTATCTGTCTTGATCTGCGGCACATCCCCGCAAATCTGCTGTCCATCGGCGCTATCGATTTCGGGATTCTGGTGGACGGCGCGGTGGTCATGGTGGAGAACATCTACCGGCAACTTGCGTTGCGACACGGGACGTCCTACTCGCTACGCACGGTAATCACGGCGGCAGCGGCTGAAGTCGATCGCCCGATCGTGTACGCCGTGGCCGTAATCGTCGCTGGTTTTCTGCCCATCTACGTGCTCAATGGTCCATCGGGCAAGCTGTTCTCGCCGATGGCCGACACGACGATCTTCGCACTGATTGGTGCATTGATCCTGACGTTGACGGTGGTGCCCGTGCTCTGCACGTGGCTGATGCGTGGCGGCGTTCGTGAGGGACGCAACGTGCCGTTCGAGTGGCTCAAGGACCGTTACGAGTCGATGCTCGACTGGAGCCTTCGGCATCGTTCGATCGTGATTGGTGTCAGTACCGCGTTGTTCGCGGTATCGCTGGCGCTCGTCCTCCGCGTCGGCGGGGAGTTCATGCCCAAGCTTGATGAAGGCGCGATGTGGGTGCGCGCGACCATGCCGTACACCATTTCGTTCGAAGAGTCGTCGAAGCTTGTGCCAGAAGTCCGCAAGATTCTGGCGTCCTTCCCGGAAGTGACGACCGTGGCATCGGAGCATGGGCGCGACGACGGCGGCACCGACCCGACCGGGTTCTTCAACGCCGAGTTTTACGTCGGGCTCAAGCCATACAATACGTGGACCGGCACGTATCGCACGAAGGCGGCGCTGATTGAGAAGGTCAACGAGAAGTTGAAAGTGTTTCCGGGTGTGCAATTCAACTTTACGCAACCGGCAGAAGATGCGGTCGACGAAGCGGAGACGGGGCTCAAGAGCGCGCTCGATGTGAAAGTATTTGGCACCGACCTCGCCACGCTCGAAGCCAAAGGGCTCGAGGTCAAGCACGTGCTCGAGAAGGTGCGTGGCATCACGCATGTCACGCTGGTGCAGGAGTTGGGGCAGCCGGCGCTCACGGTGGAGATGGATCGTGCAAAGATGGCGCGATACGGATTGAGTGCAGCCACCATCAACGGGTTGATCGAGGCCGCGGTCGGTGGCAGCGCTGCAACGCAGGTCGTGCAAGGTGAACAGACGTTCGATCTGGTCGTGCGGTTGCAGCCGCAGTTTCGGCAAACGCCCGCGCAAATCGGCAACATCCTCGTAGCCACCCCAACCGGCAGCCAGGTGCCGCTGCGCGAAGTCGCGACGCTCGCCATCAGCAACGGCGCGTCGTTCATCTATCGACAAAACAGCAGCCGCTACATCGGTATTCAGTATTCGGTCGAGGGGCGCGACCTCGCCGGCGCGGTTGAGGAAGCGCAACGCGACGTCGATAAAGTGGTGACGATGCCGACGGGTTATCGCGCGGCGTGGGGCGGTGAGTACGAGGAGTACACGGCGTCACGCTCGCAGCTGCAGGTCGTGTTGCCGATCACGATCGCGCTCATCTTCCTGCTGCTCTTCGGACTCTATCACAACTTCAAATACCCGGCCATCACTTTGCTCGGCGTGGTCCTATCCGGGCCCATCGGCGGAATGATTGCGCTCTATGTGACGGGCACGCATTTCTCCGTATCATCCGGGATCGGTTTCCTCGCGCTCTTCGGCGTGTCGGTGCAGACAGCGGTCGTCTACATCTCGTACGCCAATGAGCTGCGACTCGAGGGGATGTCGATCGCGCAGGCGACGCGGGATGCGGCGCTCTTACGATTGCGGCCGATCATGATGACGGGACTTGTGGCGGCATTCGGTCTGTTGCCCGCTGCATTCGCGAC
>JBBQDB010000029.1:0-34589 GCA_038319245.1 Gemmatimonadales bacterium
AACGGCGTACTCCAACGTGACGACCACGCGGGAAGCGCGTTTAACCCTGCATAGATGCCACGCAGATTCCACGTCGGAAACTGAATATCGGGACTGGGGGACGTGAGCCCGGGATAGTCATCCGCATAGAGCGCGAGTCCCCAGCCGCCAATGAGTTGATCCATCGGTACGCCAGCGGTTGCTGCGAGATTGACCGTACCTGTCGTTTGCGCATTGAGCAGCGTACGAAAAAAGCTCGCCTCCGACGTCGCATACCGGTCGATCGTATAGCGCACAAGTGACCACGCCGTCTGATAAAACGTCGCGTTGCCCTGCACCACCGCGTCGCCGTACGGCGAGAAGTCCCACGGCGCGAGCAGCTTCTCGCGAATTTCGTCGAAATGACGACGCATGCCATAGCTGGGTCGGCGGAGTGCATCGGCGCCGTTACACCCAGCGTCCGACGGATTGAAGTCGCAATACACACCACCGCTCGACGCGGTACCAAAGCTGGCGTTGGCTTTCCATGCCACGCGATGCAGCGACTCGCGCACCCATAGCTCTTCGGCGTGACGCGCGGTGCCTTCTTCCAACCACGACTGTTCGAAGGACGGTGCGTTGTTCGCGACACGCGCCGATATGGCCGCAATGTGTTTCGCCTCGTGCACCACTGTGCGCGCCATGAAGTAGAACCACCCATCGGGCGAATTCGTCGAGTTCACATCGAGCGTCGCGGTCGTTGGTACGGCGCCATAAAAAAACTGCCCGAAGTTGCTCCCTGGCGAAACTGACGTGGGAAACTGATCGCACGACGTGACGTAGGCCGCTGCGCCGCTGCCATTGAGCCGCTGCGAAAAGACCATGTGCACGCGCCCGTCGTTGTCGGTCACCGCATCACGCAGCAGCGGATCCCCGAAATTGTTCTTCACCGACGCATACTGCTCCTGATCGAAGATCTGGCCGAGTCGTTGGTAGTAGCCCGCCAAAACCGGATTAACCGACGACTGCACCACGTTCGATGTGTCCTCCCAGATAATCGCACGCGTGCCGATATAAATCGCCTTGCCACGAATCACGCGCGATGTGTCGCTGCAATTGCCAGTTAACGTATAAAAGCTGTTCCGTAGATCGCCAAGCGCCGGCAGTGGGGCGACGGCGCGCGCCGATGCGCGCTCGCGTGGTAACGCCATCGCACGCGTGCGCAGCTGCTCGTATTGCGCGCGATCGCGTTCGAGAAAGGCCATGTGCGCCGCGTCGGTGGCCGCGTTCTGCGCGGCCTGCGCGTCGACTGGCGTATTCGCGCCGGTGCTGCGCAGTGCTCGCCATGGCTGTGGCATGGGCACCTGCACGGCACTCGTCCCGGTCGTTGGCGTGTTGCCGGTGAGATCGAAATCGGTCAGCGAGTTGGCGGAGGTACTCGCGCTGAATACCGTCACGATGTAGCGCGCACGGCTACCAGTCGTAGCCAGCTCGGTGCAGCTCGACGCCGCATTGTTGGTGACGACGACGGCCTGCCCCACCGCAAGCGTTTGCCGTGGCACCAACAGCTGTCGCGTCAATGGCGGCCCAGCGACGCCATTCGTCGTCAGGCGTACGACGACATTTCCGCCTTCGACACACGGCACAGCGACGGTGAGTTGGGTGTTCGTCGCGTCGAGAATCGGCGCGACGACGCCGCCGATCGTGACGACGTTGCCGGTATTGGTGGTGCTCAGTCCGACGCCAGTGATCGTGATCGTCGAGCCGGGTTGCAGAATGGCGGGCTGAATTGCGGTCATGGTTGGTCCCGCACCGCCTGGTGTCACGGTGATGTTCGCCACGCCGCTGCGTCCTTCGCTGCTGGCCGAGATCTGCACGACGCCCGGAGCGACGGCGGTGAGCAAACCAAGCGCGTCCACGGTCGCGAGCGACGGTGCCGACGATGCCCAGGTCAGTGGACGTGCGCTGAGCGCGCTGCCCGAGACATCGAGTGGTGTCCCGACCAATTGCTGCGTAGTGCCGGCAGCGACGGTGGCCGTCGTTGGCGAGACCGTCACGCTGGCGACGGGTACGGGCAAAACGCTGACGTCGGCGCTGATCGAGTAGCCTTCGCTTTTCGCGAACACCGTCACGGTACCCGGTGCGATCGCCGTCAGCAGTCCGGTGCCATCGATCGAGGCCGTCCCGGTGCTGCTCACGCTCCACAACACGAGACGGCCGGTGAGCACCTTGCCGTTTAGGTCGCGTGGCGCGGCGGTGAACTGCCGTGTGGTACCAGCGACAACCGATGCTGTGCTCGGCGAGATCACCAACCCGGCCGCGAACACGGGCGCGTTGTCGGTGCCGATGCCACAACCGCTCAGGCCGCAGGCGAGCACACTCATCATCACGACGCACCACGCGCGCCATGCGGCACCGTGCCAAGCGAGCGTGGCCGCCCACAGTCCTCCAGCACGGGGAGCGCCACTGGCGAATATCCGGTCGGTGGATGTACGCGTCGTCGAGTCAGCAATCACGCTGCGAGTCTCGCGGCGAGTGACGCTGAGGTGCGAGTCGGCCTGCTGATCGGTTCGCTGATCGATGTGCATCCCAGTAACTGTAGTAGATGCGCCGACCGCGATGGCCACCGCACGAGTAGTTTCCCTGTCGTCGCAGACGACGTCAACACGCGCGCTATGCCCGCCGCGACTCCGCTCCGACGACTGAGGTGAATCGATGCGTCGCACGCGAGACGACGACGCGCGCAGACCGTCGACATCACCTTGCGGTCGGGCGACGATGCGCGAGCATCGATACGCAGGATCGCGGATGCGCCGACGAAGACAGTGGATGGTGTTCGACCATCGCGACTCACCGCAGGTTTTCAACGTTGCACACACTCTGGAGGTGCCGATGACGCATCAGGACGCCGAAACCGTGGTTGCGGTCGCCGCGATGGCTGCGATGGCCGATGGTCACCAAGACGCGAGCGAGCTCGCGGCGATCACCCAGGCAGCCGTGCGACTCGGCTTGACCGGTGCGGATGTTGCCGTCCAGAGCGCGGCCACGGGGCAAGTCACGCTCTCCGCGCTCGTCGCCCACTTGAGCGATGACGATGCTCGGCACACCGCCTACGACGTAGCCGTGGCCGTCTGCAACGCGGGCGGCGCGCCAAACCCGATGGAGGTCGAGTTTCTCCGAACGCTCGCCACGACACTGGGTGTCGATGCCTCGACAGCCAACGCCGCCGCGAGCGCCGTCCATGCCAGTGCGGTCCAAGACAGCGCAGCACAGTCCACGGCGGGCAACGCCAGCACGACCATCGCCGGTGCATTCGCGCCGCCGTCCCTTCCGGTCACGGGTCCGGTGTCGAACGCCAGCAGCGAGCCGATCAACGCGGGTGCCGAGATCCCCACGACGCTCGACACGTACATTCTTGATCAGGCGATGCTGACCGCGGCGCTCGAACTCCTCCCCGATCGTCTGGCCAACCTCGCGATCCTGCCGCTCCAGATGCGACTCGTGCACCACATCGGCCAGCAGTACGGGCAGCAGACGGACGCCAATCAGATCAAGGACCTCGCAGCAACGTTCGGCTTGGGTGCGGCCGCGCAGGTAATGGAGAGCGTGGTGCGCAAAGCATTTGGCGGCATAGCGGGCGGCCTGCTGGGCGGTTTGTTCGGCGGAGCCGCAGGCATGGCAGCCGGCGGTGCGGTGACGTTCGCCAGTTCGTACGCGCTGGGTCACGCCGCGCAGCAGTACTACGCGCAAGGCCGCTCGCTGTCGACGGCAGATATGAAGGCGCTCTTTGCCCGCTTTCAAGGCGACGCGAACACGATCTATCCGCGCGTGCAGGATCGGATTGCCACCTTGGCCCAAGGCACGAACCTGAGTTCGATCATGCGCTCCGTCACCGGATAAGCAGCGGATAGGCACCGGATAAGCACTCGACAGGCGTCACCTCGGCAACGGAGCATTCGGCGCGCGCTGCGACTACGCGGTCGCGCGCCGACGATGTCCTCGCGCTGCGAGGCGAATGGCGCGAGCTTTTGCGCATGTCATACACACTGTGCGTCTGGGATGCTGCGCGACATGTGCCTTTGCCGACGTCGCATACCGAGGCGTTCGAGATCATGGACCGCTTGCGTACAGTGCACGATGCACCGAATCCGAAGCTGGCCACGTTGGGCACGGCGCTGCTGGCGTGCTACGACGCCTTGCCGATGGATGCGCGACCGAAGGGCGGCGTGCGCGGATTCTGGGGGAGCGATCCGTCACGCGACGCTGGCGACTGCACCGTGGCGGTGTATCGCGTGATCATTCCAGCCGACGAGTGCATCGAGCGCATCGCGGCGGTCGTGACGGCGAGCGCATCGCTTGGCCTCGTGGTATACGATGACGAGATCGGGATGTGCTTTCTCCCTGACGGCACGATTTATCCCGAAAGCATGCGCGAGGGGTGGGCGTTTGATCTCGCGGAATTGACGGCACCGCCCCGCGATCCGAATGCCCCCGACGTCCGCAATTTCCTCCAGAAATTCTTCGGGGCGTTGGTCGATGTGATTGGCAGCGAGAATCGTCGCGGCGGTTATTGAGCGACTGGCTCGCGGTTGCGGCAGCGGCAGCGGCAGACGGCGCACAGAAAACGGCGCACGGCAGTCGGCGCTCGGCCCGCACCTCACCATCGCCGAAGACTTCCTGCGGCGGTGGCCACTCGGTCCGCGCGTGCCTCCGCGTGCCCCCTCCCCGCCAGCAGAGCCGCGGTCCAGCGCCACCACCGGTCTGCGCGTATTCTAGGGTTGGCCGTCGGTATGGGCGCCCTCTCCCGCTCTGGTCATTTCTCCATCCCCGAGTCACGCAATGTCTACCTCGCTCCGCCCACGGCGGTGGCCCGCGCTCGTCGCGCAGGCTGTCACCGCCATCGCGATGGTCGCGCCATCGTTGTCCGCGCAAAACTCCAGCGGCAGCAGCGCCGCGAACGCGACTGGCTGGGATCCGCAGGCGATCCTCAAAACCGAAGCGTGGGTCAAGCCGCCCTCGAGCGTCACCGACATTCTCATGGCCTCGCGCGTCGACATTTCGTTTACGAGCCCAAGCCCGACGCGCCAATATTTCCTGCGCGCCACCGGCGACTCGCGCGGCGACATCCTGCTCTACGGCAAGCCGCACATCTACCTCGGCGGATTACAAGTCGACACCAAAGCGAATCGCGCCCGGTCGCTCACCACGAGCAATCGGCACGGTCTCGATCTCGTCGATCCCAAGACCGGCACGACGCGCACGATCAGCACGCCGGCTGGCGCGAGCATCTCGTCGCCCGTCTGGTCGCCGAACGGAACGCAGGTCGCGTTCATCGCCAACTTTGACGATGCGAGCTACGCGTACGTCGCCGATGTCGCGAGTGGGAAATCGGCCTCGGTCGGGAAGGCGGCGTTGCTCGCCACGATCAACACCGACGTCGCGTGGACGGCGGACGGCAAGCATTTGCTTGCGGTACTCGTCCCCGACGGTCGCGGCCCTGCGCCAGAGCATGGGAAGAACGGCATTGAAGACGGCCCGCGTGTGCGTCTCACCGAGTCGCGCGCGGTGCCGCAGCCAATTCATGCCAGTCTGTTGCAGGATCCGCATGACAAGGCACTGCTCAAGTACTACAGCACGGGGCAGTTAGCCGTTATCGATGTGAAGGCCAAGACGCTCAAGAAGATCGGCACGCCGCACATGATCAAAGACGTCGATGCCTCGAGCGATGGCTCGTTCTTCCGCGTGACGATGATGACGGAGCCGTTCTCGTATCTCGTACCGACCACGAACTTCGGTTCGGTGCAGGAGCTGTGGGACGCGACAGGCAAGGTTGTCGCGACGTTGAACACGACGCCGTTACGCGAAGTGACGGCAGCAGACGGTGCCGCACCCGCTGGTCGCGGTGGTGCCGCCCCCGCCGCGGACACGGGCAAGCGCAACATCCAGTGGAATCCGGTGGGACCAGGACTGGTGTACCTGCAGTCGGTGTTTGCGGCCAATGGCGCGACGGCGCCGGCGGGCGCTGGTGGAGCCGCACCGGCAGGTGGCCGTGGCGGTCGTGGTGGCGCGGGTGCGGCGGGTCGTGGTGGTGCCGCGGGTCGTCCGCAGCCAACGAGCGTCAAATACATGCAGTGGCTGCCGCCGTTCGGTCCGAACGACACGAAGCTTATCTTCGAAGGTGGCCCGCAGTTGGGCACGGTGGACTATAGCGCTGACGGCAAAATGATGTTCGCCACGGACAGCGGAAATACGTATGCCATGCGCACGGCCGACCTAACCAAGCGCTTCAACTTGGGGAAGAGCATCACCATTCCAGCCGCTGGTGGTCGTGGCGTTGGCGGTGGTGGTGGCCGCAACGCGCCGGATACGACGAACGTCGGTGGCGCGCTCGCGGTGAAGGCAGGTCCGAACGGCACGTCGTTCGTCGTCGTCACCAGCGACAGCAAGTCGGTGATCCTGAGCGGCACCACAGTGCCGGCGAGCAACTGGAACACGACGGCACCGCGCCCGTGGCTCGACAAGCTGGACATCGAAACGGGCAAGCGGACGCGCGTCTTTGAGAGCGCAGCCGATGCGTACGACGAAGTGATTGCGCCGCTCGACGACGACTACTCGAAGATTCTGTACAAGCACGAATCGCCGACGGTCATCCCCGACGTGTACCTGCGCGATCTCGCCACGAACACCAACACCAAGCTGACGAACAACAAGGACGTGAGCCCGGGCGTCAGCACGGCGATTCACAAGCGCATGCAGGTCACGCGCCCGCGCGATGGCAACAAGATGTGGGTGGACGTGACGCTGCCGAAGGACTGGACGCCGACGGCCCCGAAGCTGCCGGGCATCGTCTGGTTCTATCCGTACGAGTACACCTCGCAAGCCGAGTACGAGCGTTCACGCTATAGTACGAACATCAACAAGTTTCCTGAAGTCCCGCCCCGGAGCCCCGCCTCAAGCACCAAGCTGTGGGTCACGCAGGGCTACGCGGTCATCGAGCCCGACATTCCGATCTGGGGTGACTCGGGCAGGATGAATGACAACTACACGCGTGACCTGAAGGAAAACCTCGATGCGGTCGTAGATGCTGTCGTTGAAGCGGGCTATGTGGATCGCAACAAGCTCGGTATCGGCGGGCACAGCTATGGCGCATTCAGCACCGTGAACGCGCTCACGCTCACCCCTTACTTCAAGGCGGGCATTGCCGGCGACGGCATGTACAATCGCAGCCTGACGCCGTTCGGTTTCCAGAGCGAACGCCGGAATTTCTTCCAGGCGCAGAGCACCTATCTCGATATGTCGCCGTTCTATCGCGCGGACAAGATCTCCGGCGCGCTGCTCATGTACCACTCGATCGAAGATCAGAACACGGGAACGGCGCCAATCAGCTCGGAGCGCATGCTGCTCGCGCTGCAAGGGCTGGGAAAACCGGCCGCACTGTTCGAATATCCATATGAAGATCACGGCGTCGCGACATCTGCGAGCGACCTTGATCTCTGGGCACGCTGGCTCGCTTGGTTCGACGTCTACGTCAAGAACCCGAAGGGCTCGGTGAAGGCCGCGACGTTCACGCCGTAATTGATGCAGTCGGGGCGGTACACACGTGCCGCCCCAGGGAGATGTGCTGGTGTCGTTGACTGTCTTGCCTGACGCGTTATCGCTCACCTTCGACAACGCCTTCACCACGCAATTGCCGGGCGACGCAGACAGTCGCCCGATTCCTCGGCAAGTTATCGGCGCGGCCTGGTCTCCAGCCGCGCCGACACCCGTTTCTGCCCCTCGCGTCATCGCCTATTCACGCGAAATGGCCGACCGACTCGGCTTCTCCACCACCGACGTCGAGAGCGACGCCTTCGCCAACGTGTTTGGCGGCAACGCACTGTTAGCCGGCATGCAGCCGTTCGCGATGTGCTACGGTGGACATCAGTTCGGTAACTGGGCGGGCCAGTTGGGCGATGGCCGAGCGATCTCGTTAGGCGAAATGATTAACGCCGCTGGCGAGCGGTGGGAGCTGCAGCTCAAGGGCGCCGGGCCCACGCCATACTCGCGCACCGCCGACGGGCGCGCCGTACTCCGCTCGTCGATTCGTGAATTTCTCTGCAGCGAAGCGATGCAGCATGTGGGCGTCCCGACCACGCGCGCGCTCTCGCTCGTCGCGACCGGTGACAATGTCGTGCGCGACATGTTCTACAACGGCAACGCCGCACCGGAGCCGGGCGCGATTGTTTGCCGCGTGGCGCCATCGTTCATTCGCTTCGGCAACTTCGAGATTCTGGCCGCGCGTGGTGATCGCGAATTGCTCCAACAGGTGATCGACTTCACGATCGTGCGCGACTTCCCGCATATCGACGCCGCGAGTCCGTCGCGCATGGCAACGTGGTTCGCGGAAGTGTGCGAACGGACGGCGCACATGATTGTTGGATGGATGCGCGTCGGCTTCACACACGGCGTGATGAACACCGACAACATGTCGATTCTCGGATTGACGATCGACTACGGTCCATATGGGTGGGTCGACAACTTCGACCCGGATTGGACGCCCAACACGACGGATAGCTACGAGCATCGCTACGCGTTCGCCAAACAGCCCGCCGTTGCGCTCTGGAATCTCACGCGACTGGCTGAAGCGATTTCCGTTGTTGCGCCGAATACGGATGCCATCGCCGCGGGGCTCGACGTGTATCGTCGCGTATTCAACACACAGTACACCGCAATGATGGCGGCGAAGCTCGGGCTCCAGTCGTGGGGCAGCGTCGAGCTCGAGCTCGCAACCGATCTATTCAACCTCATGGAGCAGACGGAGATCGATTTCACGATTCTGTTTCGTGCGCTGTCGTCGGTACCAATCGACTTGTTATCGCGAGATACCCTGTCGCCGGCCACATACAACGCGACGACCTGGGATACCCATGGCGCCGCTTGGACCGATTGGATCGCGCGGTACGTCACCCGTGTGCGTGAAGTGGCAGAGCCTGACGCGACACGTGTGACGCGGATGCATGCGGTGAATCCGATCTACGTGCTGCGCAACTACCTCGCGCAGCAGGTGATCGACGCCGCGACGGCTGGTGATGTCAGCGAGATCTCAACGCTGTTGGACGTGCTGCGCCGACCCTACGACGAGCAGCCGGGGATGGAGCGATTCGCCGAGAAGCGGCCCGAGTGGGCGCGCGATCGTGCAGGGTGTTCGCGGCTCAGCTGCAGCTCTTAAGAACTGCAAGGCTGGCCGCGAGTCGGTCGAGCACTGCACCTGCGGGACCATCCAATCGCTATCGCAGCAACTGCTCCAACTCTTCGCGCCCAAGTCCGGCAATCGGCCCCGATTCGCCACCTAAAATTGCATCAGCTAACGCGCGCTTGCCGGCCTGCAATTCGAGAATGCGCTCCTCGACCGTATCCTTCGCCACGAGCCGCGTCGCAATGACGTGACGGCTCTGCCCGATGCGATGCGCGCGGTCGATGGCCTGCGCTTCCGTCGCAGGATTCCACCACGGATCGAGCAGGAACACATATTCGGCTGCCGTGAGATTGAGACCCGTACCACCCGCCTTGAGGCTGATGAGAAACACGGGGCAATCCTTGTCGCTCTGAAAACGATCAACCTTGGCTTCACGATCACGCGTCTTGCCGTCGAGATACTCGTAGATAATTCCTGCCTGATCGAGTCGGCGCTTCACGATTGCCAGCAACGACGTGAACTGCGAGAAAACGAGCGCCTTGTGTCCGCCCTCGATCACTTCCTGGAGCTCATCGACGAGCGCATCGAGCTTGGCACTGCCCGCGTCGAGCTTCGTATCGTCGGTGAGCCCACGATGACTCGCCGCCTGTCGCAGGCGCAGCAACGCTTCCAACACCTGCATTTTGGCGCGCCCCATACCAACCTTGTCGATCGTGGCATTGAGGTCGTTGCGAATGCGCGCCAGCAGCGCATCGTAGCTCGCGCGCTCTTCGCCCTCGAGCTCGACGTACAACGTGCGTTCGGTACGCGGTGGCAAGTCGGTCGCGACCTGCGCCTTCGTGCGCCGCATCATGAACGGGCGCAATGCCTGCGCGACGGCGGCAATGGCCTGCGCATCAGGGGCGAGCGGTCCGCGCACAGCCGTCGACATCGTAGCCGGCGCCGAGAGCAAGCGCCGGAACGCCGGGGCCGCGCCCAGCAGCCCAGGATTCAGGAACTCAAACAAACTCCACAACTCGCCGAGGTGATTTTCGACGGGCGTACCGCTCAGCGCGAGCCGATGCGTACCACGCAGCGCACGCACAGCACGCGTGACATCGGCGCTCGCGTTCTTGATCGCCTGCGCTTCGTCGAGAATGATGTAGTCGAAGAAGACGGTCGCGAGCTTCGTGACATCACGACGCAACGTACCGTACGTCGTGATGACGAGATCAAGTTCGTCGAATTTTGGCGCAACCTTCTCACGCGACGCGCCGAAGTGAATGCCGACGCGAAGCGCCGGCGTAAAACGTTCAGCTTCACGTTGCCAGTTGAACACGAGCGAGTTGGGGACCACGAGCAGTGACGCGCCCTGGCCGAGCTGTCGCTGGCCGTCGAGAAGCGCGAGTACCTGTACCGTTTTGCCCAAACCCATGTCGTCGGCGAGCACACCACCCAGGCCGCAGCGCTGCAGCAGCTGCATCCAGCCCAAGCCGAGCTTCTGGTACGGACGCAACGTGCCCACGAATGTCTCGGGCGGTTCCACCGATTCTACCTCAGTGAAGCTCCGCAGCTCATGCCGAATCCGCTCGATCATCACTTCAACATCGACCGTCTGCGCGCTCGCGAGCAGCGCGTCTACCAACGCGGCCTGCGTCGCGCGGAAGCGATAGTTCTTCCCTTGCTTCTCGCCGAGCTGCACGACGGGCTCCATCTCGTCGATCCACTCGAACGGCACGCCGAGCAACGACCCGTCTTCCATCGTCAGCATGCGAATACCCTCCGCGCGCGCAGCACGCAGCGCGGAGAGCGGCACCGTCTGCCCATCGGAGAATTCAACGCCGGCATCGAGTTCGAACCAGTCGATTCCGGAGCTCATGCGTACGAACGTCTGCACATCAGTGCGCAACGACGCACCATCGAGCGTGACGTTCCATCCGATCTGATTCATCGCGAGCGCCAGCACCACCGCACGCGTCACGGCAATCTCGTGGGACGGCATGTTTGCCCCCGTCCACCGCGTGCGCTGCGCGCCCTGCTCTTCAAGCATCAGCAGCGCGCGTGATTCGGCCTCGCGATCGCGATGCGTGAGCGTGCGCGTGTCGTGTTCGAAAAACCGATCGCGCCCTCCAGTCACCGGGAGCATGCGCGTGCCATACGAGAATTGCAGATTGACCGACGCTGTCGCGTAGGCACCGACGGCCGTGGGCGCGACCACGATCGACAGCGTTGGCACCGGCTGACCGATACGCTCATCGATGACGATGCCGGCCGGCCAGCGAACCCGTAAATGCGCCGGCAGTTGCATCAAACTGTCGATGAGCGCGGGGATCTCGTGCGACGCCGCCACGATGGGCGGTGCAGTACGCAGGTACTCGAGAAAGCGCGTGTCCGTGCCCGGAGCCAATGGTTCCACCGAGCCGCCGATCAGACAGTACGCGCCGCGCACCACGACGTCGCTCAGCGCGAGCACCGGGTGAGCATCAGCACCGTTCTTACCGTGCGTTCCGTTGTGCGCACCGACATGCCCGTCGTCCTCAGCATCGTCGTGCAATCCAACCAGAAACTCTGCATGCACCTCGTCGACATCAATGAGCTGACTACGCGGCGCGTCAGGATCGGGGATGACGTTTCCGTCGTCATCGAAATGCAGGTCGACGCCGCGTACGAGACGGCCGGCAACGCGCCACTGCTCGATATCATCGTCAACCGCTTCGCGCACGCACGCCAGATCGAGCATCCACGGCTCCGAATCTCTCCACCGCAGCGGCTGATAGGCGTCCTGCGCGCTGTAGCGCACGCGGGCGCGCATCGTCGCGCAAATACGACGCAACGTCACGTTGAGCGAGCTATCCGCCAAGACGAACCGTGCACTCGGCCGAGTCGTGGTGGGCGCCGACGGTTGAAACTCGTTCGCCGGTCGCGCGCCGACGAGTAGCTGCGCGATGATGCGATCGTCGTTGTTGGCGGCCGTCTCCCACGCTTCGGATGACACCGAGATCGCCTTCGGTGCGCCCCACTCACCGTCACGCTGACGACGCTTCTCGACGGCGACGATGACGGAAATTTGCTGCCGCTTACCGGACTCGGAACTCGGATCGATGAGATAGACGAGCTGCGTTTCGTCGGGGATACCGCGACGACGCGTGGTCGGCTGCTCGGGTCGCGCCCGATCTTCAGCGGCCCACTGGTCGAACACGGCCGGCAGCGCATGACGCCACCACGACGACGGACCGAGCGGCGCGGTCAACGTCGTCGCGTCTTCGATCGGCATGATGGTCGGCGGCAGAATCCCTGCCCGCACAAAATGTCGCGCCAAGGCCCACTCGTGCTGACAGCCGCGACCGTCTTTCCCGACCGGACAGGAGCAGTACAGGACGGCGCGCGGCCGATCGTCTTCCCAACGCAGCGAGACATTGAACCAGTACTCGGCGCGCACGCTGGCCGCGATCGCGTAGTTCGTGACCTGCGGCTGGCGCAACTGCAGCCCATTTGCCAGCTCTTCGCCGCGCTCACGAATTGCGTCGGGAATCTCTTCTAACTTGATGCGGAGTGCGTCGTACCCGGAAAGCGCCATCCCTGCAATCTCAGTAACAACACGCCGAACGACAATCGGCAACAGCGTGCTATTCGTCGATCGCCATAAAGTCGAAGGCCACGACCGCGCGGCGCTCTTCCTCGCCGTCCGCTTCGGGCTCGATCAGATCCATGACCAGGACGGAACCCGACATGGCCTCGGTCACGCGATCGAGAAAGATGCCCCAGTCGTCCGAGCTCTCGATCAGGTCGACGACGACCTGCTGGCGCTGCTGTTCGGCACCAACGAGGCCCTCAGGCGACGCCAGCGCGATCTCGCCGTCCCAATCGATGAAAAACGCCACGTGGACGCAGAAGTCCTCGATGGGACCGTCGGGCGTGAGTACCGGTGCGGCACAGGCGGGGCAGTAGAGCGTCGTGAAACCACCCTGCACTTCAAGGAGGGCGCGTGAGGCTGGCATAAGGCGTGTCGGACCGGGAACGTGTAAGCCAGTGCGCGCGTTTGGCGAAGTTGCGCGCATGCTGGTGAATGTGGCTATGCAGCAGCCTTGGACTCGGCGCTGTACGAATGTCTGGCGAAAGCTAATCGGTCCGCCCCGAAATTCTCGCGTGGGGCGAGCGCACCCCGCAACGACGTCTTCCCCACTACGGCTTCGCGGTCCGACGACGCGCCGTAATCAGGACACCGATGTCATCCGGCCGCGGATTGATGAAATCGAGGCGAATCCGACCATCACCAAGCTGTGTCACGGTCGCCGGAATCGCGCTGTTGGTCAGCAGCCACCCCGCGGGCAAGATCACGGCGTTGGCCGGACGACCGAAGCTGCGATCCCACACCAACTCGTCATTCACCAATCGGTAACGCGCACTGTCCGTATACGTCTCCGAAAAACGAAGTCGCGTTGACCCACCAATCGGCACCGGCGCAAAACGAAAGACGACCGCTTGCGTCGTCGGCGTGACATCCGGCACATCAAGCTTCGCCGCAGTGATCGCGCGACCCACCAACACTTCATACGAGAGCGGCGCGCCTGTGTCGAGGTTTCGTGCCGACGGCGCAGACACGCTGCTGCCGGCACGCACGATGTTTACGTACGAGGTCGTGCCGGCTTTGACTTCGGTGTAATCGTGGTACAAATCGAATGCGTGCGTCTCGGGCTGTTGCAACGCGTAGACGATCTCTCGCGTTTGCTTTGCTCGTTCGTCGAGACGATTCGCGACACTGGACGGAGATGCCGACACCGAGGACACGTTTGCGAGCGCGCGCGCGCGTAGCACGAGGGGGGCTTCGGCCGGAGTCGCGTTCCAGAAGCTGATCGCGACGCGACCATCGGCTTCCTGCAACACCTGCGACGGGTAGTTGCACGAGATCAGTTCGTAGCCGCGCGGAAGAACAACTGCGTTGCGCTTGATGCCGAGCGGGCGATTGAACACGATCACGTCACCCTCCGCGAAGTAGCTCTTGGCATCTTCGTACGTTTTGTCGATCAGCACGCGCGCTTCGCCACCGTTGTCGGGCACCGGACGTGCGAGCGTCACGCGGATGTAGCGTTGCGTGCTGTCGGCCACTCGCACTCCGCCAGCGCGTGCGATGACCGCACCGACTTCATCGAAGACGAGCGGCTTACCGGTGGCCCGATCGCTCACATGTTCATCGCTGGCAATGCTGCCCATGCGAATCGGATTGAAGTAGTAGCGCGCGCCGGCGGTGGTCGCGGTCACGTCGTAGAGAATCCGAAACTTCCCCGAACCCGGCACGAGCAATTCGTAGCGGGTGTACGCGTCCGACTCCGTCTGTCGTGCGGGCTGTGCACCGGCGGCGATTGACGCAGTCGCGATTGGCGCGGTCGGAGTTTGCGCGTGGGCCGAGTACGAGCCCGCGAGCGTTGCCGACAGCACGACGACCAGCGATGGGAAATGCATTCGGCGCATGGTGCTCTCGGACGGAGTGGCGACGGACAGGGTGGCGACGGATGGCGCGACGGCGGACGGTGCGACCGCGGTCCGCGTCGTCCGCAGGAGCCGGTGACGAACGCGAATGGCGGGGAATCCGACCGGCGGTATCTTGCATCGGCGTCAGCTGTGCGGGAACCATGTGCCCGGGATTGGCCCGTGTGAACACCGCACTTGCCTCGAGACCATTGTGGAATCCGCGCACTTTCTCTCCGGTCCGATGGATGCACGCCAGCGACTGCAATTCCTTCGCTTTTGCATGCAACGCCACGCCGTACAACTCGCGGCCATTCGCGGGCACGCTGCGTTTCCCGGCGCATGACGAAACACGCACAGCGCATTGCGCACGAAGTCTGCCCTCGCGATATGCACAGCGTCATCGGTGAACGGCGGCGCAGTCCAACGCAGTCTCGCGGTCGGGAGTAAAGAGGGAGGAATGAAGGAGTCACAGGGCTGTAGCGCAGGAGTAGGTCACGCCGTCCCAACGCACTGTCGGAGTTGTCGATTTATGGTTTCACTACGCACGTCCAAGGAGAACGCACCAATGGTCCACCTACGCCGGCTCGGCGTCATCATTGCCAATGCCGTCCTGCTGTCCGGGAGCGCGGTGGCGATCGGCGCGCAATCCGCACCGCAACCAGACGAGGGGCGCGCGAACAAGGGCAACTGGGCCCTTGCCAATCGCTTCACCACGGCGGCACTGCGCAGCATCACCTACACCCAAACCGTGCAGCCGCATTTTCTGGGCAAGACGGACTCGCTGTGGTACAACTGGAAGGACCACAACGGCTCGCGATTCTACCTGTACGTGCCATCGCCGACGGGCGGTAACAAGCAACCCTTGTTCGAGTCGAGCAAGCTCGCGGAGCAGCTGACGACGCTGAGCAAGAAGCCGTACGACGCGACCAACTTGCCGTTCACGACCGTCACGTTCCTCAAGAGCCACAAGGGTTTCCGCTTTACGGCGGACACCGTGCGCTACGAGTGGACGTTGGCGAGCGAAACGCTCAAGCGCCTCGGACGCGTCGTCCGTGGTGCGCCGCCGGCGACCGATGAAGAGATCGAACTCGGCGGACGTGGTGGTGGCGGCGGTGGTGGTGGCGGCGGCGGCGCTAACGCGCGCGAATTCCGCGCCTGGAACCCGGACAGCACGGCATTCGTCTTCGCGCTCAACCACAATCTTTACTTCGTCGAGAAAGGTAAAACCGACACGCTCAAGATTTCGAGCGATGGCGTTGAGGACTATTCGTTTGGCGCACGCGACACGACCGAGAATCGTCGTCAGCTCAACGCGCTTGGTCAGGGCGGTGGACAGCAGGACGATCAGACCGACGATACGCAGGTTGATGCCGGCAATGAGATGCGCATTCGTCCGCAGGTGACGTGGTCACCCGACGGCAAAAGCTTCTCGTACGTGCGCCGCGACCAACGCAAGGTGAAGGATCTGTATCTCGTGAACGTGTTGGCGCAGCCGCGTCCTGTGCTGTTGCACTACAAGTACACGATGCCCGGCGAAGAGAACGTGACGCACAGCGAACTGTGGGTCTATCGTCGTGGCGAGCAAGCGATCAAGCAGCTGAACGTCGCGAAGTGGAAGGATCAGACACTCATGGATGCGCACTGGCCAGTGAGTGGCGACAAGGTGCGTCTGGTGCGACGCGACCGTCCGCAGCGCGCGACCGATTTTATCGAAGTAGACGTCGCGACGGGTGCGATCAAAGTCTTACTCACGGATGCAGTCGAAGGTGCGTCGATCGAACCGAAAAACGTCGCCTATCTCAAAAAGGGCGGCGACTTCTTGTGGTGGAGCCAGAAGACCGGCTGGGGCATGTACTACGTGTACGGGTTTGACGGCGGCGAGAAGCACCCGCTGACGACGGGCCAGTGGAACGCCAACAGCATCGCAAAGATCGACTCGACCAACGGGACCGTGTGGGTATCTGGTCAGGGTCGTGAGCCCGGCGAACAGCTCTATCAGACGCACTTGTATCGCGTGAACGGCACGGGCAGCGGCCTCACGTTGCTCGACGCAGGCAATGCGCACCACGCGCTCACGTTGGGCGAGAACGGCGCGCCAAGCATCGTCTCGCCGACTGGTCGCTACGTGTACGACAATGCGTCGCGCATGGACTTGGCGCCGACGAGCGTGGTTCGCGATGGCGTGACCGGTAAACAGCTCGCCAAGCTCGAAGAGATGGATCTTTCGAAGCTCAAGGAACTCGGCTTCAAGTTCGCGGAAACGTTTTCTGTAAAGGCCGCCGATGGCGTGACGGAACTGTTCGGCAATCTGTGGAAGCCGGTCAACTTCGACAGCACGAAGAAGTATCCGGTGATCGTGTACGTGTATCCCGGTCCGCAAACGGAAGGGATGACGACCGGTTTCAGCGTGCGGCAGCCGTTGCTGCAGCTCGCGCAGCTGGGTTTCGTGGTCGTCGAAGTCGGCCATCGTGGTGGCTCCCCGCTTCGGTCGCTCGCGTATCATCGCTTCGGCTACTACAACATGCGCGACTATGCGCTCGCCGATAAAAAGTCGTCCCTCGAGCAACTCGCAGCGCGTCACGCCTACATCGACCTGAACAAGGTCGGCATCTTCGGACATTCGGGTGGCGGCTTCATGACTGCCGCGGCGATGATGCTGCCGCCGTACAACGAATTCTTCAAGGTGGGTTGGTCTGAATCGGGCAACCACGACAACAACATCTACAATCAGAACTGGTCGGAGTGGAACCATGGCGTGAAGGTCATGGCCAAGGCCGACTCTGGCGCGAATACCCGCGCGCGTGTTGGTGGTGCTGGAGCGGCGGGGCGGCGTGGTGGCGCAGGCGGTCCCGGCGCAGGTATGAACGCGGCGATCGCGGCCGGTGGGATGCGCGAAGTGGTGGAAGACTCACTCAACCAAGACAGCATTCGCTTCGTTATCAAAGTGCCGACCAACGAAGAGCTGGCGGTCAACCTAAAGGGCAATCTGGCGTTAACCACCGGTGACCTCGACAACAACGTGCACCCGGGCAACACGATTCGTTTGGCCAACGCGCTGATCAAGGCGAACAAGCGCTTCGATTTCTACGTCTACCCGGGTCAGCCGCACGGTTATCGCGATACCGCGCCGTACAACCAGCGCATGCTCATGGAGTACTTCGCCGAACACCTGCTCGGCGACTACTACAAGGGCAGCGGCGAAATCAAGTAGCGCGGAATTCTGTGGTTATCCGGCCGCGCCGATTCCTGCCGCGCGGCCGGTCGCCCACGCCCACAAAAAGTTGTAGCCGCCGATCGGACCAAAGGCATCGAGCACTTCGCCACAGAGGAATAATCCTTTGTGGCGTTTGCTTTCCATGGTGCGTGGATCGATTTCGCTGAGCGCAACGCCACCGCCTGTCACTTCGGCCTTTTTGTACCCTTCGTCGCCAGACCACGGCAGCTCACCTCGCACCAATGTGTCGATCAAGCGACGGCGCTCATCCCGACGCAGTTCCGACAATGGTCGGTGAATTTCCACCTGCGACTGTTCGAGCAACACGGCGGCCAGTCGATCGGGCATCTCGTTGCGCAACGCGCCCGTCACCGTGCGCGCGCCATGGGGCTTGAGGGCCGCTTCCCACTCCGCGTCGCCCAGTGCCGTCCATCGCACCGACACCGTCGCACGATCGGACGCGTCGCGCGACGCATGCTCCGCGCGCGACCGCACGACCACGTGCGAGACGTTGAGCGCCGACGGGCCACTGTAACCATGATGCGTAAACAGAAATCCGCCGGTATGCTCGGCCGTACGCTCCGCCGACTTCGCCGTGAGCGTGACGCGCAATGATACGCCGGACAGACTCGCGAACGCCGGCGACTGTGCCGTGATTGGCGTGAGGGCCGCGTAGGTCGGATGCACTTCGTGCCCAAGCGTCGCGAGCGCGCGCAATCCAAACCCATCACTCCCGGTGAGCGGAACAGAGAGACCGCCGGTGGCGATGATCAACCGCTCGCAGTCGAGTGGCGTCCCACCATCACGTTCGACCCGCCATCCGGTCGCGGTCGGTGCGATGCCTATAATGTGCGTGTCCATGCGCACCGTTACGCCCTTCGCGCGTGCTTGCCGCAACAAACCATCGCGCACATCACGCGCCTTGTGCGACGCGGGGAAGACTTTCAAGTCGTCGACCTCTTCGGCGAGCGGAATTCCCAAATCCTGCTCGAAGTAGCGGCGTTGCTCGGCGAGCGGCCACGACCGAATGATCTTGCGCAGCGTGTTCGGCGAAGAGTCCGTGACAAAGCGGGACTCGTCCACGCGCAGCGGCAGGACGTTGCAACGTCCGCCACCGCTGATCAGGATCTTTCGACCACCGTCGCGGGTGCGCTCAAGAAGCGTGGTGTCGGCGCCCGCATCGGCGGCAAAGATGGCGGCCATGGTGCCTGCGGCGCCGGCGCCAATGACGATCACTCGTGGCATGATAGGACTGTAGATTGGACGGTGAGACAATTCCGAAAGGTAGTCGGCTCGACGAACCAGCACCGGAGAGATTGCATGCAAGTGGGGATGATCGGTCTCGGACGCATGGGAGCCAACATGGTTCGACGCTTCATGCGCGGCGGCCACGAATGCGTCGCGTACGATGTGTCAGCCACAGCCGTCGAGGCGCTCGCCAGCGAAGGCGCGACTCCCGCGCTGACGCTCGAAACGCTGGCTGCCGCGCTTTCGACACCGCGAGTCGTCTGGCTGATGGTGCCGGCGGCCGTCGTGCAGTCGACGATCGATGCGCTGCTGCCGCATCTCGAGGCTGGCGACATCGTCGTCGATGGCGGCAACTCGTACTATCGTGACGATGTCGATCGCGCGACGGCACTCACGGCCCGCGGCCTCCATTACGTCGACTGCGGGACGAGCGGCGGCGTGTTCGGACTGGAGCGCGGCTACTGTCTGATGATCGGTGGCGAAGCCGAGACGGTACAACGTCTCGATCCACTCTTCGCGACACTTGCACCCGGCGCCGGGGATGTTGCGCCAACAGCAGGCCGAGACGCGAACGTTGGCACCAGCACGCGCGGCTACTTGCACTGCGGGCCACACGGCGCGGGACATTTCGTGAAGATGGTGCACAATGGCATTGAGTACGGCATGATGGCCGCGTTCGCCGAAGGACTGAACATCCTCAAGAATGCCAACATCGGAAAGCGCGACCATGCAGCCGACGCCGAAACGACACCACTGCGCGACCCGCAGTACTACCAGTATGACTTCGACTTGCCTGATATCGCCGAAGTGTGGCGTCGTGGCAGTGTGGTCACGTCATGGCTGCTCGACCTGACCGCTGCGGCCCTCGTGCGTGATCCGGCGCTTGCGCAATTCAGCGGTCACGTGTCCGACTCCGGTGAAGGGCGTTGGACGATTCAAGCAGCCATCGATGAAGCCGTTCCGGCGCACGTACTGACCGCCGCGCTCTTCGAGCGCTTCGGATCTCGCGGCGAAGACGAATTCCAGAATCGCGTCTTGTCGGCGATGCGTTTTGGCTTTGGTGGACATCTCGAACCGCAGAGGCCTGCATGAGCGACGAACAATCAGACGCGATGGTGTTCTTTGGCGGTACGGGCGATCTCGCGCGAAAGAAGATCTACCCTGCCCTGCTTGCGCTGGCACGAAAGGGCCGACTCAATGTGCCGGTCATCGTCATCGCACGATCTGGTTGGACGATTGAGCTGCTGCGTGAGCGCGTCCAGCACGAACTCGAACAGCGCGGCAACGCCGATCCGACGGCCCTCGCGCATTTACTGGCGCAACTCGTGTACGTCGAAGGCGACTACAGCAACCCGCAAACCTATATCGATTTGCGTACGGCACTCGGCGACGCCAAGCGACCGCTTCACTATCTCGCCATTCCGCCGGACATGTTCGCGACGGTGGCAACCGGACTTGGCATGTCTGGCTGCGCGATCGATGCACGTATCGTCGTCGAGAAGCCGTTCGGTCGCGATCTCGCGTCCGCGCAAAAGTTGAATGCGACGCTGCACAACGTCTTCGCCGAAAACAACATCTTTCGCATCGATCACTTCCTTGGCAAGGAAGCCGTACAGAACCTGATCGTGTTCCGATTCGCGAATACGTTCATGGAGCCGATGTGGAACAACGAATTTGTCGAGAGCGTGCAAATCACGATGGCCGAAAGCTTTGGCGTGGCTGGTCGTGGGCGCTTTTACGAGGAGGCCGGCGCAATTCGTGACGTCATTCAGAATCATCTGCTCGAAGTCTTGGGCTTTCTGACGATGGAGGCGCCAGGCGCCGGTGGCGCAGGTGATCTGAGCGACGAACAGGCTCGGCTCTTCGCATCCGTACGCCCGCTCGCTCCGACCGACATCGTTCGGGGTCAGTGCCGCCAGTATCGTGACGAAAAGGACGTTCCTGCGGATTCAACCGTGGAAACCTTCGCCGCCGTGCGACTGCATATCGACTCGCCACGTTGGCGTGGTGTACCATTTCTGATTCGCGCGGGCAAGTACCTGCCGGTGACGGCAACGGAAGTGCTCGTCACGCTCAAGCGACCGTCGCATCAAGCGCTGCCAGCTGGCGACCCAAATACCATTCGATTCCGACTCGGTCCAGATGTCGCGATCAGCATCGGTGCGCGGGTCAAACGTCCCGGCGAATCGCTCGACTCCGATCCCGCAGAGTTTACGGTGATGCATCACCCGGACACGAACGAGATGGATCCGTACGAGCGGTTGCTCGGCGACGCGATGGAGGGTGATGCGATGCTCTTCGCGCGGCAAGATTTCGTCGAAGCCGCGTGGCGGATCGTGAGTTCGATCCTTGGCGATGTGACACCGGCCTTTTCGTACGAGCATGGGCAGTGGGGACCACAGGAGGCCGGTCGACTCGCGGCAGATGTTGGCGGTTGGCATAATCCGGTGGTCGCGCAGTGAGTGAGGAAGTCGACGTCTTCTCATCTGCGGAGCTACTCATCGACGCGGCCGCCGCGTTCGTCGTCGAGTGTGCAACGCGGGCGCAGCAAGCGACAGGGCGGTTCGTTATTGCGCTCTCCGGCGGGTCGACCCCGCGTGGTCTTTTTACCAGACTCGCGACTTCACCGTACATCGATCAGATCGATTGGTCGCGTGTGTTCGTGTGTTGGGGCGATGAACGATGTGTACCGCCGACGGACGCGCAGAGCAACTATCGCATGGCGTGCGAAACGCTGCTCGACCACATCGCTATTCCTACGTCGAACGTGCTGCGCATGCGCGGCGAGTTCGAGCCGGATGCCGCCGCCAATGAGTACGAAGCAGCGCTCCGCACGCTCTTCGCGACAGCGGACGGCGCGCCTCGCATTGCCGCCGATCAGCGCTTCGATCTGGTGTTGCTTGGACTCGGTGTGGATGGACATACCGCATCACTGTTCCCAAACGGTGCGTCAGTAGCAGAGCAGACGCGTTGGGTGACCGCGGAGTACGGCACATCAGTGCAAATGTGGCGGCTCACCCTGACTCCACCGCTGCTGAATGCGGCGTCCGACCTGCTGTTCCTGGTGACGGGCGAGGACAAGGCGGACACGGTACGTCGCGTGTTGAGCGGCGCAATCACCCCGGCGCTGCTTCCGGCACAGGTCATCCAGCCAATCGCGGGTAACGTGCGGTGGATGTTGGATGCGGACGCGGCGGCTGCACTTTCGCGCTAGAAACCTCGGCGGTAATTGCAGTAGTAAACGCAGTCGCATCGGCAGTCGCACCCGTGTCGCTAATTCGCGCGCTGTGTGGCATCCAGATCACGTCAGGCGCCGAGTGGCTCGACAAGTATCACGTGCTCGCGTCCATCGTCGACGAGTGGAATGATCGGATCTGGCAACACTGCGCCATCGACTGTGATGCGCGCTCCCGTGCGTTGCACGCCGTCAGGCCGTAGCACACGAATGTGATACGTCGCGGCCCCAAACCGATACGTCACTTCGTACTCGGGCCATCCACGCGGCACGCACGGGACAATGCGCAACGTCGCACCGACTTTCGTCACGCCGAGCAAGTGTTCAAGACCCGCACGATACATCCAGCTTGCCGAGCCGGTATACCAGGTCCAGCCGCCACGTCCATCGTGCGAGGCCGCCGTGTACACATCGGCAGCAACCACGTATGGCTCGACCTTGTATCGCGCAACATCCTCAGGGGTCGATGTATGCGTTAGCGGATTCAGCATTTGAAACAGCGTGAATGCGCGATCCCCGAATCCCTGCATGGCTGTTGCAATGACTGTCCAGAGTGCCGCGTGTGTGTACTGCGCGCCGTTCTCACGAACGCCCGGGACATAGCCTTTGATGTAGCCGGGATTGTGCAGCCCTTTGTCGAAGGGTGGCGTGAGCAGCATGATGAGGCGCAGGTCATCGCGTACCAGTCGCGTATTCAGTGCCGACATCGCCAGCGCACTCCGTGTCGGTTTCGCCGCACCCGACATCACACTCCAGCTTTGCGCGATCGAGTCGATCGTACATTCATCGCTTGTCGACGATCCGATGGGCGTGCCGTCATCGTAGTACGCGCGACGATACCACTGTCCATCCCACCCATTCGCTTCGACCGCTTCAACGTAGCGATCCGCCTGGACGCGCAGGTCGATAGCCACTTGCGCGTCGTGGCGCGAATCCGCATGCGTGGCGAACGCGCGGAGCGTGGTGATGAGAAACCACGCGAGCCACACGCTTTCACCTTTGCCTTCGGCGCCGACCAGACTCATGCCGTCGTTCCAGTCACCAGTCCCGATCAGCGGCAACCCGTGCACGCCTGTGGTACACGCTCGCCGTAGTGCACGTAAACAGTGCTCGTAGACGCTCGCGTGCTCGTCCGATACCGTCGGCAAATCGTAGAGCTCATGCTCTGTCGGCTCGAGCGTGCGCATGGAGAGAAACGGCACGTACTCTTCGAGGACCGAGGTGTCACCGGTCACACGGACATAGTGATCGACGACATACGGCAGCCAGACGAGATCGTCGGAGAATCGCGTCCGCACTCCACGTCCGGTATGCGCATGCCACCAATGCTGCACATCACCCTCGACGAACTGTCGCGCCGACGCGAGCAGCAGGTGTGCGCGAGCCAACGCAGGCTCGGCATAGACGAACGCCATCACATCCTGCAGCTGATCTCGAAACCCAAACGCGCCGCCTGATTGATAGAAACCCATGCGCGCCCACATCCGACATGACAGCGCTTGATACAGCGACCATTTGTTCAGCATCGCGTCGAATGCCGCGTCCGGTGTCTTGACGGTCACCACGCCAAGACGATTGTCCCACGCAGCGACGGTTTGCGTCACCGCCTTTCGCGCGGCTGGCCGTGGGCGCAGCGTCTCCAGCAGACTCGTCGCGAGCGCCTCGGTGCGCGCGGCACCGAGCAAGACGCTCATCTCACGCGTTTCGCCGGGCGCGAGCTGAATCTGCCACTGGAGGGCCGCGCATGGATCGAGGCCAACTCCAACGCGACCATCCAGCGCGTCGTGCGCGAGCGCTGCAGGCTGCGACATCGCGCCACCACCACCAACGAACGTGGCGCGATCAGCGGAAAAGGTTGTTACGGGCTCCGATGTCGCGAGGAACGCAATCCACTCGGTGAAGTGCTCGTCAAAGTGATTGCTGGCAAACATCGCGGAGTGCTCGGGCACGAACCGCGTCTTCACTTGATGCTGGGTGTCTTCCCGGCGTGCGCCAAGCGTCCATTCGGCGTACGCGGTAATGGTCAGCCGACGAACGCGATCCGAGTCATTGACGAGCGTGAGCACCGACAGCTTGACCGCATCAGTCGGGGCAAGACCGAGCAGCAACGAAACCTTCAGCCCATCATGCTCGTGAACGAACGTACTACTCCCAGCACCGTGTCGGACATGATACGCGGTTCCGTCGTCGATTGGCGCCGGCGTCGCGCTCCACACATCGCCACTCTCGTCGTCTCGGAGAAAGATGGCATCGCAGATCGGATCGGCGAGCGGATCGTTGTGCCACGGCGTCAGTCGAAAGAAGTACGCATTCTCCGCCCACGTGCAGCCACTGCCTCGTTCCGTGACCAGAAATCCGCCGGCGGCATTGGCAATCACATTCGACCACGGCGCAGGTGGTAGATGCTCATCGTCGACGACCATGCAATAGTCGTTCTTCGAATCGAAGCCGCCGATGCCGTTCGTAAACGTCAGCGGGAGTTGATCGAGATGCGCCAGCGTCTCGCTGACTCCACGACCGCGCAATAGGCGCGGCAGCAGTGGCGAAACAAGCGGACGCAACGCGGACACGATCGCCGCGAGCGCACTCGCACGCTCCGTCGGAGCTGGCACCGTCAGTATTGCCGGCAACTTCTCCGCACCGCGCGCCGATACGCCGTTGGTTGCACTCTCGTACGCCGAGTCTGTTCGCCGAGCTGCTGAATCTTCCGTCGCGCCAAGCAGCACACGGGCAAGCGTTCGCCCGTCGCACACGACCTGCGCTCGTGCGGTCGCGGACAGCATCAGATAGTCATCAACGAGAAACATGTCGCGCCGCCGGACGAACACGCCTCCGGGCTGATCGACCAACGTGGCGTCATCGCTCGTCACCATCGCTTCGGAGATTCCGTCGCGCAGCTCCTGCAAGTAGTCGTACGAATGCGCATTAAGGACCACGAGATCAACACGTAACCCGCGACGGCGCCAATAGCGATGTGCCGCGAAGAGTTCGCGAAGCGTTGCCAATCCATCGACGGAGTCAATCAGCGCGAGCACGATCGGTAAATCGCCAGACAACCCATATGCCCACAGACGCGACTGCGATCCCCTGTTGCGTCGTAACTCGTCGGCTGGAGGCGCGAGCGTACCACGCCCAAACAGGACCTGCGCGGCGATGTCCTGAAAGACGGCCGCGTTGGCCGGTGAGATCGCCAGCTCGCTGAGCTCGAGTTGCGTCGATGTCCATGCGAAGTCGAGGGCGCGTTGGGCCGCGTGCGAATCACGGTAGCGGCCCGCGAGTTCGAATGCGCTCTCGCGGCTGGTGGCCACCAACGTCGTAAACGCCACACTCACCGCCTGACCAGGCGCCACCCGTACGCGCGTGCGAATTGCAATAATCGGATCGAGCACGGCTCCGGTGGTGCCGGACAACTTCCCATCGCGTTGCAGCACTAACGGATTTCGCACCGAACGTCCACGACCGATGAATCCGGCACGATCGGTTTCGCACGAGTCATCGCCCACACGGTCACGACCAGCGTCGACCACATGAACGCACCAGAGGGCTGGGTCGCCAACGGAACGCGCACGACGCGTCGCTGTAATTGCGCTGCACCACGCATGCCACTCCGTTTCGACAAACAGATTGGAGAATGCGGGATGTGCGCGATCCGCATCGGGAGGCGCGAGCACCACTTCACCGTAGCTGGTCAGCTCAATGACCCGCGCCTCTCGGCCGTTGTTCGTGAGCGTGACCCGACGTACTTCGGCGGCGTCGGCCGACACGACCGTGATCTCGGTCTTCGTTTCAATGTCGCCATCGACCCGCTGCATCGTGACCCGTTCCGACGCGAGTCGGACTCGCATCCATTCAGCGCGCCGCGGGATCGGCTGCACCGCCGCAGACCAAACGTCACCTGAGCCGACGTCTTTGAGATAAATAAACTGTCCCGTGTCGTCGCTCGTGGCGTCGGCACGCCAACGCGTCACCGCGAGCCCGTCATAGCGACTGTAGCCGGTTCCGGTGTGGGTCAGCATCACGGAATACGGCGCGGTGCCGAGCAGCGCCACTTGCAGTGAGCGGCTCGCGCTTGGGTCGATATTGAGCGCATCGATCGGATCCACCTCGCGCACGACCGGCACCACGCGTGTTGCGGAAAGGCTCGCGTCGCCGTGCCGCACGCCAGGCACCTGTTGCATGATGAAACGCCGCGGCACACGCTCGTACAGCAGCAACTCCGCCGACTTGACCAGGGAATCAGCGTGAAAGCGGTCCTGCCAGACGTCCTCGTGCAGGACGTTCGTCAGCGACACGACGGTCATACCGATGTGATGCGCCATGAAGGCGCGCACCAAGGAAAAACGCTCTCCCGGCGCGGGGCGTGTGTAGTCCACGGCATCGCAAAAGCCGTTGTCCGTCAACGCGCCCATCGCTTCGAGCGCGCGCATGTTGCTCAACGCAAGCGGCGGGTCGACCATGGCCGCGAGCGCGCTCGCGTACGGCGCCACCACCAGCTCACGACCAAGCCCACGTTTCAGCGCGAGATCAGGGACACCGAACGCGCGATACTGATAGGTCTGCTGGCGATCGCGCACGTTATACGCGCTCTCGCTGACACCCCATGGCATGTGACGGATACGCCCGTACGCGCGATGGCGGGCTACAGCGCCGTGATACGTCTGCGCGAGCAAAGTGAACGGCAGCGACCGCATCACGAGGACCGGCATGAGATACTCAAACATACTGCCGCTCCACGACACCAACGCGGTCGCGCCGGCGTTCCGATTGAGCGCGCGAGACAAGCGAAACCAGTGCTCGACGGGTACATCGTTCTTGGCAATCGCGACGAAGCTGGCGAGCCGAGCTTCGGAGGCGAGCAGGTCGTAGAACGAATCGTCACGCGTCAACGAGTCGGTGTGATAGCCGATCGTAAAGAGCTTTCGCGCATCATCGTAGAGAAACGTGAAATCCATATCGATAACGAGTGCATACGCTTGTTCGGCGACCGCGCGCAGACGGTCGGCCACAACAGGGTTCGCGTCCGCGTACTGAATGCTCGCCTGGCGCAGCGCGATCAGATGGCCGGCGATATTGCCACTGTCAACCGTGCTGATGTAACGCGGCTCCAGGACGCGCGGCGTATGCAAGTCATACCAGTTGTAGAAGTGCCCGCGATATCGATCGAGCGACTGCATGGTATTGAGCGTTCGCTCGAGTTGCGTCGTCATCGCCTCGACCGTGATGAGCCCGAGGTCGCACGCGCTGACCGTGGCCAGCAGTTGCAGCCCGATATTCGTCGGCGACGTCCGCATCGCGACGACGGGCAACGGCGAATCCTGAAAATTGTCAGGCGCCAGCCAGTGCGTCTCCGCGGTCACGAACGATTCGAAGAACTGCCAGTGCGCGGCCGCATACAGTTGCGCCGTCGCTCGCAGATTCGCGCTCAACCGCCGGCGCGCCGGGACCGTAGCGAGGTTGAGCCGATCCGCGACGCGCGGCGCGCTCAGCCAGAACAGGACTACAGTCCACATCGCCACCGCATCGCCGACCAAATCCCGGAGCGGCAGCCCACGCTGCAGCTGCATGCGTACTGCGAGCAGCGAAATAGCGATCGCGCTCAGCGCCACGCCGAACTCGGTGCCGCGCATGGCGCGCCAGCTCTGTCCGCGTAAACCGACCAGTGAACGCTCGACGAGTGACGCCGAATGCCACTCGAGCAGCTGGCGATGCGAAATCGTCAGGCGATACAGCGTGCGAACAATCGCGTCGACCGATACCACCGCGCGATGGGCTAAAAACACCAGCGTGATGACGACTTGTCCGGCACCTTGCGCCGCATCCTGTGCGACGGCCGTGTAGTACGCACGCCAGGAGTTGTCGAACGGCGGACGGAGTACCGCAACGATCAGCGCCGTCGCCCACGGTGCGACGAGTGCACCAAAGCCAAGCAGCGTCCAGCGGATTGCTGAACCGGGGAGCACCGTCCATCCGCCAACAAAGAGCAGGACCAGGCACAGTTCAACGGTGCTGCGACGCAGGTTATCGAGAATCTTCCACTGCGACAGCATCGACAAGCGATTGCGCTCAGGGCCGTTCGGACCCGGCACCGTGCGCCGAAGCCACGGGAGCAATTGCCAATCGCCGCGAATCCAACGATGCGCGCGTTTGGTCGCCGCCACGTAGCTCGACGGATAGTCGTCATACACGATGACATCCGTCGCGAGCCCGGCGCGCGCATAGTTACCTTCGATCAGATCGTGCGACAGCAGTGAATTTTCGGGGAAGCGTCCGTGTGTCGCCAACTGAAAGGCGTCGACATCGTAGATCCCTTTGCCCGTGAAGCTCCCCTCGCCATACAAGTCCTGATACACATCGGAGACGGCGGTTGAATAGGGATCGACACCGGGATAACCGGACGCGATCGCTGCGAAGCGAGATCCGTGCGCACTTGGCAACGAGATGCCGACGCGAGGCTGTAGGATGCCGTAGCCACGCACAATCATGCCGCGGGCTGGATCGTACACCGCACGATTGAGCGGATGCGCCAGCGCACCAACCAGCGACGGAGCTGCGTCCGGTGGCAATACCGTATCCGCATCGAGCGTGATGACATAGCGCACATCGCGCAGCAGCGTGACATCGCCGACCTGCACCGTGAACGCATCACTCGCCCCGCCGCGGAGCAGCAGATTGAACTCGGCGAGCTTGCCTCGCTTTCGTTCCCATCCCATCCACACACCTTGGCGGTCGTTCCAGCGACGCGGACGGTGCAAGAGATGGAATTCATCGCGCTCGCCCGTCGCGTAGCGTTCGTTTAACGTACGAATGCCGTCAATGGCGGCGTTGACGATGGCGTCGTCGTCCGGTGTCGTTGCGGTGGCCGCGTCGGTAAAGTCGCTCAACACCGCAAAGTGTAGATGCGCTTCGCGGTTCGCGAGGAATTGCACTTCAAGATTATCCAACGCCCGATGCACGTCGTCCACGCTGCCGAAGAGCGTCGGCATGACAACGGCGGTTTTGTATTCGACGGGCACGCCATGCTCGTGCAGATCGATGCGCGGCAGTACCGACGGCGGCAGCAGGCTCGTCACGAGCTGATTGACTGCGCTCAACGCGATATCGAGCGCCGGACCAATCGTGAACAGCAGTACCAACCCCAGCGACGATCGTGCCGGTGCCTCAAGCAACTCCACGACAGCAAGCACCGCCAGCAATGTGCACAGTACCAACGCGCCAATGAAGACGCGGTTCGGGCGCGTCCGAACCGTACGGGTGACACGCTCCGATACCGTCGGTCGATACCCGGCCATCCGCTCGAGCGCTGGTAGTCCGCCATCGATAAGGTAGTAGCCGACATGAGCGCAGTATGGCGTTACATCTCGCGCCGCATCGGGTGTATAGGCGCGCGACAGATCGATCGCCCACTGTGCGACCACTGCGTCTCGATGTCCCGTTTGTTTGGCGATCTTCTCTACGACGTGGCGATACAAGTCGCGCGTCACGAACGTCATTTTGGAGTAGAAGCCCGACGGGTCGGTGCGCAACACCGCGTCCATCGCGCTCTGCGACTCGACAAACTCATGCCAATCGTAGCGACCGACGCCGCGCAGACTCGTAATACTGTTCGCCATCATGATCTGCGTCAGCGCGAGCCGCTGCGTCGACTGCGCGGCCGCATGCTCCGGACTCACGCCCGCATCGCGTAACCAATGCTCGATCCACGCCAACGCCGGCGAGGCGCCTTCGGAGTGGCGCAGCGACTGAAGAAAGCGCGAGACGAAATGCGGCGAGAGCGAGTGGTCTTCTTCGGAGAACTCGCGGAGCGCCGCACGCAGTTCGCTGCCACCTCGTGCGCTGGCCGCGACAATACGCGCGGCCCATCCATCGGCTACCGCGAGTTCGTCGAGCCGCTGCATCGTGCGCAACGTCATGCGACGCACACTCTCGATCAACCCGAGACGCAGCATGGCCGGCATGGCCCACAGCTCACCGATCGAGAGCGGTGTCACACTTTGAAACGACTCGACGTACAAATTGACATTTTCCAAATCGACCCGTGCTTCCGTGTGCGAAATGAGAGAAATCGCCATTTCGTACACACGCGGGTAGCCCGTTAACGGACCAGCACTCAACTCCGGCAGCTCGCGATAGAAGCTTCCGGGCAAGCTCGCGCGCACCTCCTGCAGATGTTCTTGCACGACGTAATAGTTGTCGAGCAGCCATTCGGCGGCGGGCCCGGCATCTACGTCAATTGCCGTTGCGGCAG
Organism: Gemmatimonadales bacterium; assembly: GCA_038319245.1. Lineage (GTDB taxonomy): Bacteria > Gemmatimonadota > Gemmatimonadetes > Gemmatimonadales > Gemmatimonadaceae > Gemmatimonas. The sequence goes on from JBBQDB010000029.1 coordinate 30,524, forward strand.
CCAGACGAACGAACGCATCCGAAAGAATGCGTTTCGTATCAGCCAATCGCGCGAGCAGACGCGCTTGACGCAACGGACGTCGCCCAACAACCAGCCGCTGCCCACGCGCCACAGCGCGCGCACGCGCCGCCAAGTGGTCAGTGCCGAGGAGTTCGCCTCGAATCGGTCCTACCAGCAACTCCGCGGATGCCTCCGCGCGTACACGCCTCGCCCGCGTGGCCATCATGTGCGCGTGCGAACACGCGGCCGCGTACTCATGCGCTGTACCTCAGGAAATTGATGCCGTGAGCGAACGTCGACAGGACCGTCGCCCTCAGCCTCACAGCAATTCGCGCCGATGCAACGTTGTGGCTGCGCTCGGCGCGCTCGCTGCGCAGGGTCAGATCGGATTTCTACCCTGAATCACACGGACGAGAATCACAATGATGGCCACCACAAGGAGCACATGGATGAGTCCACCCATCGTATAGGCAGTCACCATCCCCAGCAGCCACAGAACAATGAGAACGATCGCGAGGGTCATCAGCATGGCAGGTCTCCAGTTGAAATGCGGACCACTGCATCGGCGCGTCGATTTCGGCGCCATCGGGTCCGCTCAAACGCAGGTAGTTCAAGTTCCGTACCGTTCGAGCGCAGCGCGGCATGGCCACTGCGATACAGGACACAGTTGTCGGCTAATCGCGATTGTACAGCTGGGACTCGTCCCCCAAACGACGTTTTTTGGGTTGCGGTCTAGCGAGTTGAGCTATTGGACCTGATGCTTGCCGAGGCTAGGCGGTGGGCGGTTTGCGCACGCCCGTCGAACGGTGAAATACTGTCTGATCTGTGCAGATCACCGTCCACATTGCTTTCGATCGGAATGCTCGGCGACGGTCCCCGTTCACTATCCGTTCGTATGCAGACCGTCGGACAGGTGAAGGGACACCTTGCTCCGCAGCGCAATTTTGGAAAGTGACATGTCGCGCACGGTCGCTGCTCAAGCGAGCCGCCGACGGAAGTCCTCTCGTCGCGGAGTACATCACCTACGCTCGGCCCCAGCGGCCCACAGCGAACGGTCAGTTTGAGAACACCACTCGGAGCTGCTCCATCACCCACGCGAGATCGTCGCGCGACACCACCAGCGGAGGCGACAACCGAATGACGGTGTCGTGCGTCTCCTTGCACAACACGCCACGTAGCTTGAGCGCTTCGCAAAACGGTCGCGCTGATTCGAACAACTCGATCGCGAGCATCAAACCACGACCTCGCACCGAGCGAATCGCAGGATGCCGAAGCGTTTCTAGCTGATCGAGCATCCACGCGCCGAGTGTGGCCGATCGCTGCACCAGCGCTTCGTCCTGTACGACTTGCATCGCCGTTCGTGCGATGGCGCAGCCGAGCGGGTTGCCACCGAAAGTGCTGCCGTGCGAACCAGGGCCGAACACCTCCAGTACATCCCGACGCGATACGACGGCAGACACGGGATAGCACCCACCCGACAGCGCCTTCCCAAGCACGTACATGTCGGGCTTCACACCCTCATGGTCGCACGCAAACATGCGCCCGGTGCGACCAAGTCCCGTCTGAATTTCATCGGCAATCAGCAACACGTGCCTTTCCGCGCACAACGCGGCTAGCGCACGAATAAAACCCGTGGGCGGAATCAATACACCGGCTTCGCATTGAATGGGCTCGAACAACACGGCGCACGTGTGCGCAGACATTGCGGCGCGCACGGCGTCGATGTCACCGAACGGCACTAAGATGAACCCTGGGGCGAACGGACCGAAGTCGGCGCGATACGCCGGCTCCGACGAGAAACCGACGATCGTAGTCGTGCGTCCGTGGAAATTGTTCTCGAACGCGATGATCGTGGCCTGTCCGTCAGGAATACCTTTGCGACGATATCCCCAGCGACGCGCGGCCTTAATGGCCGTCTCGACTGCCTCGGCGCCGGTGTTCATCGGGAGCACCATCTCCATGTCGCACAGCGTCGCGAGTTCATGGCAAAACGCGCCAAGCTGCTCATTGCGGAAGGCACGCGAGGTGAGCGTTACGCGCGATGCTTGTTCAAGCAAGGTCGCCAGAATCCGCGGGTGACAGTGCCCCTGATTCACAGCGGAATACGCACTGAGGCAGTCAAGATACCGGCGACCGTCCACATCCGTGACCCAAGCGCCTTGTGCGTGTGCGACGACGAGATCGAGCGGATGATAGTTGTTCGCGCCCCACGCGTCTTCGAGCGAAATCGCGTCGGTGGTCGCATCACTCAACGCCGTGGCTGGCATCTGCACCTCCGAACTCGCTCGCGAGTGAACGCCGGCGTGCGTGGCAGCACTTGCTTGCGTGGCGGCATCTGCTTGCAGCACAGCTCTTGCTTGCAACACAGCGTCGGCTTGCAACACAGCGTCGGCTTGCAACGCGGCGTCTGCTTGCGTGGTGATCATCGCACGCTCCGTGAAGGTCGTCATAGAATGCGACGACCGAAAGCGCTGGCAATCAAATCTGCGGCCAACTCCGCGGTGTGATTTTGCCGATCGAGAATAGGATTGATCTCGACCAAATCCATGGCGATCAACGCACCCGAATCGTGGATGATTTCCATCGCCAAATGCGCCTCGCGCAAAGTCGCTCCGCCGCGTACTGGCGTTCCCACGCCAGGCGCTTCACCGGGATCAATCCAATCGGCGTCGCAGGACAGATGCACACCGCCCGTGCCGCACGTTGCGATGCTCACCGCGTCGTCCATCACCGCACGCAGGCCACGCTCGTCGATGTCGCGCATCGTGAACGCGTGAATCCCGAGTTCTACGATCAGCGCTTTTTCGGCCGCATCAAGATCGCGCAATCCAACGTAGACCAGGTGCTCCGGTCGGATCGCCGGAAACTGCGTCGACAACCGTGACAGCCGCGAATCGCCGAGCCCAAGGAGATGCGCGACGGGCATACCGTGCACGTTGCCGCTCAGCGACGTGGAGGGGGTGTTCAGGTCCGCGTGCGCATCGAGCCAGATCAGGCCCAGCCGCTCGTCGCGCTCGTGCAGCGCCGTCGCGACCCCCGCCACCGAGCCGGCGGCCAACGAATGGTCACCGCCGAGCACCAGCGGTCGGACACCCTGCCGCACGGCCTGTGCGGTGAGCGACGCGATTTCTTTGCAGACCGCCGCGATCGCGGCAAGCGTCGCATCAGGGTCGGCGCCCACGGACGCCCGATCGGGAACGACCACGTTGCCGACATCGTCGACCGTCAATCCGAGCCCTCGCAACAGGTCGCCCAAGTTGGCGAGTCGCATGGCAGACGGGCCCATGTCCACCCCCCGGCGACTCGCACCGAGGTCCATCGGTACGCCAATCAGCTGGACCGCGACCGATAGTGATCCGCCGTTCGGACGTCGAGCGGCGGCCGTGGCGTGCATCGCGGGTCGCGCGGGCTTTGACGTCGCAGCGGGGGAGTCAGCAGCCATTGGGACATCGAAGAGGATGGAATTCATGCCCAAAGCTGCAAATTTTAGATGTTAGCAACAAGCCAATATACTGTGCATATTTCTACACTGATTGAGCATTCTGATACTAACTATGTACAATTTGTACACTGCTCGGAACCCACATTACGTCCCCGTCGCACAATGGACACTCTCGATCATAAGCTCGTCTCACTTCTCCGCGACGATGCCCGAACGTCCGTCGCCACCCTCGCCAAACGACTCTCCGTCTCACGGGCGACCGTCCAAAACCGGATCGACCGCTTGGTCAGCCAGCGCGTGCTCCTGGGCTTCACCGTCCGTACGGCGCCGGAGGCTGCCGCTCACCCCGTTCGCGCTGTGATGCTGATCAGCGTCGAAGGTGATCGCTCGGACGCGATCCTCGGCGCTCTGCGTGGCTACCCGGAGGTTCGGGCTCTCCACACGACCAACGGCCGCTGGGATATCGTCGCAGAGCTGGGCACAGATAGTCTCGAAGCCTTTGACGCGGCGCTGCGCGGCATTCGGACGATCAAGGGCATCTCGAATTCAGAGACCAGTCTCCTCCTCTCCACGCACAAGCTGTAGTCCTCCACGATGCGTTTCGCGCACGATGCTCAAGTCGAA
>JBBQDB010000030.1:0-33702 GCA_038319245.1 Gemmatimonadales bacterium
CCGTTCAAGTCGAGTTCGCCTGTGTCGCCGGGTGATTCGTCGTCGGTCGGGAGGATTGGTATCGTGCCCGTCGACTCGACCACGGTCTCCTTGTCGTCGGGAATCACGCGCGCCACCGCCGACACGATGTCCTTGTCGTCGAGCGCCACGAGCTTCACGCCCTGCGTCGCGCGACTGGCCACGCGGATGTCACTCACCTTGATGCGGATCGCCACGCCTTGGCGTGTCATCAACATCAACTCGTCTTCGGGCACGACTTCCATCAGGGCAACGACGTCACCGGTGCGATCGGTTCGGTTGAGCGTCAGGATGCCCTTACCGCCGCGCTTCTGTACGCGGTACTCCTCGATGTCCGAACACTTGCCCAACCCCTTCTGCGTCACGACCAGCAGCGTGGAATCGCGTTTGATGACCACCATGCCGACGACGGAATCGCCCGGGCGCAGTTCGATGCCCTTCACGCCCGTCGTATCGCGGCCCATCTCCCGCACATCGCTTTCGTGGAAGCGCACGGACAGCGCATGGCGCGTCGCCAGCACGACATCGTTCGAACCACTCGTCACCTGCACGTCCATCAACTCGTCGTCGTCCTCGATCTTGATCGCCTTGATGCCGTTGGCGCGCGGGTTCGAGTACTGCGATAAGGCCGTCTTCTTGACGGTGCCGTTCTTCGTGCAGAAGAGGAGGAACTCCGTGTCCGAGAATTCACGCACCGGCACGACCGCCCGAATGCGCGTGTCCGGTGTGACGTTGATCAGGTTGACGATCGGCTTACCGCGCGTGTCGCGTCCGGCCTGCGGCAACTCGTGCACCTTGATCCAGAAGCACCGTCCGTCGTCGGTGAAAATCAGAATGTACGTGTGCGTGGAGACGACATAGAATCGCTCCATGAAGTCGCCTTCCTTCAGATCGGCACCTTGCTTGCCGCGCCCGCCACGTCCCTGCCGATTGTACAGCGAGACAGCCGTACGCTTCACGTACCCCTGATGCGAGATAGTCACGACCATCTCTTCTTCGGCGATCAAGTCTTCGATCGAGAACTCGCCTTCGTCGCTGACGATCTCCGTGCGACGCTCATCGCCGTACCGCTCCGTCAGTTCGAGCAGCTCGCCCTTCATGATTTCCATGCGACGCTCACGCGACTCGAGAATGCTGCGCATCTCGGTGATGAACACGCGCACTTCTTTGAGCTCTTCTTCCAGCTTGTCGCGCTCGAGCCCAGTCAGCTTGGCCAAACGCAGGTTGAGAATCGCTTCGGCCTGACGCTCGGATAACGCAAACCGTGTCTGCAATTGCAGGCTGGCCGTCGGCGTGTCGTCGGCCGCACGAATGAGCGCGATCACTTCGTCGATGTTGTCGACGGCAATCTTGAGCCCTTCGAGGATGTGCTCGCGCTCGAGCGCCTTGTCGAGATCGAACTGCGTGCGGCGCACAATCACTTCATGGCGATGCCCGATGAAATGCAGCAGGCATTCCTTGAGCGTCAGCACCTTGGGCACGAGCTGCCGCGTCTTCGGGTCGGGCACCAGCGCCAGCATGATCACGCCGAACGTCGACTGCATCGTGGTGTGCTTGTACAGCTGGTTGAGCACCACGCGCGGAATCGCATCGCGCTTGAGCTCGACGACGATGCGAATACCGTCACGATCGGATTCATCGCGCAGCGCGCTGATGCCGGTCAGCTTCTGATCGCGCACCATTTCGGCGATGTCGATCACCAGCTTCGCCTTGTTGACCTGGTATGGCACTTCGGTCACGACGATCTGTGACTTGCCGCTCGATTCTTTTTCTTCGATGACCGCGCGCGCGCGCATGACGATGCGACCGCGACCGGTGTCCTGATAATCGGAGATGCCCGCGCGGCCGTAGACATAGCCGCCCGTCGGGAAGTCCGGACCCTTGACCATGCCACGCAGTGCGGCGGGCTCGAGGTCGGGGTTGTCGATCAGCGCGATCACCGCCGCCGAAATCTCACGCAGGTTGTGCGGCGGAATGTTCGTCGCCATGCCAACCGCGATACCGGTCGACCCGTTCACCAACAAGTTCGGAATCGCCGACGGCAACACGCGCGGCTCTTCGAGTCGATCGTCGTAGTTCGGCGCGAAGTCGACAGTATTCTTGTCGATGTCGGACAACATCTCCATCGCGATGCGCATCAATCGCGATTCGGTGTAGCGATAGGCAGCCGCCGAGTCGCCGTCCATCGAGCCGAAGTTACCCTGGCCGTCGATGAGCGGATATCGCAGCGAGAACGTCTGCACCATACGCACCAGTGCGTCGTACACGCTGCTGTCGCCGTGCGGGTGATACTTGCCGAGCACATCACCAACCACCGTCGCGCACTTCTTGTACGCGCGCCCTGGCACCAACCCCAACTCGTTCATCGCGTACAGCACGCGCCGATGCACGGGCTTGAGTCCATCGCGTACATCGGGCAGGGCCCGCGATACGATGACGCTCATGGAATAGTTGATGAACGATTCCTTGATCTCCTCGTCGATGAGGCGCGGCAGGATACGTTCGCGGGCGTTCGGTGCAGTCATGGGACGGCGTGGGAGGAGGTCCGGCTACGACGGGGCGATAACCCGTGAAAGGTAGCCGACCCGCACCGTAAAATCAACGCTGCTGTCGGCTCATAACTCATTGAAAAACAACAACTTAGAAACGGCGACCAGAGACTCTCAGCCGCCCCAGCTCCGAATGATCGACAGCAAACGCCATTCACCGCTCACTCGGCGGAGCAAATACGTCGCGCCACCGTTGCCAGGCTCGCCGAGTACCACCCCACCAGGCTCGCGAGGACGATTCACGGCGACCACGGCCCAGTCGTGCCACACGACCATGGGCGCAACGACGACGTACGACAGCTCCGCCGTGGGATTGGCCTGCCCGCGCTGTACATAGAATTCGTCGCGCGCGTGCTGCTGGCCATCGCGCCCGAAATACGCTTTCACGCGCGGCTTCGCGGCCTTCGGAAACGCCATCGTCGCAAACCCGGGGACGACAAACGTCACCGTATCGCTGCCCAGCGGCGACGGCAAACACTTTTTGCTCCGCGGATCCGGCACCTCACCGGTCAGGCCGGCCGCGACGGCCTGCCTGAGCACCTTGTCGTTGGCGTCCCATCGCGGCCGATCGATGCCGGCTTCCCACCCCACGATCACGCGCAGCAACGCACCGGCCTCCGGCGTATCGAGCGGAGCTCCGACGCCACGAGCGATGATGCGCGTCTCCATGCGCTCCACCAGTTGCTGCACCGAATCCTGCTCAGCGGACGACACCGCTTTGGAGAACACGCGGAGCGCGCCGGGATTGCATCGGTCGCCAAGGTCCGCCCAACTGGCCTGCTTGAGGTATCGCGCACGATCGGCAAGCAGCGCCGACTCCGTTGCGCGTTCTTCGCTCGCGATCCACGCGTGTTCAATCGCGTCGCTGTCGGCAGGAGCGCTTGGTGAAGCCGTCGCGCGTGCTGTGGTCGCGGCGGTGGGGCGCTTAGGTGTCGAGCGTCTGGTGCTCTGCGCGTCCATCCTGTGCGGCGACATGACTGCCGCCGTCAGCTGGACCACGCTCGTTATCACCACTATCGCACGACCCGTCAACTGCAAATGGGTCGTCAATCGCTGCGTCGGGCCAACGTGAGTGCGGTCGCGCCTCACGCCATCCGCGCCGTGTCGGACGCGGACTGCATGGCCGCAGCATCGTGGCTTACCGGTGTCGTCGGCGAGGTCGACACCGCGGGCGCTCGCTTGCCAGCACCGCGCTTGGACTCGGCCGCCTCCGATTGCCGCTCTTCTTCGTCGTCATTTGCGTCTTCGGACGCTTCCTCCGCCAACTCTTCGGCTTCCTCGAACGCGGCTTCGGCGTCAATGGCGCGCCGCTCCGCGCGATACCGCTGATACCACTCGCGGGTTACTTCTGCCGCGAGCTCGCGGTTGCCCAGCCCAAAGGACAACGCGAGCGCCAATGCGACCGCACCAAAAAGAATCGCGAACGCGGTCGTGACGATGTCCGTCGCGACGCCAAGCTCCTGCAGCGCCATGAACACCGCGAGCACGATGACACCGACGCGACCGGTGCGCGCCAACCACGGTCCGCCGTGCAACCCGCCCGCCGACGCCATGATCAGGCCCCCGACAAACCCACCAAGCACGATGCCGAGGATAATGATCACGATCGCCGCGATCACGCTCGGGATGTAGCTCACCAATTCCGAGAAGACGTTGGCCAGCGACTCGAGCCCAATGGCATTCGCGGCCACCAGCAACACCGCGAACATCACGAACCAGAAGAGGACGTTCGCGACGACCTTTGCCGGGTTGAGATGCGACCCCGAGCGCTCGACCGCGTGCATGACGCCACCGCGCTCGAGCAATTGATTGAAGCGGAAGCGACGCAAGACGCTCTTCGTGCCCTTCTCGACGACTTTGGCGACGAGATAACCGGCGAAGAGAATGACCAGCGCGCCAAAGAGCGCGGGCACAAATTCGCCAAGCAACGCGAAGCTGTGCTCGAGGCGCTGCGTGAACGTCGACGCGACAGACGGTGTCTGGCTCGCGCTGGTTGCCGTGGCCTGAGCGAGCTGCAGGCTGTCCGACAGTTGAGAGATTGACACTGCGTGAATGACTGGCAGAAGGGCGTCGGAGTAGCGACGCGGAGGGGTCGATCGACCGAGTGAAAAACTAGTGGAGCGACCGACACAGTGCACCAGCCGCGAAACGCCAGCCGCGAAACGCCAGCCGCGCAACGCCAGCGATGCAACACCAGCCGTGCAACGTCAGCCGTGCCACAGCCGCCGCGCCACAGCAGCCGTGCAAGGCCAACCGATCGAAGCGACGCAGGACTTCCGTCCCGGACACGCCGCATCGACTTACAGTCGCGTACCGCGTTTGATGTCAAAGATCGCGCTGCGCTTGCACGACGGGCACAGCAACCACTCCCGCTGCCGATGGTAGCCGAGTCCGAACGAACCGCCGCCAATCGGACGCGACGTCATTGCGACGGCGCATCGCGGACAGACCGGTGCAGCGCCAGCCGCCACCGCCGCGCGCAGTGCCCGCTCTTCCTCGACGGTGAATCGCGCCGTGTCAGTCAATCGGCCTCCGGTAGCGGCGCGCCAGCGGTACTGGCGCTCCAGCGGCATCGTGGCTCGCGTCTCGCGTCATAGCCGCACCACCACTTTCCCGAACTGGTCGCCAGAGGCCAACCGCTCGAACGCGCCGCGCCCGTTTTCGAGCGTCCACACTGAATCGACAGGCGGCATCAGCGCACCCTCGCGAAAAACCGCCGTCATCGCATCGAACTCCGCGTCGCTCCCCATCGTCGAACCCATCAGCGTCCACTGGTTCCAGAACATGCGGCGCACGTCAATCGACACATGCGGGCCGCTCGTCCCGCCACAGGTCACCAGTCGACCGCGCTTGCCCAGCGCGACAAGTGATTGCGCCCACGTCGCTTCACCGACCGAGTCGATGACGACGTCCACGCCGCGCTTGGCCGTGCGATTGCGAATTTCCTTCCCCACTTCCGTATTGCGATGATCGAGCAGGACATCCGCACCAAGCGTTGCGGCACGCTCGAGCTTGTCCGGACTGGCCGAGGTCACCCAGACGGTCGCGCCGATACGCTTGGCGATCTGCAGGGCGGCCTGTGCGACGCCGCCGCCAATCCCCCAGATCAGCACCTGGTCCGTTGGCTGCACCCGCGCGCGCGAAACGATCATGCGCCACGCGGTGAGGGTCGCGAGTGAGAATGCGGCCGCTGTCTCGAACGGAATCGCGGTTGGAATTGCGCGCACATTCGCGCCTGGTACCACGAGAAACTCAGCGAGCGTTCCGGGCCGATGTTCGCCCAGAATGCCGTAACTCCGACAGAACGGCTGGTCGCCATCACGGCAGTATTCGCACTGACAATCACGATCCACGATGCCCGGATTGATGATGACGTGATCGCCGACGGCCACGTGCCGCACCTCGCTGCCGATCGCTTCGACGACGCCAGCTCCGTCGGATCCCATGATCCAGCCGGGATGGATCTGCACGCCCGGAATGCCGCCAAGTACCCAGAGATCGAGCCGATTGAGCGCGGCGGCTTTCATCTGCACCCGCACCTCGGTCGCCCCGGTCAGCACCGGGATTGGGAGGTCGTCGCGATAGCGAAGCTGTTCGACGCCGCCATGGGCGTCGATGGTCAAAGCGCGCATCTGTTGGGGCGAAGGTTTGGACAAAGCCAACGACTCGGATGAGCATCGTGAGGTTCGCACGCGCTGCGACCGATGCCGTACCGACTCTATATTTGGGCGACGTACGACCTGCCGTCACCCCAGCACGGCCACCTTTACCCGCAACTGCATCATGGCGTCCATCAAGGTCCCGCCCCTCGGAGAATCCATCGTCGAGGCGACCGTTTCCCGCTGGCTAAAAAAAGCCGGTGATGCCGTGGCCACCGGCGATACGCTGGTCGAGCTCGAAACCGACAAGATCACCGTCGAAGTGACGGCGCTTGAGGCGGGCGTGCTGTCGGTCCAGCACAAGCACGAGGGCGACGTGGTCGCCGTTGGCGACTCGCTCGGCGATATCGGCGCCGGTAGCGGGGTGGCGACAGCCGCGCCAGCAACGATGCCAGCGGCCGCACCCGCTCCTGGTGCCGTCCCAAATACCCCGAGCGCCGCTTCGGTCGCGGCTCCCGTGGCCGTCGCCCCGAATGCGGACCCCAAGGTGTCGCCCGCAGCGCAGCGCTTGGCAACCGAGTCGGGTGTCAATCTCGCCGCCCTTGCGGGCACTGGTCGCGGAGGTGTGATCAGCAAGCCGGATGTGGTGGCTGCGCTGTCGACACCAGTCCCTAGTGCGCCCGTGACGGCCGCTCAAGCTCCCGTCATGGCACCCAGCGCGCCGTCGGTGCCAGCCGCGGCGAGCGGCGTTCGCGAAACGCGGGAAAAGCTGACCACGCGACGCAAGCGGATCGCGGAGAACCTGTTGCAGTCGCAACAGCAGACGGCGCACCTGACGACGTTCAATGAGATCGATATGACCGCGATTTCGGCGCTACGCGAACGGCTCAAGGAGCGCGTCGAAAAAGAACAGGGGCTCAAGCTTTCGTACATGCCCTTTTTCGCTAAGGCGGCGTGTCATGCGCTGCAGGCGTTCCCGCTGGTGAACGCCCAGCTCGATGGCGACACCGTCGTCTACAAGCACTACGTGAACATGGGCATTGCGGTCGCCTCCGAAGCCGGGTTGGTGGTGCCGAACGTGAAGGACGCGCACGCGAAGAGCATTGTGGAAATTGGAAAGGACATCGGCGCGGTCGCCAAGCGCGCCCGCGACGGAAAGCTGTCCATGGACGACCTGACCGGCGGCACGTTCACGATCACGAACGGTGGCGTGTTCGGCTCGCTCGTCTCGACGCCGATCATCAACTATCCGCAGGTCGGCATCCTCGGCCTGCACAAGATTCAAGACCGGCCCGTCGCCATTGCCGGAAAGGTCGAGATCCGACCGATGATGTACATCGCCCTGAGCTACGACCACCGTCTGATCGACGGACAGCAGGCCGTGCTCTTTCTGGTCCGGGTGAAAGAGTTGATGGAAGATCCGGCGGCGATGCTCGTGTACTGAGCGAATCGGGAGGGGTGTGCGTAGAACTGGTGGCTGACTTCAGTCGCCGGTGTTCCCTCCCCTCATTTTGACAACGAATACGATGTTCAGGCTTCGAGCGCCCGCACTCGAGGTGCGCGCGATAATTGTGTCCGCCGCCGTGCTCAGCGCTGCATGCAGTACGCCAGCCCCGCCAAAACAAGGGCGGCCTCCCGTGTCAGTTGCGGTGGCCAAGGTGCGGCGGACCAACGTCCCGTACGTCATTGAAGCAAACGGCGTGGTCACGCCACTGCAGTCCGCGACGGTGGCCGCGCAGGTTGACGGCCTGGTCACCGAAGTCGCATTCAGTGAAGGACAGGACGTGTCCAAGGGGCAGGTGCTCTTTCGCATCGATGCGCGCCCGTACCAGGCGGCGTATCAGCAATCGTTGGCGGCGCTGGCGCGCGACAAATCCTCAGCTGAGCTCGCCAAAGGTCAGTTCGACCGCTACAACAAGCTGGTCAGCAGCGGCGTTGTCACGGCGGAGCAAGCCGAAACGTTCCGGGCATCGTATCTGTCCACGAGCGCCGTGCTGCAGGCCGACTCCGCGAATCTCGCGACGGCCAAGTTCAATCTCGACAACACCACCGTGCGGGCCCCAGTGACGGGTCGCACCGGCGCGTTGCTCGTGCGCACTGGCAATCTGGTACGCGCCGGAGGCGGGACGCCCTTGGTCGTGATTAATCAGGTGCAGCCGATCATGGTGCGTTTCGCCGTGCCCGCGACCGAACTGCGCAAGATTCTCAAATACGGTGGCGCGGGTGGCCTCCCGGTGACGGTCGGACAGAGTGCGGCCGCGGGTGGCGCGCAGTCGATGGATAGTCTCGGAAAGAGTGACATGTCGGCCGGGAAGGAAGTGACGATCGATGGAGCGCGCAGCGGCGGACGTAGCGGCCGCAGCGGTAGCGGAAGCAAGACCGGTGCAGCTGCGGAGTCGGCCGGTGGAGCGGCAGGCGCAGCACCGACGGGCGGACGTGGGCGTCGTGGCGGCGGCGATGGCGTGGCCGCGGGTAGCGCGCCTGCAGGCGACGGACGCGCGCGCGGCGGTCCGCCGGGCGCTGGAATGCCGGGCGCTCGCACGGGTGGTGCTACAGCCGGCGGCGACGCGACGGGCCGCGGCTCACGCGCCGGTGGCTCGGGTCCCGGCGGTGCAGCCGGCGGCATGGGTCGCGGCGGTGCAGCCGGCGGCATGAGCGCCGGTCGCGGTCAGTCCGCCGACAACAACGACACCGCCGTCGGCACGCTGACGTTCATCGACAACGCGGTAGATACGACCACCGGCACCGTGCAGCTCAAGGGCACGTTCCCAAACCGGAACGGGTTGCTCTGGGTCGGACAGTTTGTCTCGGCGTCGCTGCAACTGTACATGGAGGAGAACGTGCTCGTGGTACCGGCGCAGGCCGTCGTGACCGGTCAGCGCGGCACGTATGTCTACGTCATCGATTCGGCCAAGACGGCGCGCGAACGGCCGGTCGTGGTCGAGCGCACGACGCGCGGCATGACCATCATCACGTCTGGTGTCAGCGAGGGTGAGCAGGTCGTGACGGATGGCCAGTCGCGCCTCAATCCAGGCGCCGTTGTCGACGTGCGCTCGCCCAACGACACCGGCAGCGCCAGTGGTCGCCGCGGCGGACGAGGCGGTCGGGGTGGTGACAGCACGGCTGCGGCAGGCGGTACCCCTCGTGGTTCGCCGCCCGCTGGCGCGACACCGCCGGCAGGTGGAGCAGCAGGTACGACGCCTCCCGCAGCAACTCCGCCCGCATCTTCGACAGGACAAACCGCAGCTCCGGTCATGACTCCTGCCCCCGGCGCTCCGTCGGCGGCAGGCAACGGCCCAAGTGGCGCCCGGGGACGCCTACCCCGGTGAACTTCACCAGCATTTTCATTCGCCGCCCGGTCATGACGACGTTGCTCATGATCGGGCTTCTGGTCTTTGGCATCGTGTCGTACCGGCAATTGCCGGTGAGCGACCTGCCGACCGTGGACTATCCGACGCTCAACGTCTCGGCGAACCTCGCGGGCGCCAGCCCGGAAACGATGGCTGCAACCGTCGCGACGCCGCTCGAGAAAGCGTTCTCGGCGATTCCGGGCATCGATGAAATCACGTCGAACAGCTCACTTGGTTCGACGAACATCACGCTGGTCTTCGCGCTCGATCGCGACGTCGATGCCGCTGCGCAGGACGTGAACGGCGCGATCTCGCAGACGCTCGCCTATCTGCCACCGAACATCATTCCGCCGTCGTCGCGTAAGCAGAATCCAAGCGCCGCGCCGGTCATGGTGCTCGCGCTGACGTCGACCACGATGTCGCTGACGGATCTGGACGAATTTGGTGAGACCAATATCGCGCAGCGTTTGTCGATGATTGATGGCGTCGCACAGGTGAATGTGTTCGGTGCATCGAAGTATGCCGTGCGCGTACAGCTCGATCCCGAACAGCTCGCCTCTCGCGGTATCGGTGTGTCGCAGGTCGCGGCGGCGGTGCGAGCCAACAACGTGATGATCCCGACCGGCGTGCTGTATGGCCCCGATCGGACGACCACGATTCAAGCGACCGGGCAGCTCACAAACGCGACGCAATTCCGTCGGCTCATCGTTGCGTACAAGAATGGTGCGGCCGTTCGGCTTGGTGACCTGGGCAACGTCTTGGACGACGTGCAGAGTAACAGGAACGCGGGATGGCTCAACGATCAGCGTTCGATCACGCTGGCCGTCCAACGGCAGCCCGGCACCAATACCGTCGAAGTCGCGAAAAAAGTACGCGAAGCGCTCGTCGAAGTGAAAAAAGATCTGCCCGAGAGCGTAAAGCTGGTGGTGCAGTACGATCGCTCAACGTCCATTCAGCATTCGGTCGAGGACGTGAAGTTCTCGCTGCTGCTCGCGTTGGCGCTGGTCGTGATGGTGATCTTCCTGTTCCTGCGCAACATCATCGCCACGCTGATTCCGAGCCTCGCGCTCCCGATGGCGATCGTCGGTACGTTCACGATGATGGCGCTGCTCAATTACAGTCTCGACAACCTGTCGTTGATGGCGTTGACGCTGGCGGTCGGCTTCGTGGTGGACGATGCCATTGTCATGCTCGAGAACATCGTGCGTCACGTGGAGATGGGAAAACCGCCGATGCAAGCGGCGTTGGACGGCTCGAAAGAAGTCGGCTTCACGATCATCTCGATGACGCTATCGCTCGCGGCGGTCTTCATCCCGCTGATGTTCATGGGCGGCATCATCGGCCGACTGTTCAAAGAATTCGCGATCACCATCGCCGTCTCGATCATCGTGTCGGGCTTTGTCTCACTGACATTGACGCCGATGCTGTGCGCGCGCTTGCTCAAGCCGCACGGCGAAACGAAGCACGGCCGCATGTACGCCGCGTCCGAGCGCATGTTCGATGCAGCGTTGGCGTTCTATGCCCGAACACTTGGCTGGGTGATGCGTCATCGCCCGGTGACGTTGGCGTTCTCGCTGGTGATTCTCGCGCTGACTGTTGTGCTCTTCCAGCAGGTGCCGAAGGGACTGTTCCCGAGCGATGACACGGGCATGCTGAATGCAACCACCGAAGCGCCGCAGGGGACGTCATTTCCCGAAATGATGCGGCTGCAACAAATCGCCGCCGCGCGTCTCGCCAAGGACACCAACATCGTTTCGTTCACGTCGTCCATCGACGGCGGCAACAACGGACGATTCTCGATCACGCTGAAGCCGGCCGGCACGCGTCCGCCGGCGGATCAGCTGGTGCCGATTCTCACGCGCCGCATGTCTGGTATTCCGGGCTTCCAGGCGTTCGTCTCGAACCCGCCGAGCATTCGTATCGGCGGGCGGATGTCGAAGAGCAACTATCAGTTCACGCTCCGCTCGGGCGACATCACGACGTTGTTTGCGCAGGCGACCCGCTTTCAGGGGAAGCTGCGACAGGACTCGCTGCTGACAAGCGTCACGACCGATTTGCAGAACACGAATCCCGTCGTGAAAGTGAAGATCGATCGACAGCAGGCGGCGGCACTTGGCGTGACACCGATCGCGATCGAAAACGCACTCGCCAACGCGTTCAATCAGCAGCAGGTCTCGACGATTTACACGGCCACCAACGAATATTGGGTGGTGATGGAAACGGTGCCGAGTGCGCAGCTCGACCAGACTGCGCTGTCCCGGTTTTATATCCCAGGCTCGGGGGGTCGGCAGATTCCACTCAGCGATGTCGCGACGTTCGAGCGTACCGTAGGACCGACCAGTATCGCGCATTCGGGACAGATGGCCTCAGTCACGATTTCGTTCAACGTCGCGCCCAACGTGTCGCTTGGCACGGCAGTCGACGAAGTCAACAAGCTCGCGCGTCAAAACCTCCCGTCGTCGATCACCTATTCATTCGCCGGTACGGCGCAGGCGTTTGAAGCGTCGCAGCAAGGTCTCGGGCTGTTGCTGCTGATCACGGTCTTCATCATTTATCTGATTCTCGGTGTGTTGTACGAGAGCTTCGTGCATCCGATCACGATTCTCACCGGGTTGCCATTCGCGGCGTTCGGCGCGTTGCTCGCGCTGTACCTCACGCACCTCGAACTCGGTGTGTACGGATATGTCGGTGTGATCATGTTGATCGGCATCGTGAAGAAGAACGCGATCATGATGATCGACTTTGCGGTGGTTGCTGAACGCGACGAGCATCTCTCGCCCGCTGCGGCCATCGTCAAAGCCGCACTCGTTCGCTTCCGCCCGATCATGATGACGACCGTATCGGCGATCGCCGGAACGTTGCCCATCGCGATCGGCGTTGGTGCCAGTGCCGACTCTCGCCGTCCCCTTGGTATCGCGGTCGTCGGCGGACTGGCGTTTTCCCAGATCGTGACCCTCTACGTAACCCCGGTGTTTTACACGTATCTCGACGAACTGCAAAGCTGGTTCGGTCGCAAGTTCGGTACGCACGAAGACGCCGCCGACGTCGTCGCACCGCGTCGCCCGGGGCTCGCGCTGCCCGGCGTGCCGGTGATGGAGTGATGCGATGAACTTCACGACCGCGTTCATCAAGCGTCCCGTCATGACCACGCTCGTCATGGTTGGCATTCTCGTCTTCGGCATTGTGGCGTATCGGCAGTTGCCGGTGAGCGATCTCCCGAACGTCGACTTCCCGACCATTACGGTTAACGCACAGTTGCCGGGCACCAGCCCGCAGACCATGGCGGCGACCGTTGCCACGCCGCTCGAAAAGCAATTCTCGACGATCGCCGGCATCGACAACATGACCTCGACGTCGAGCCTCGGGCAAACGCAGATCGTCATTCAGTTCAATCTCGATCGCAAAATCGATGCGGCCGCGCAGGACGTGCAGGCCGCGATTGCGCAGACGTTGCGTCAGCTACCGCAGGGGATCATCACGCCGAGCTACCAAAAGGCGAATCCGGCAGACGCCCCGATTTTGACGTTGGCACTCACCGCAGACGGCGTGCCGCTCTCGACGCTCGATGAATTCGGCGAGACGTTGCTCGCGCAGCGCTTGTCGATGGTGGGCGGCGTGGCGCAGGTGCTCGTGTACGGCTCGCAAAAGTACGCGGTACGTATCCAGCTCGATCCGGGGCAACTCGCCGCGCGCGGCATCGCGCTCGAAGATGTCGTCACCTCGGTCACCAGCCAGAACGTCAACCTGCCGACCGGTGTGCTCTGGGGCCCGAAGACCGCGTTGACGATTCAGGCCTCCGGACAGCTCGACAACGCCAATGCGTTCCGCGACATCATCGTCGCGTACAAGAATGGCGCGCCAGTGCATTTGAGTGATGTTGGCCGCATCACCGACGATGTGCAAAACAACAAGACCGCCAGCTGGTACAACGGTAAACGGTCCATTGTACTGGCCATACAGCGGCAACCCGGCACGAACACCGTCGACGTCGCAAACAAGGTGAAGGAAGCGCTGGTCAAGCTGCAGGGAGAGATCCCGCCGACCATTCACGTCTCGACGCTGTTCGACCGCTCGACGACGATCAAAGCCTCGGTCGATGACGTGACCTTCACGCTCGAGCTCACGCTGGCGCTCGTCGTGTTGGTCATCTTTCTCTTCCTGCGCAACTTCTCCGCGACGCTGATTCCGAGCATGGCGTTGCCGATGTCGATCATCGGCACGTTCTCGGTGATGTATCTGCTCCACTACAGTCTCGATAATCTGTCGCTGATGGCGCTCACACTCGCGGTCGGCTTTGTGGTCGACGACGCGATCGTGATGCTCGAGAACATCGTACGCCATCTCGAGATGGGAAAGACGCGTATGCAAGCCGCGATTGATGGCGCGTCCGAAGTTGGCTTCACGATCATTTCGATGACGCTGTCGCTCGCGGCGGTGTTCATCCCATTCCTGTTCATGGGCGGGATCATCGGCAAGCTGTTTCACGAGTTTGCCGTAACGATCGGTGTCGCGATTCTCGTCTCGGGTTTCGTGTCGCTCACACTCACGCCGATGTTGTCGAGCCGCTTCCTGCGCTCACATCACGGCGAGACGCACGGCAAGGCATACAACGCAATCGAGCGAGTGTACGACGCATTTCTGCGCGTGTACGAACGCACACTCGCCGCCGTCATGGTACGCCGTCCGCTGACGATGCTCTTCTCGCTCGTCATCCTCGTCGCGACCGGTTGGCTGTTTTACACGACGCCCAAAGGACTCTTCCCCACCGACGACACGGGGCAGTTGCTTGCGACGACCGAAGCGGCACAGGGCGTTTCGTTTGACGCGCTGATCAAGCATCAGCAGGAAGTCGCCGAAGTCGTGCGACAGGACCCGGACGTTCGCTCCGTCACCTCCTCCATCGGCACGTCGGCTGCAGCCAATCAGGGACAGCTCACGATCGATCTCAAGCCGATCGAAGAGCGCAAACGCAGTGCGGACCAGATCGCACGTGAGCTCATGCAAGCCGTGCACGGCGTACCGGATATCCAGGTTTTCGTGCAGAACCCACCAGCGATTTCGGTGGGCGGTCTCGCATCAAAGAGTCTTTATCAGTACACGCTGCAAGGCAGCGACATGAACGTGCTGAATACGTCGGCGGCTGCGCTCGAAACGTTGCTGCGCGAACAACCCAAGCTCGCCGATGTCACCAGCGATCTGCTGATCGAGAATCCGCAGCTCACCGTCGACATCGATCGTGAAGCCGCAGGGCAGCTCGGTGTGTCCGCGACCGAAATCGAGAATACGCTCTACGACGCGTTCGGCCAGCGACAGGTGTCCACGATCTACACGGCGAGCAACGAGTACTGGGTCGTGATGGAGCTGCAGCCGCAGTTCCAAAACGATGTCAGCGCGCTCGGCAAACTGTACGTGCGGTCGTCGCGTGGTCCGATGGTCCCGATGAGTGCCGTCGCGCACTTCGTGAACTCGGTCGGCCCTGTGACGGTCAATCACTCGGGCCAAGTGCCGTCGGCGACGATTTCGTTCAATCTCGCACCGGGTGTTTCACTTGGCGAAGGGCTCGAGATCGTACGCGCGAATGCCGCGCAGGCGCTGCCGGCCGGCGTGACGGGCGCGTTCGCGGGCACGGCCGAAGCATTCCTGAGCACACAGCAGGGACTCATCGTGTTGATGGTCCTCGCGGTGTTCGTCATCTACGTGATTCTCGGTGTGCTGTACGAAAGCTTCCTGCATCCGATCACGATTCTCAGCGGACTGCCGTTCGCCGCGTTCGGCGCCCTGGTGACGTTGCGCCTCGTCGGCCTCGATCTCGACATCTACGGTTTTGTAGGCATCGTCATGCTTATCGGCATCGTCGAGAAAAATGCCATCATGATGATTGACTTCGCGGTCGAAACGCAGCGCGCGCGCAACACGCCGCCCGCCAGCGCGATCGTCGAAGCATGCTCGGTGCGTTTCCGTCCGATCATGATGACCACCATGGCGGCATTGATGGGTGCCATTCCGATCGCCGTCGGCTGGGGTGCTGGCGCAGCGTCTCGTCGTCCGCTTGGTGTCGCGGTGGTGGGCGGTCTGGCGTTCTCGCAGCTCGTGACGCTGTACGTCACGCCCGTCGTGTACACGTATCTCGACGAGCTCCAGAGCTGGATGCGTCGCGATCGGTCCAAGGCGAAATCGAAGGGGATCGTCACAGGCGGTGTCGAGCCGCGCGTCGACCTCGCCTGATATTTCGCATCACGCAACAACGCTCCAAGAAAAAACCACGCAGTACCAGTCGCTCGTGAGAGTCTCCGGTACTGCGTGGTTGTGTCCGCCGGTTCGCCCTGAAATGCGAGGATTGCAGCTGCGTCCAGCAGGTATTCGTTGGTGAGACGCGTCAGGCGCGCGCGCGTCACCAGTGTCACGGCACGGGCGTAGTTAGTTTTCGGATATGACTCCCCAACTCCAATCCGCAGACGTCGTCGTGCTCGGCGGCGGCCCTGGCGGTTACGTCGCCAGTATTCGCGCAGCGCAGCTCGGCCTGTCAGTCACCTGTGTTGAATTCGACAAGACCCTCGGCGGTACCTGCGTCAACGTGGGTTGCATTCCGTCCAAGGCGCTGCTGCATTCGTCAGAGCAGTATGAATGGCTCCGACTGCACGCGGCCGAACATGGCATCGCGGTCGACAATGCCCGCATCGATTTGCCGACGATGATGGCGCGGAAGCTCGATGTCGTCGCACAGAACACGAAGGGCGTCGAGTTCCTGTTCAAGAAAAACAAGATCACGTGGGCCAAAGGCTTCGGGACGCTCACGGCGAACAACATCGTCGAAGTCGCCGCAGCCGATGGCACCATCACACACTGGCAGGGCAAGTCGGTGATCTTGGCGACGGGATCAACACCCGTTGCGTTACCGTTCCTTCGCTTCGATGAACAGCGCGTGCTTTCGAACGTCGGGGCGCTGATGATTCCCGAAGTACCGAAGCATCTCATCGTCGTCGGTGGCGGCGTCATCGGACTTGAACTCGGCTCGGTGTGGCGTCGCCTTGGTGCGCGCGTCACCGTCGTCGAGTTTGCGCCGACGATTTTGCCGGGTAATGACGACGATGTCACCAAGGAAGCGGATCGTATTTTCCGCAAGCAAGGGCTGGAGATTCACGTCGGCACGAAGGTGACGGGGGCAGACGTCCGAGCGGACGGCGTCACGATACACGTCGAGAAAGACGGCACATCCTCGAGCATCGATGCGGACTATGTGCTCGTTTCCGTCGGACGCAAGCCACTCCTCAGCGGCATCGATGCGGCAGCGCTCGGCCTCGCGCTCGGTTCGCGTGGTGAGATTGTCGTCGATGACCAGCAGCGCACGAACCTTCCCGGCGTCTACGCGATCGGCGATGTGTGCGGCGGCAAGCTGCTCGCGCACAAGGCCGAAGAAGAGGGCGTCATCGCGGCAGAAGTCATCGTCGGTAAGCCCGTGCACATGCATCAACGCACCGTGCCCGGCATCGTGTACACGTGGCCCGAGATCGCGACCGTCGGACAGACAGAACAGGAAGTGAAGGCGAGTGGCCGCGCGTATCGCATCGGCAAGTTTCCCTTCAGTGCCAACGGGCGTGCGCGCACGATGGCCGAGACGCAGGGTTTCGTAAAGTTCGTGGTCGATGCGACGACGGACGAGATCCTTGGCGCGCACATGGTCGGTCCGAACGTCGCCGACTTGATGGCCGAAGTCGTGCTGGCCATGGAGTATCGTGGGAGCGCAGAAGACATCGGCATCACCGTGCATTCGCATCCCACGTTAAGTGAGACGGTGAAGGAAGCGGCGCTGGCGGCCTTGGGGCGCGCGATTCACATGTAGCAGGCCGCGCACGGTACAACGCGTTGGTCACAATGCGTGCGCGTACAAAACCCCCGCGGCGATGTAACCGTCGCGGAGGTTTTCTCGGTCCGAAGACCGCGCTCGAGCCCTTCGTGCTAAAAGATCAACTTCCCGACCAGGAGTCCGAGTGCGAAGAGGCCCGCACCGATGGCGACGGCGGCGTTCATCGACAAACCGCGCTCGTTCTCGGAGGCGACGGCGGTTGTCGTGGCAGTAGCCAGCGACGCGGATGCTTGTGTGGCCAACGTCTTCTCTGGCAGCGCGGCCATAATGTTGGCCGCGACGTAGGCCGGCGTCACCATGCGCTTGCGGCGCTCGGTCTCGGTGGCGACGAGCTTCCACATGTCTACCTGCTTGCTATCGGCACGGCGCGCGTCGGCTTCGGTCACGTCCCCATCCAACCACTGATTGATCGCAGCCGGGGAACCGCCCTGGGCCGCGAGCGATCCGGGGACCGGAACTTCGCGATCAGCGAGCGAACGGTCTGCCTGCGGACGGTCGCCCGTCTGGCGGTCGCCCGCGACGTCGCGGTGCTCATTGTTCAGGCCCAAGTCGTTGCGGCCGTCGTGCGCTTCGTGTGATTCGAGCATCAGGCGTATTTCTCCTCGAGCAGGGCCTGCAGAGCTTCGCGTGCCCGATGCACGCGCATCTTCAGTGCGCCCACGGTGGTGCCCAGAAGGTCCGCCATCTCTTCGTACGAACGTCCTTCAACGTGCTTCATGATGAAGGCTTCGCGGAGCGATGGCGCCAGCTGCGAAAGCGCGGAGTCGAGATCGGACCGCAGTTCGGTGCGGTCGAGGTCTTCATCCGGGCTCGCGAAACCGGAGGGCTGATCGTCTTCGTCGTAGCTCAGGTGCGTGCGCCGAATGTTCTTCAGCCAATCCTTGCACCCGTTCGCAACGATCCGAAACAACCAGGCGTCGAAGCGGCCCCGCACCTCAGTCAGGTGATGGTACGCCTTGATGAACGACGTCTGAAGAATGTCCTCGGCGACGTCCGGACTTCCGGTCATCCCCAAGGCATGCCGATACAGCGGATCGCTGTAGCGACCGATTAGCGTCGCAAAGGCATCGCGATCCCCGGCGATGACTCGCGAGATGATATCCTGGTCAGAATCGACCTCGATAAGCTCAGTGGCGGTTTCCGTCATTTTCACGGCGCTAGGATAACGCCGTACAAACGGTGCCGACACCCCTGCTGACCACGGAATCGTTGCGGACATCTTGCTTCTCGTCTCGTTGAATGGACGAACCGATCATGTTGGAGGTCACAGGCCTCGTTGTGACAGTATCGGCACCTGGTCGAACGCACTCCAGTGGAATTTTCGAACAAGTTCGCCATGGGCGTCTATCACAGGGGGGGCATAGCGGAGGTGGCCACCGGTTGCGGGCGCCATACCGGTTACCGGCGAGGCGTCCGCGTGCTCGAGCACCTCGCTCACGGTGCGCACGAGGCCACAGGGTACGCCGACCGCGGTCAGGCGGGTCATCCAATAGGACGCGGGGTGTGCTCGCACATTAGCAGCGATGGTCGTCACAATTTCTCCACGTCTCGCGAGACGACCGGCGTTCGTCGCCACGTCCGCATCGTCTATTAGAGTGCCGAGCTCGAGTACATGGGCGGCTGCACGCCACTGCGCGTCGGACCCGACCGCGATCACGATTGGTCGGTCGGCAGCCTCGAAGAGCTGGTACGGAACGAGATTGGCGTGCGCGTTGCCCCATCGTTTCGCCTCATGCCCGGAGACCAGCGAGTTTTGCGCGACGTTGACGAGGGCTGCCGCTGCAGTGCCTGCCAGCGAGATCTCCAAACGACGCTCGGCGTCAACTCCGGCACGCCGCGCTACCAGTGCTGCAAGAATCGCGATCGCGGCATCTTTCCCCGTCATGACATCGACCAGCGCGACTCCGGTCTTCATCGGCTCGCCATCGACATCTCCCGTGATGGCCATCCAGCCCGATTCCGCCTGAACCACGAAATCGTAGCCGGGGCGCGAGCTTTCAGCGCCGAATCCTGAGATGGTGCACCAGATCAACTGGCTGTTGCGCGCCAGTGCAGCGTCCTTATCGATACCATATCGAGCCAGTACACCTGGCAGGAAGTTATCGATGACGACGTCCGCCTCCAGCAGCAGCGCGAGCAGCAGGGCGTGGTCGGTCGGGGTGGAAAAATCGAGCGCGACCGAGAGTTTGTTGCGATTGACGCTCAAAAAATATGCGGACTGTCCCGTCGCATCAAACGGCGGCCCCCAACCGCGGGTCTCATCGCCAGATCCGGGTCTTTCAATTTTCAGCACATTCGCGCCCAGATCGCCGAGCATCATCGTGCAGATCGGTCCTGCAAGAACGCGCGAGAGATCTAAGACTTTGACTCCGTGTAGCGCTACTGTCTTCATACTGGTCTATAAATGTCGCAGAATATGAGATAACGTTCGTGGCAGCCATTCGACCGCTGGGAGAGCTCGAAGTCTGGTCTGGCGCATGCACAGTGCCTCTCATTGTAAGCCGAGTTGCCGATGCATGGCGGAACGACTTGCGTAGATGACTGAAAATCATATAGTTACCTCGTTCTGGAGGACCTGGAAGTCACCGCTGGCGCGAACCTTTCGCGCCGGGCTGGGATTTCCGAGTTCGCCTCTACCCCCATGTCTGGCGGAAGGAGTGCGTTCGACCCATGGCCGATAAGCCCCAGGCTGACGACGACACGATGATCGAGAGTGATGCCCCACCAACTGCGCCGGCTCCTCGGCGTGGCCCAGGGCATCGCGCAGCGGACGCGCGCGATACGGCGGCTGAAATGGCCGCCCGCGCGCACGAGATCAGCTTGGAGGCGGGCAGCAAGATGGCCGGTGCAATGCGCGAGGTGATTGGCGCAGCCGCCGGGTTCAGTGCGTTCGCGATCGAGAGCGCGCGCGACCTCGTGCACTACATGGTTCGGCGTGGTCAGATGGCGCAGGACGAGGCCGAGGTGCTGATCCAGCAGGCCGAGGCGGCGTATATCGCCAAGCACGGTTCGTTGCCGAAGCCGGAGCCCAAGGCGCCACCACCAAAGCCGATTCCGCTTGGTCAGATGCCGAAGGCGGTTGCTGCTCCTGCGGCTGCGGCCGAAGCAGCGCTCGAAGCTCGTGCGGCGATGCGGATCGAACCGCAGCGCGCGCCTGACCGTCCAGCCGCAGTGGTGGTAGCCAAACCGGTTGCGCCGAAGGCGGAACCAGTGGTCGAGAAGGTCGCCGAGAAGGTCGCGGAGAAGGTGGTTGAGAAGGTCGCGGCGAAGGCTCCGGTGAAGGCTCCCGCCAAGGTCGCTCCGCCGGCGAAACCCGCCGCCAAGGTTCCGGTCAAAGCAGCGGCGCCAGCCAAAGCACCTGCGAAGCCTGCGGCGAAGGCACCGGCCAAGCCTGCGGCGAAGGTACCAGTCAAGAGCACGGCGAAGGCACCTGCAAAGAAGGCCGCTCGGAAGTAAGGGATCGGTGCGCCACCCAGATTTGCGCCGTGCGATCATCGCGACGGCGCCGACTCGCCTCGACTTCGGCGGAGGATGGACGGATGTTCCGCCATTCCCCGACGAGCGAGGCGGTTTCGTTTGCAACCTCGCCATCGAGCGCCGCGCAACGGTGATTCTTCGTGAGCGGCCGAAGGCGTCGGGCGACGAGGTACAGGTCGACGCGTATCCACCGCTCGTTCAAGCCGCGCTTCGTAAATGGGCGCGAACTGCCGACGACGCATTCCATTGGGACATCTCGCTGTCGTCGGACTTCCCGGTGGGTGCTGGGCTGGGTGGCTCTTCCGCGGCGATGGTTGCGTTGGCTGCGGCGCTGTCGGAGGTCGAGCGGCGTTCGCCCAACCCCGAGGCCTTGGCGGAATGGAGTCGGGCCGTAGAAGTCGATGAAATGGGGGTGCCCGGCGGACGACAGGACCACTACGCCGCCGCTTTTGGCGGGGCGCTGGCGCTCACGTTTGGTCGCCGGACGTCCGTCCGGCGCATTGCGCTGTCAGACGCGACCCTGACCGACCTCGAGTCGCGCTGTCTGGTACTCTACACCGGCGAATCTCGACTCTCGGGTAGCACCATCAGCGCGGTGCTCGATGCGTACAACGATCGAAATTCACCGGTGATTCGCGCGCTCGAAGCGATGAAATCGCTGGCCGCGAAGATGCCCGACGCGCTCGAGCAAGAGCGCGTCGACGATCTCGCGGCGCTGGTCGACGAGCACTGGCATCATCAGCGGTCGCTGCATCCCGGGATCACGACGGCCCGCATCGACGGACTGGAATCGGCGGCACGCGCCGCCGGTGCGATCGCGGTGAAGGCGCTCGGCGCCTCAGGCGGTGGGTGCGTGGCCGTCTTCGTACCGCGTGGCGACAGTGGACGTGTGGCAGCGGCGTTGGCACCGTGGGGCGAGCCCGTCAGCTGGCGCGTGTCGCATGGGGGTGTGCATGTGCACGAATCGATGGAGATGCGCTGAGCGGTACGGGCCCCGTTTGTACGCTCGTAGGATGATGCGACGGTGATGCACCATGTCCGGTCGTCTGCGAGTTGGCGCTGGCGACGGGTTGCCGTTCGATGAATCGCCGCGATAAGCTCCGACAACCCGCCCACCGCCTGTGCTCTCACGATTCCCGCTCGACCCCATCGCGCTCACCGAAGCGCTCGTCGCGATCGACTCGCGAAACCCACGCCTTGTGCCGGGCGCGCCTGGGGAGATGGAGTGCGCGCAGTTCCTGGCGCAGGTGCTGAGTGCGTGGGGCTTTGCCGTGTCGCTGACTGAGGTTGCGCCCGGGCGACCGAATGTCGTCGCACGCATTGGCCCGACCGGTCGATCGCCGCTCGTGCTCAATGGACATCTCGACGTGGTTGGCACCGATGGCATGGAGCACGATCCGTTCGTGCCCGTGACCCGCGATGGTGATCTGTTCGCGCGCGGTTCGAGCGACATGAAGGGTGGCATTGCGGCGATGTGTGTCGCCGCAGCGCGCGCGGCGACGCGTGGCTCGCTGGTGAGCGAGATCGTTATCACGGCCGTCTGCGACGAGGAGTTCGAATCGATCGGCACGCGCGCGCTACTCGACGGCGGGCTGCGAGCCACCGGTGCCATCGTCACCGAGCCGACGCGACTGGCGATTTGTCCGGCGCACAAAGGGTTTGCGTGGATGGAGGTGCAGCTGCACGGTCGTGCGGCGCACGGCAGTCGCTATGACGTTGGCATCGATGCGATCCGGCATGCGGGGCAATTGCTCGGTGCGTTGGACGACTTCGAGCAACAGGTACTCACGACGCGCACGCATCCGTTGCTGGGGCGGCCATCGTTGCATGCCGCGACTATCTCCGGCGGCACCGGATGGTCGACGTACGCGGAGCACTGCGCCCTACGGCTTGAGCGACGCACGATCCCCGGCGAAACGAGCGACAGCGTGCTCGCGGAAGTACAGGCGCTCTGCGATACATTGCACGCGGCGCGACCGACCTTTGATGCGCGCGTATCACTCGCCGGCGCGCAACCGCCCAGTGATCTTGCGATCGATGCGCCGTTGACGCGCGCTGTGATCGACGCCGCGAAGGGCCAAGGATTGTCGGGCGAGATTGCCGGGCTGTCCTGCTGGACCGACGCGGCACTATTCAACGCGGCGGGTATTCCAGCACTCTGCTTCGGACCTGGCGATATTGCGCGCGCGCACTCATCGCGTGAGTGGGTCGAAGTGGTACAGTTGGAACGTGCGACCGATGTGCTCGAGCAGGTGTGTGCGTCATGGGGACGTTAACGGGATCGCAATGGATATGTCGGTGGGGGACTACGATCGGCTGGAACGCGCGATCGTCCAAGGAACGCGCATTTCAATCTGGCGTCGCGGCACGGAGTATCTCGTCATACCCGAACGGCTGCGACTCGCCGACGGTCGCGAGGTGATTCACGCGCGCCATCCGTCGACGGGTGGCCAGATGCAGCTGTTTCTCGACGAACTGGATGCGATCGAGGTGTTGCGATGAGTGCGCGCCATCCACTCGTCTCGGTCTACGCGGACGAATCCTGTCTCGGCAACGGCAAGTCGGGTGACACGCCCGGTGGGTTTGGGGCGTTGGTCGAATTTCGTCGCAACGATGGCACGCTGCAACGCTTCGACCTGTGGGCGTCCGAGCGCGACACGACGAACAATCGCATGGCGTTGCGGTCGGTGATCGACACGGTGCAGGCGCTCTCGCGGAAAGGGAATGCCCTCTCGATCCATTTCACGACCGATTCGCGCTACATCGTGGACGGGATGACGTCGTGGGTACGCGGTTGGATTTCGCGTGGATGGAAGCGGAAGGAAGGGGCAGTGGAGAATCTCGAACTGTGGCAGGACGCGGTCAGCGTGATCGCGCCCCACGAATGCATGTGGGCGTGGGTCAAAGGACACGCAGGGCATCCACAGAACGAGTACGCGAACCACCTCGCCACGCGCGCGGCGGCCCAGCAAGACGAAAGCGAGGGACTCGTGGCATCCGCGTTCGAGTCGTGGATGGCAGGGTTGCCGGTGCGGGCCGGAAAGTCGCAGCCGCCGATCGCGCCATTCCCCGATGCATCGCGTTTCGTCGCGGCCGCGCCGCTCGGGGCGACCGCGTTACGATAGGCTTTGGTGAGGCGTCGAATGGTCAGCTCTTCGTTGCAGCGCATCAGCTGCCTGTGCCGAGCCCATACCCAACGTCGCCATGTTCAAATTCCTGCTCATCTTGTGCCTCGGTGTTGCCCTCGGCTACGGCTATGGGTGGAAGGATGCGCATCTCCATGAGCTGAATGTCGCCGAGCGCTTGGTCGGGATGATTGGTGGCGACAACAAGGACAAAGTCAGCGGGGACATCGACTCCCAGATGGTGCAGGCCGAAAAGCGGTGACGACAGTCTCGCGTTCGATGGACGATCTCGATCGGCTTGCTTTCCGTTTGGTCCGCACAATCCGTCAGCAGTATCCGCAGCTCCGCGACCGCGGCTTCACGCTCACCGATCTGGAGGAGCGACTCCTTCCGCACCGCGAGGCACGCCGCGAAATGGCGGACGGCGGTGCCGACGCGTGGGAACGGACGCTGCTGCGCTTGCTGAGTGGTGAGCGCACGTATGTACAGGCCCCGATCGAGCTGCAGCAGGCGTGTCGTCAGGCGCTGAGTGCGTCATCACCCGCATTGGCATTGGTACGGACGTGGTCGGGGGAGATTCTCGCGTTAGGCGAAGCGGCGCTTCGGGTGGGTGCGGAGCGTGTGAGCGGCGCCTTCGAGGCGGCGCGACTGGCGCCTGAGCAGGCTCAGCAGGCGCTCTCGAAGATCTTGCCGCCGTCGGCGGCGGTGGCGGGACATACGCTCCATCGGGTCGACGGCGCGAATGCGGGACTCGTGCCCGGGTCAACGAAGAGCGCGCGCCGTGCGGGCTGTGCCTGCCGATTCTGTGGCGGTCGGTTACCGGACGAACGCCGAATCACGTTTTGCCCGCATTGTGGACTGGATCAGACCAAACGTCAGTGCCCGGCGTGCAGCACGGAGCTCGAAACCGCGTGGCGCTTCTGTGTCACCTGCGGGCGAAGCGCTGACCTGCCGGAAACTCCCGCGATCGAGAAGCGCGCGGCAAGCTAGCGGGTACAAATCGCCTGCCGGATGGTGAGGGGCGCGTGACCACGTGCTTCCTCGATCCGACGTCCACAGGTGATCTTGCACGCATGTCTTCTGGTTTGAGTTTCTTGAGCAGGTGGAATCGTGGGACGGCATGGCCGGTGCTGACGGTCGGGACGTTCCTTGCCTCGGCCTGTGCGCAGCCGATTCCCGTGCGCGATCCCGAGCCCGTGGCCGAACCCCGTGCGGCGGCACCTGTCGTGGCACAGCGCCCGCGATCGACCGTGCGCGCAACGCCAGCGGTCGTGCCAAGCGCGAACACGCTCGCACGCTGGCCGATCAGAACATCGGCGCATATCGATGGGTGGCTGCACGCCTTCGCGATGATCCAAGAGGACACCATGCGCGTGCCGCTCTTTCGCCGCGGCTATCGCGATTCGCTCATCGTCGTGAAGAACCGCGCGAATCTGGTGACCGCGTTGGATAGCAACTACCAGATGTTAATGAAGCGCCTCGCGTACACGCCGAGCTATCAAAACGCGCAATTTTTGGCGCTGCAGTTTGCGAACTGGGAGCAGATGTACGCGGCGGCCGAACAGTTTCTCGACGGTCCGCGTCGTCAGGTGGGGCCGTCGAACGAAGGTGGGCGCGGTGGACGCATCGGGACCTTTGGTGGACCCGATCGCAGCGGCACCGCGAATGACACCGAGGAATCGCGTGCAAAAGGCGCCGCTGCTTTCGGCACGATTTTTCGCACGGCCGACGACAAGCTGTGGTTGCGGATGTTCGTCAACGGCGTCAACGATGAGCAGACGCGGTTTTTCGCGCGTGAGCACGCGCGTCTCGAACGTTCGCGCAGCGTGATCGTGACGGCGGTCGATTCGTTATGGCAGCGTGTCTATCGCGAACGCTTCGAGCGCTTTCTGGCGAACACCGGGCAACGGAACGGAGACCTTGTGCTCTCGATCCCTCTTGGTGGCGAGGGTCGTGTGGGCGTGGGGCGCGAGCGACAAACGGTGATCGTACTGCCGTTTCCCGCGCGAGTCGACGATGCGCGCGATGCCATCGTGGTGTTCGCGCATGAAGCGGTTGCTGGCATTACTGCGAGCGTCCTGTCGGAAAACCTGACAGGTGCCGATCAGCGCGCCGGTACGGCAGACCGCGTGCTCCCACTGGCGCAGGTACGCGCCGGCGGGATGTTGCTCGATCGTGTCGCGCCGGAGCTGAGCGCGCCGTACATGACGTTTTATCTCATGCAATCGGGCGTTAAATCAGAAGCGTCGCGCCTCGTCGCGGATTTTCAGCGCGCCTTCGATATTCCGGCCGCCGTGCGTGACGGGTTACAGCGACAGATCGACGCTGCCGTGCGGGGGCTCTGATGAGCGACGCGATGAAGTGGCAACGTCCGCCCAGCGACGCGTCGAACACGGATAACGCGAACGCCAATGTCGCGAACACGGTCGACTCGAGCGCGGCGACGAGCCGGTCGTCCGATCGGACGAGCGGTGACGCGATTCCGCGTGATGCGCTGGAACGCGTGTTGGCGCGCGCAACCGAGTTACAGGGCTCGAGCAGCGACGCGAGCGATACGATTTCTGAAAGTCGGCTGTTGGACGTGGCGCGCGAGGTCGGCATCGATGCGCAACACCTTCGGCAGGCGATGGCCGAGGAGCGCGCGCGAATCGCGTTTGACGCGCCGGAGGGTGGCTTGCTACTCGACGCCCTGGGTACCGCGTTGGTGAACGCGCAGCGTACGGTGCCCGGCACGGCGACCGACGTGCAGGCGCGACTCGACGCGTGGTTGCCGCGCATGGAAGGGCTGGGCGTCCGACGCAAAGCGGCACAGCGTACGAGTTGGGAGCCGCGTCGTGATCCAGTCGGAAACGCGCTGCGAGCACTGAGCGCCGGTGGTCGTCGATTAGAACTCGCAAGCGCTGACCAGGTCATCGCTACGGTGACGCCGGTGGACGCCACGCGCAGTGTCGTACGCTTTGATGTCGAACTGAGTCGCGTACGCCGCCGACTGCGCACGGCAACGCTGGTTGGCGGTACTGGTGTGAATGCCGTGCTCTTTCTCGCAATCGCGGTGCCGATTCTCGTGGTTGCCGCGGGGTCGCCAAATGCGGGCGCGCTGCATGGGCTCGTCGGCGCGATCGCGGTGGTGCAAGGCGCGATTGGCTACGGAATCTGGCGATCGATCCGCACGTCATATCAGCGTACGGTTGGGCGAGTGCAGTTACGTCTCGAGCAGCTACTCGACGAGTTGGAGCAAGGCGGTATGCAGGCGCCGCCGTCGATGATCGGCCAGGTGGCGAACGCGTTGCTTGGCGCGGCGAGCAGCAAGCGGCTGTAGTGCGATATCACAGGGACGGCGATACGATGCCATCACCGGTACACGCAGGGGCTGTAGCGCGGCGCGATGTCGCAGGTGAAGCGATACGACGCCGTCACCGGTACGCGCAGCGCCGGTTACGTGATCGCAAGCTCGAATGCGCGTAGTCGCACGCGCTCGACGAGTCGGCGAACGGCCCAGTTGCTCATCACCAGCAT
Organism: Gemmatimonadales bacterium; assembly: GCA_038319245.1. Classification (GTDB taxonomy): domain Bacteria; phylum Gemmatimonadota; class Gemmatimonadetes; order Gemmatimonadales; family Gemmatimonadaceae; genus Gemmatimonas. Next base: position 27,499 of record JBBQDB010000030.1, read on the forward strand.
CGAGCCGGTCATGAACAGCGACTTCACTTCCCGACGCGAAATCTTGACCGATCCGCCGGGCTTGAGCATCGCCGTGCTTTGCACGAGATCGCGCAGCGTCGCGTAGGCGAGCAGCAGCGGGAGAATGCAGAACAGTCGAATCGAGACGGCACGACGCGGTATGAGCAGCAAATAATTGCGCGCTTCTTCGAGGTCGTGCCACGCCAACTGGATCAGTTGCGCGAGGGCTTCGCGATTTTTCGCGATCAGCTCGGGTGCGAGAATGCGGCTCTGCGAGCTGCCGTGCGCGCGCAGAAACTCTTCCGGCACATAGATCGAGTTTTCCTTTTCCGCATCGACGGCAACGTCCTTGAGGATATTCACCGTTTGCAGCGCCTCCGCGAATGCGCGGCAGCGCTCACGCAAGATGCCGTAGCGTTTGGTGCCGATGCTCGACGAATGCTCATGCCACAAGTCGGTCAGCATGTAGCCCACCGTCCCGGCGACATAGTAACAATACTCCTTGTACTCCTCGATGGTCTGGATGCGAATGCCGTTCGGGTAGAGCAAGACGAACTTCCGCATCCCACGCGCCATCTCGGCCACCCATTTGCGAACGACGGCGCGCGTGTTGGCCGGCAGTGCGGCGAAGTGCTCGAGCACGAGATCGGTGTGGCGCGTCAGCGCGAGGTGCGCCTCATCCCCGGTGAGCGCCTGCACGCCGCGCAGAAAGCGTCGCAGCGCGACCTCATCATCAAAGCCGGCAAGGAAGTCGTCAAACATGGCCGCCTTGACCTCTGGATCTACGCCGGGAGCGTCCTCGACCGTATCCGCAATGCGGCACAGGAGATACGCGTCGAGCACCGCCTGTCCCAGCGCGCCGGGGAGCACCTTGATGCCGAGGGCAAAGGTGCGGGACACAGCCGGCAGAATCGCGACGCAGAATGCCGCCGCGTCGCGTCTTTCCATCGCGCTGGTGATACTCGGGCTCAAGGGCATTCGGGAAACATACGAGGGGACCGTCTCTCGCGTCACGTCACACGGGGGATGCGTCTGGACCGAGTGCCCAGACCGTGTGTCGTCGTCTATCGGGTGCAGGCCGGGTGCAGGCCGGGTGCAGGCCGGGTGCAGGCCAGGTGCAGGCCAGGTGCAGGCCGGGTGCAGGATGATCGCCGGCGTGACGTACGCCTTGTCGGCGCTTGGGGAGTTGGTGAGACTGCATCATGAGTAGCGCACCAACGAATCCAGCCCTCGCGACGCCACCGAGCGTGCGCAACGCTCGCCCCGATGGGTTTCGCGGACCGTTTCGCATCGACCTGCTCGCGCGTAGCCTGTACGCCGAGGGCGCCGGCATCGCGCGCTGCATCCCTGCGGCCGTGGCCGTACCGGCGGATACCGAAGATGTCGCGACGTTGGTGCGCTGGGCCAAGCGCCAAGGACACGCGCTGATTCCGCGCGGCTCCGGGAGCGGCATGGCGGCGGGCGCGGTGGGGCCTGGGGTCATCGTCGATGTGAGCCGATTCACGTTCATCGGCGATGTCGTGCGAGACGTCGGCGGCGACGCGCACCGGATTCGCGTCGGTGCCGGCGCGCTGCGTGGCGCGATCGACGACGCGGCGCGAGCTGTTGGTCTGCGATTCCCCGTCGATCCCTCCAGCGGTGCGTTCTGCACGATTGGCGGCATGGTCGGGGCCAATGCCGCTGGTGCCCGGACGCTGCGCTTCGGCGCGACTCGGCCGTGGGTGACGGGGTTACGATGCGTGTTCGACGATGGGAGCATTGCGTGGATCCGCCGTGGCGAAGATCCGCCGCGCGAGATCGCAGCCGTGGCGCGACTGCTCGACACGCTGGACGCGTTGCGCACACACGCGGATCTCTCGTCGCTGGTGCACGCGGGGGTTCGGAAGGAATCGTCGGGATACGGCATCGCTGCGGCCCTCGCGCCGGGCGGTCAGCTCATCGACCTGCTGGTGGGCAGCGAAGGGACGCTGGCCATCTTCACCGAGGTGGAGCTGGCGCTCATCCCGATCGCGGGCGCGACCGCTACGGTGCTTGCCACGTTCGCGTCGCTGGAAGACGCCACCACGTGCGCCGTCGACGCCACCGCGATTGGTGCGAGTGCCTGTGAACTGCTCGACAAGACGTTTCTTCGCATCGCAGCGACGGGAGCGCCGACGGGAATTGCCGACGACGCGGAAGCGGTGCTGCTCATCGAAGTGGAAGGCGAGACTACCGCCATGGCGCGCACGCTCCTCGAGCGGGTGATGGCAACCTGCGCGACGCATCACGCGACAAAAGTCGAGACGGCACTCGATGCGGAGGCCGAGCATGCGCTGTGGGCGTTGCGACACGCGGCGAGTCCGATTCTTTCCCGCCTTGCTCCGAAGCTGCGGTCAATGCAGTTCATCGAAGACAGCTGTGTGCCGAGTGCGATGTATCCGGCGTATGTGCGGGGGGTGCGCGCCATTCTCGATCGATATCAGGTGACCGGCGTGATCTTCGGTCATGCAGGCGACGCGCACGCGCATGTGAATCCGCTGGTAGACGTGACACAGCCCGATTGGCGCGCGACGGTGGATGCGGTGCTCCGCGAGGTGGTCGCGCTGACGGCCTCGCTGGGCGGGACGCTGGCCGGAGAGCACGGCGATGGTCGACTCCGCGCATCACTGCTGCCGCAGGTGTGGAACGCCGAGGCGCTGGCGGCCTTCGCGAACGTCAAGGCGGCGGGTGATCCGTCGGGCGTACTGAATCCCGGGTGCAAGGTGGCGTTGCCTGGCGACGTGGCGATCGGCGTATTGCGACACGATCCGGAGGCGGCGCCGTTGGTGCCCGAGGCGCGAGCGGCGCTGGATGCGATCGAGCGGGATCGCGCGTGGAGTCGCTTTCGGCTGGACTACGCGGTCGTCGACTAGGCGCAAGCCTCGCGAGACCGGCGCGGGCAGCTTAGGGGGCCGCGAATGCTTTATCTTTTCCGCTGACGCAGTCTCAGCCCTCTCGCCACCGCCGCATGCCACTCCCCGAATCCGCCATCCTGCTGCAGCCGATCATCACGGTGCTCGCGCGCCCGCAATTCACCGAGCCGGCGCACATGCCCGTTGACTGGATGGGTGATTCCACCGATGGCGAGCGGTTAGCAGAATTCGCCGGTCGGCTTTGCTACATGAGCCAGCGCAATCCGGCAAAGCGCGACACGCGCGACTATCTCGAGAACATCAAGAAGCAGGGGCACGGCAGCGTGCTCGAACACGCGAACTACTCGCTGCTGATCGAAGGCGTGAGTCGTTCGTTGACGCACGAACTGGTGCGGCATCGGGCGGGCTTTGCGTATTCGCAGCTCTCGCAGCGCTATGTTGACGAAAGTGAGGCATGCTTCGTCATGCCACCAGCGATGATCGGCGATGCTGCGCTTGACGCGTCGTGGCGCGCGCAAATCGAGTCGGCGCAGGACAGCTACAAGGCGTTGGTGGATGCCCTGATGACGCGATACGGCTGGGTGGATGACAAGGTGCATCGTCGCAAAATGGCCCGCGAAGCGGCGCGCGGCGTGCTGCCAAACAGCACCGAGACCAAGATCGTCGTGACGGGTAATGCACGCGCATGGCGCACGATGCTCGAGCTCCGGTCGAGTGAGGCTGCGGAGTTGGAGATTCGTCGGATGGCCATCGCCGTGTTACGCGTACTGCAAGGCGAAGCGCCAGCCTTCTTCAGCGATGTCGAGATCTACGAAGCGGCGGACCGGCGTGAAGCGGCGCGCATCGGGTACCACAAGGTCTAGGCGGCCGCACGACCCGTCTGGCGCAGATGACAGTGCCGGGCGGAATCGGCAGACGGAGAAACAGTCTACGCCGAGAGTGAAACGCAGGCGGAGACGCGAGTTACGTGCAGCGGGGCGGGTGCGTCGTAAGGGGTGAGTTCCAGTACCTCTCTCCGGATGCACACCATGCTTGCCTCGTTTCCGCGCCCGATTCGACGACGACCCGCGCACGGCCTGACGCTGATCGAACTGCTGATCGTCATTACGATGATCGGCATCCTTGCGATGTTGGTGCTGCCGAAAGTGCGCATCGACAACACGCAAGTCGATACCGCGGCGCGCACGCTCGGCATGTCACTGATGGTGGCACAACGCGAAGCCGCTTCGCGTCAGCACAACGTGTTGCTCGTCTTCGATACCGCAGCCCACACGGTTACCACGGTCTGGGACGCGAACAGCAACGGCGTGATCGACCCCGGCGAGAAGACGCGCCCCTTTCTGTTGCCCGATCGTGTGACGCTCGGCCGACCGAGTTCTGTGTCGGCACTTGGCGGCGCGAGCCAGTCGGTACCAACGATGGCCACGGCGGGCGGTAAGCCGATGCTGGTCGTTCAACGCAACGGCAGCCTCGATCGCTCGGTCACACTGTATTTGTCAACCAACACGTCCATGGCCGGGAGCGCGACGACCGACGCGCGCGCCGTCGTACTTTCGCGCGCCACCGCGCGACCGGAGTGGTACGCGTGGACTGGCAGCGCATGGAGGCATGCCAAATGACGAAAAGTACGGAATCCACCACGTTACAAAGACGTACATCGCGTGCGATCGCATCGCGTGTCTGCGCAACTCGCGCATCCGGATCAGGCGCATCCGCGTCCAGCGCGAGGTCGGGCTTCACACTCATCGAAGTCATGATCGCGCTCGTGATCCTCGCCGGCGTCGTGTTGGCGATGGGCATGAGCACCACCACGCTCGGTCGATCGGTCCGTACATCGGATCTCAAGAATCGCGCGCAGTCTGTCGCCGATATGCAGATCGGTCGCGCACGCGCGTGGCCTACCTACGCGACGCTTTCGCAGCTGAGCGGCACGAAGTTCAACGGCACCGCCGATGGCTTGATCACCGCGACCACGGTGTCCGTGGATTCTGCGAACGGAAAGAACCTGACCACCGTGAGCGTCTCGGTCAACAGCACGACAACCGGCGCGCTCATTGCTCCTGTCACCCGAACCGTATCCATCGCCCCATGACCACTGCATCCATGCCCGCGCGCGCGCGACGTGGCTTCACGCTGGCCGAATTGATGGTGGCGCTGGTGGTCTTCGGCGTCATCATGACCTCGGCGTTCAGCTTCTTGCTCGCGCAGGGGAAAGGTTTCCGCTCGCTGGCGACCAAGGCCGCACAAATCCAGAACGGGCGTTTCGGTCGCGACATCATGCGACAGGAGTTGCGTACCGCCGGCACGAACGTGACCGACGTGCAGCCGATGCTGGTGTACGCGAACGATAGCGTGATTGCGTTCAATTCCGACCTGACGACGAACCGTACCGACTCCGCGAACTTTACGGGCGCGGTATACGTCGACATCAACGCAACCAGCGACGAAGTGAATGCGATGTCGCTGTCGAACGCGATCACGATTCCCGGATCGAATCCTGGGTTCACGTATCCGTTGGCCAACTACTCGAACATTACCGGCACGACGGGTGAAGCCGAGACGATCATTTTCCGTTTCGTGCGTGATACGTCGTCGTCGAATTCGAGCGACAAGATGCTCTTGCGTCAGGTGAATGGTGGGACGCCCGAAATCATTGCAACCGGGCTCCGTCAATCGCTGACGACTCCTTTTTTTCGCTACTGGTACGATCCAACGCTTTTCAATACCGCGTTGACCGATCTGGATACGGTACCGCGCCTCTGGTTACCGCTCTCGAAGTCGGTAGCGTCGCGCGGCGTCACGCCAGATACCGGCACCGCGACGACGACGCGTATCGACCAGGTGCGTGGTGTGGAAGTGACGTACGAGGCCACGAGTCCGGTCGGCAGTACACGCAACGTCGTGCGCTACACGGTGCCGATGCCGAACACCGCCGTCGCCAGGCAGTCACGCGCCTGTGGTCGCACACCGATCGCGCCGGGCAGCGCCGTGGCCACGTGGAGCGGTGCCAACAATGCCGTGATGCTCTCGTGGTCGCCCGCGACGGACGACGGTAACGGCGAAAAGGACGCGGTGCGCTACGTGCTCTGGCGTCGACTGAGCAGTGCGGTCGTTTGGGGAGATCCGTTGTCCACCGTGAGCGTCATTGGTGGGACGGCGAGCTACACGTACAAAGATGGCGGCGTCGATAAGGGCTCAAGCAAACAGTATACGTACGGCCTCGCCGTGCAGGACTGCACACCGAACCTGTCCGCGCTGTCGACCTCCAACACGGTCACCGTCCCATGACGCCGACAACACGCACGAACCTGAA
>JBBQDB010000031.1:0-33425 GCA_038319245.1 Gemmatimonadales bacterium
CGGCCGAGCTCTTCGATCGCAATCATGAAGCTCAGTGTATCGAAGCCAGCGCCACCGACGTCTTCGGACCACGGAATACCCAAGAGTCCGAGTTCGCCCATCGCCTTGACGTTTTCCCACGGAAACGTGGAGTCAGCGTCGTGTTGTGCGGCGACCGGTGCCACGTGGTCACGCGCGAACGAACGCACCATGTCGCGAACCGCGAGATGCTGCTCGTTGAAGTACAGACTGTCGTCCATATGTCGTTGTTGCTCGGAAGCCGATCAGGATTTGCGGAGGCGGGACCGAGCGCGTGTTGGCTGCGCAGCTTCGCGCGGCGGTAGCACGTCGGTGGTACCAAGGCAACGATCGCACGCATCACATTGCGCACGTACCTCGGGATCACCGAAATAGCGCAGCACGAACGCGCGACGGCAAGCGCGAGTTTGTGCATACCGTTGCATTGCATCAAGACGATTGAGCTCCGCCATTCGTCTCCGATCGAGCGCCTTCCAATCGACCGGTAGCCATTTCGCGTCACGACAGCGCGAGTCCAGACGGAACCCAGCACCAGTGCGTGTCCACGACACGAACTGGTGTGCTTCCAGTCGTTCGAGAACCGGGACGATTCCCATCGATCCCCCAAACCCTGGTGGTAATCCGTCGAGATCGATCGATGCGCCGGTTTCCAGTCGCTTGCCGACCGCGCGCCAGAGCGCCCGTAACACTTCGCGATCGTACTCGCGTTCGCCCGTCAGTTCGCGCGTAATGCGGTCCGGCGTGGCCAGCAGCCGCACGAACACTCGGCCGGGCGCTGCGGGCTCCATCGCCAGGGCGCCAGACGCCGCGAGTACACGCAACGCCGCATTCGCCTTTCGATCGCCAGCCTTTGCCGGGAGCCGTTCGACAAGATCGTCAATCGAGAGGTGTGAGAAACCGTCGCGATCTGCGGAGCCACGCAGCGCGCGCCACGCCTGTTCGATAAGCGCGCGATCGGGGTGCGCCTGCTCAAGAAAAAATTCGTGCGTGAAGCGATCGGGATACGAATGCAGCAAGACGCACGTGCTTGGCTTGCCATCGCGTCCCGCGCGTCCAGCCTCCTGATAATACGCTTCGATGGAACCCGGCATCGCGTGATGCACGACAAGTCGCACATCGGCCTTGTCAATTCCCATGCCGAACGCGCTGGTCGCAACGATGACGCGCGCGCGTTCGTCCATGAACGCGTTTTGCGCATTTTGTCGCAGGCTGTCGTCGAGCCCCGCGTGATACGCCACCGCCTTGATGCGCGATTTGACGAGCATCGACGTGACGCGTTCGACCACCTTTCGCGTGGGTGCGTAGACGATGGCTGGTCCGGGTGCATCGCGAAGCCACTGGACCGCCGCACTGTCCTTGTCCTGCTGGGTACGCGTTGCGGCGACGTGGTAGGTGAGGTTGATGCGATCGAATCCAGCGACGACGATTTCCGGTTCGCGCAACGACAGCTGTCGCGCGATATCCTCACGCACTTCGGGTGTCGCCGTCGCCGTGAGGGCGACCGTTTGCGGAATCCCCAGTCGTTCGCGAATGAGTCCGATGCGGCGATAGCTCGGGCGAAAATCATGACCCCACTCGCTGATGCAATGCGCTTCGTCGATCGCAAGGAGAGACACGCCAATCTCGACCAATTGCTGCAGCGTGCGGCCAAAATCCATTCGCTCGGGTGCAAGGTACAACAGCTTGAGTGTGCCGTCGCGCGCCTGCGCCATGCGATCAGACGCTTCACCACTCGTCAACGTGCTGTTGATAAAGGCTGCGGGCAGTCCACGCCGTTCGAGCGCGTCAACCTGATCCTTCATGAGCGATATGAGCGGCGACACGACGACGGTCAGGCCGCGTCGCATCAGTGCCGGGACCTGATAGCAGAGGGACTTGCCGCCGCCAGTCGGGAGCACGACAAGTGCGTCGCGCCCCGAGAGCACGGCCTGTACGGCGCGAATCTGTGGCGGGCGAAAGTCCGGATAATCGAACTTGTCGCGCAACGTTGTTCGCGCCGCGTCGAGCGTTCCGAAATCATGCGGCGTCGTATCGCGGACTGTCATGTACGAACGTACGCCAACTGAACGTGGATCTGCTTTACCAGAATTACGCCTCGCTTCACCTCAGACCGCGCGCGCGAAATGGCCGCGCGTGAATACGCCGTCGAGCAACGCGCGCGATGCAGCGAGAGCCGGATCGCGATCGTCATTCAGCGCATCGAGCGCGTCGCGGTACGCGCGCGTAAGCTGCATAACCGGCTCGCCCGGTACGTTGAAGACGAGATGAAATCCGCGAATGCCTTGCGACCAGAGCGCCGGGAGATACTCGGAGGCATCGATTGGCCGAGAGTGCAGCAGTCGATTGCGACAATCGGAGTCGGTCGCCACCGCGAAGGTATATCCGGCCGGATCGGTGATCGACACGTTCGTATGCTTCTGCACGCAGAGATCGCGACAAGTCGTGGGCTCACGGTTAAACGCTGCCGACAACACGCAGTGCTCGATCGTCATCCCCTCTGGGCGGCCGTACACGAGCACATCGAATCCGGCCCCGCGCCACGGGGCAACAAGTGCACCGATTTCCTGCACGGTCAGTTCGATCGACGCAGTCACGCGTGCTGCACCGAGCTCGAAGAGCAACCCCGCGGTGTGCGCATTGAAGGCATTCGTCGCGTAATCGGCCACCACATCGCCGCCGCCGCCGCCCTGCTCTGCAACGAGACCGGTATGCCCTGACAATAACGGCAGTCCGAGCGCAAGCCATTTATCAAGCTTTGCACGTTCGTCCGGCCGGACAATGGTCGGTGTGCGCAGTCGAAGCGTGATATCGCGCGCTGCAAGTTCATCGCGTAGGGCCAACACGCGCGCGCGCGGCGGCGCGGGATGTCGCAGAAATGGATCAAGCACGATGTCGGTTGCGCCGCCGTCTGCTGCTGCGCGTGCATCGTCGAGATCGAACACGATCGCGCGGAGTGCGAAGGGGCTGCTCGCCGCAACCGATTGCGATGCGCGCGTGCTGGCGGGAACATCAGCGATCGCAGCGGCGATATGCGCGTCACGCGTTACGACGTTGCCGGCATGAATCCAGCCGAGACGTTCGTTTAACTGCTCAACGGCGCTCTGACGAATACGATTCAGTTCGCTGACGGGGAGAAAGAGTGCCTCACCCAAGCCGCTTGCGTCGAGCGAGCTGAGTACAAACGTCGTCTCGCCAAGTCGACCGAGCTGCTCGCGAAGCTGTGCTACATCCAGCGCGCGCTTGGATGCCGGCGCGAGCGGCGTTTCGCCGCGGATCGTGACTTCGTCCGCGCCGAAACTCCACACCGTCTTGAGCGGACCGCCCGCGTGTCCGAAGACGCGCACCGAAACGGGCGTGCGACCCACCTTGTCCGGTACGACGACGGATGCAAAGCTGTCTTGCGCCGAACGCAGCAATGTGGCGTCACTCGAACGCACCACGCGCCAGCCGCTCGCAACCTTGACGCGCATGCTCAGTGCCTGGCGGTGCAGGCCTTTGCGCACGCTGATATCGCGCACGGCGGAGACGGTGCCACCGATCGTTGATGCGGCGTCGGGCGTCGGCGCTTCGAAGCCGATGCCATCACCAACGGCAATCGGATGCGACACCTCGACGAGGATATCATTTCGCTCGGTGCCAATCACGATACCGATTGGCAGGCCGCGATTGTCCGGCTGCGTACGCGTGATGTAGTCGCGCCCCTCACGTCCACCGTACATGCCGCCGGTGTTGCCGCGACTGAAGATCTGCACGAGCGGTTCTACTTCGTCGGTCGGCGGCGGCGCGACTTCACCACGCGCGATGCGATCGAGCCACGTGCGGTACGCGTGTGTCACGGTTGCGACATACTCGGGCTTCTTTTTACGACCTTCGACCTTGAGGCATCCCACCCCGAGCTCGGCGAGCTGCGCGAGATGATCGTGCGCGGCGAGATCCTTAGCCGAAATCAGAAAGCCAGTATCGAGCGTGGTGTTGCTGGTCTCATCGGTCAGGGTGTAATCCTTGCGACACGATTGCGCGCAGGAGCCGCGATTCGCCGATCGTTCGGAGATCATACCGGACATGAAGCATTGCCCGGAGTACGAGATGCAGAGCGCACCGTGGATAAAGGTTTCGAGCCCGAGATCCGGCACAGCGGCGCGGATGGCGCGAATGTCGTCGAGCGTGTTTTCGCGCGCGAGCACTACGCGTTCGACACCAAGCGTCTGCATGACGCGCGCGCCGGAGACATCATGCACGGTCATCTGCGTTGAGCCGTGCACTTCGAGCTGCGGATAGACGCGCTGGATGAGTCGGACCACGCCCAAGTCCTGCACGATGGCCGCGTCAATCCCGCGGTCGACGCATTCACCGAGGTACGTCAGTGCGTCCGCGAGTTCTTGCGGCTTGATGAGCACATTGAACGTGAGGTACACGCGCACGCCGCGCGAGTGCGCCAGCGCGCAGGCCTGTGCGAGTTCGTCGAGCGACAGCTGCGCTCCTTCGTCGCGCGCGTTGTACAGCGATGCGCCGAGGTACACGGCGTTGGCGCCATTGGCGACGGCAGCGCGAACGGCGTCGAGCGTGCCGGCCGGTGCGAGGAGTTCGGGGATGTTTCCGGTGCGCATCCGAGAAATCTAGTCAGCGCGGGAATGGCTCTGAGTGCGGAACGGCGGCGTTTCGGCTAGGCTGGCCATTCGGCGAAGCACCTGTTCAGTCGTGCACGGCGGCGCGGCGCAGTCCGAGGCAGTCGCAGACGCAACAGCAAGGGAACTCCTTAGCCTCTGTCCGTCTCAGGGTTTGCGTTGCCTTTGCCTTCGCCGCTGCCGCTACCGTTTCAGTTTGCCGTTCAGCGTTTGAGCTTGTCGACCACGCGTAACGCCAGCGCGCCGACCAAGCAACCGATCGCGACCCAGCGAGCCCAGTTACTCCCGGTTCGCAACGCAAACGCGAACGCCATGACGCCAGCGCCGATCAACGCCAACCGCCACTGATTCACGATACGAACTCCGGTAGTGCCGCTTCACGCGCCTCGTCATCGGGGACGTTGATCACGAGACGAAGCAGCGCCGTCGAGTAGACCTTGCCTTGCGCATCGGTCTTGAGGGACAGTGTACCACCGCCATCGAGTGCACCGTGCAGCAAGAAATTGAGCGCGCCCAAGTTCGGCAGCTCAAACCGCACGACGTCGCCTCGCAGTTGCCCCGCGAAATGCGTGGTTACCGCGTCGCGCGTGACGTAGCGATCGAGGATTCGATACCACTCCGGCTTGAGCGCAATCAGGCCAACGTTGGCCGTATCCCCTTTGTCGCCGCTTCGCGCATGCGCGATGTCCAGCAATCGAACGTGCATGAGTGCTACTCCAGGACGCGAACGGAGGTGGTGACGGCGCGCTTATCGAGCAGCGCGGGCCAGTAGGCAACGATTTCTTCGACCTTCGGACGTCCACCAGCGAATCCCGTCACGCTTGGTGGGCCGTTCAGTACCAGCGGCGCAATCTCGCGCGTGAATCGTTCGACCGCAGCGCGGTCACTGCCACGCACACCAATGCGCCACTGCACCTCAGGCGCGTCATGACCGTCGCCCGCGAGCTCGCCGTGTGTGGCATTGGCACCAACGAATTCACTCAGGATGTGATCGAACTTGAGTCCGAGATTGTCGAGCCGCTCCCGCAGTACACGGTCGGCAAGCTGTGCCTTCTCCATTGCGTCCGGCCACGAGTACACCAGCGAGCCCACGGCCTTGTAACCAGCACGATAGGCAATCGACACTTTGAGAAACGGGGTCGGATGCGCTCCGGTGATGCCGTGCACGCGCACACGGTTTTCACCGTCGGCAGCGACCTGGATACTCGTGAAGTCGGCGACCACGTCGGGCGTGATATACTCATGCGGATCGCCCATCTCATACACCAGCTGCTCGGTCACACTCTGCACATTGATGCGACCGCCGGTGCCCGGATGCTTCGTGATGACGAACGAGCCATCGGACGACGCTTCAGCGATTGGATAGCCGATGTTCGCTAAGTCGGGAATGTTGCGCCAATCGTACAAGCAGTTGCCGCCGGACGATTGCGCGCCACACTCGAGAATGTGCCCAGCGACGATACCTGCCGCGAGCGCGTTCCAGTCGTCCGCCTTCCATCCGAATTCATGCCGGAGCGGTGCCATAGTGAGTGCAGTATCCGTGCTACGACCAATTACGACGACGTTCGCTCCCTGCTCCAACGCCTCGACGATCGGCGTGGACCCGATGTAGGCGTTCGCGGAAAGGACTCGGTCGCGAATTGTCGACAGCGGCTCACCGGTGTCCATGTTGGCGAGTAAGTGTCCGTCCGCAAGCAGTGCATCGAGCCGATGCAGGATATCATCGCCTGTGACGACGCCGATGCGAATCTTTCCGCGTACGCCGTTTTTACTCGCCGATTCGAGCAACGCGTCGGCGCATGCGTCCGGGTTCACGCCACCGGCATTCGCGATGACTTTGACGCCGCGTTCCGCGACCGCCGGAAATATGCTTTCCATCGCGCCGATGAAGTCGCGCGCGTATCCCATACGCGGATCACGCTCCTTCTGCTTTTGCAGAATGGACATCGTGACTTCGGCGAGGTAGTCCAGCATGAGGTAGTCGATCGGACCGCCCTCAACTTGCCGCTGCGGTGCTTCGAGCCAATCGCCCCAAAACCCCTGCCCGCTCGCGACGCGCACAATGCGCGATGCATCAGCCATGATCACTCCAGAAAAGTGCACCGTTCATGTCGTCACCGACGGCATGGGCGGAAGAACGAAAGCGCCGAGGTGTGGTCCAGCATTGTTGCGTGCCGCTCGCAGCGCGAGCGCGAGCATCGTGCGCGTGTCTTCAGGATACAGAATTGCGTCTGCGAAACCGCGCGCCGCCGCATAGCGCGCGTCGAGCTGCGCCTCGTAGTCGGCGCGCATTGCATCGACGGCTGCCGACACGTCCGCGGAGAGTGGGAGGCCGGCTTTCTTCGCGGCTTCGATGGCCGGACCGTGGACCGCTTGAATGGCCGCCTCGCCTTCCATCACCGCCATGCGCCCAGTCGGCCAGGAGAAGAGAAAGTCTGGATCGAAGCCCTGACCCGCCATGGCGTAGTATCCCGCTCCACTCGCATGATTGACTGTCAGTACGATCTTTGGCACACGGGCACAGGCCATGGCTTCGACGAAGCGCGCCCCCGCACGAATGATCCCCTCATGCTCGGCATCGGGTCCCACCATGAACCCGGACACATCCTGCACGAACAGCAGTGGGATCCCTTGTCGTTCACAGCGTTCGATAAAAAACGCGACCTTCTCCGCGCTCTCGGCGTAGATAATCCCACCAAAGCGCGGCCGCTCGCCGGCGCGACCTTTGATCAAGCCGCGCTGATTCGCAATGACGCCGACGGGAATGCCTTCGATGCGCGCATCGCCGCAAATCATTTCCTTCGCGAGATGTGGCTGGAACTCATCGATCGCGCCGTCGTCGAGCACGGCCTTGAGCAGCCCATGCATGTCGTACGACATGCGATGATCCGTGGGCAGTAGATTGTAGAGCTCTTGCGGAGGAATGGCGGGCGGTCGAAACGTGTCATCGTTGCGCTGCGCAGACTTGGGCAACCGCGCGATGAGCTCGCGAAGCTTTGCAAGGCAGGCGTTGTCGTCATCGAGCGCGTAATGTGCGACGCCCGAGACTTCGGTGTGCGTGATCGCGCCGCCCAATGTTTCGCCATCCACCGTCTGACCTGTCGCTCCTTTGACAAGGTTCGGGCCACCAAGCCCCATGAACGAGGTGCCCTTCACCATCAGGATTACGTCGCTGAGCGCGGGCAAATATGCGCCTCCCGCAACACACTGTCCCATCACGGCCGCGAACTGCGGGATGCGTAGATAGCGACGCATGATGGAGTTGTAATAAAAAATCCGCGCGGCGCCGAACTGCCCCGGGAACACACCGCCCTGATACGGCAGGTTCACGCCGGCTGAATCGACGAGATATACGATAGGGATGCGGCAGCGCATGGCGACTTCCTGTGCGCGCAAAATCTTGCCAATGGTTTCTGGCCACCACGAGCCGGCTTTCACGGTAGCGTCGTTGGCGACGACCACCACTTCACGCCCGTCGATCACGCCGACGCCGGTAATCACGCCCGCACCGGGCGCTTGTCCGTCATACTGATCGTACGCGACCAAGAGGCCGATCTCGAGGAACGGCGTACCTGGATCAATCAGGCGCTCGACACGCTCACGCGCGGTGAGCTTCCCCTGCTTGTGTTGCCGATCAATCTTGTCCTGTCCACCACCAAGCCGGAGCGTTGCTTCGAGCGCGCGGATCTCGTCGGACAGTTGCCGCAGTCGCGTGGTCATGCGTCGTGTTGTTGTTCGGCGAACCAGGTGCGGATGTACTCCACCAGATCCTGTGTGCTCGTACCCGGGCCAAAGAGTCGCGCGACGCCTCGCTGTTGGAGCGCGTCCATGTCTTCTTTCGGGATGATACCACCGCCGGTGAGCAGGATGTCATCGCGCCCCGCCTCGACAAGCAGGTCGCGCACACGCGGAAAGAGCGTCATGTGCGCACCGCTGAGAATCGACAAGCCCACCACGTCGACGTCTTCCTGGATGGCGGCGGTTGCGATCATCTCCGGTGTCTGGTGGAGTCCGGTATAGATCACTTCCATGCCAGCATCACGGAGTGCAGCGGCGACCACTTTGGCGCCACGGTCATGTCCGTCGAGGCCGGGCTTGGCGACCAGCACACGAATGGGTCGGGTCATCGGGAGGGAATCAGTAGGAGGCCGCGCACGCTACGCGGATGCACAAAAGATAGTCGAACCACCACGAAGCCTTCTTACCCATCCTTACGTGCGACGAGCAACATTTCGCTCGATCGGCGAGTCAGTGGGCGATCTTGCCACGCGTCAAAAGCCTGTTCAACGACAAGTCCGACTTCGCGCATGCGCGAGGCCAATTCCGACGCCGTGTACAGGCGGATGCGATGCGACCGCTCCCCGTGCCCCTTGGGTCCACGCCACGTGGATGTGATTTCGAGAAAGCCCGAAAGCGGATCGAAGCGACGCTCTTGGCCAAACACGGTACCATCAGCCGTGCTCCACCAGTCGCGCGTCAAAAACTTGGCCATGACGCCATCGCGACTACCGCCGTGCCAGATGAGCATACCACCAGGCTTGAGCACGCGGGCGAATTCGCTCAACACGGTGAGATCATCAAGCGGATTGTCGAAGAAGCCGAACGACGTAAAGAGATCGAGCACCGCGTCAAACCGCCCGGTCCATTTCGCAGGCAATTTTCGCATGTCGCCCTGCGTGTAGCGGAGCCGTTTGGATTCGCCGCGCTTCCGTGCCACTGCGAGCAGTGCGTCGGAGTAGTCGAGTCCATCGACGTCGAATCCCGTTTCGGCGAGCAAATGTGCATGACGACCTTGGCCGCACGGACAGTCGAGCACGCGCGAGCCAGCCGGCAACTCCAAGAGCTCAACCAAGCGGGCCACTTCGCGCCGATCTTGCACGAGATCGAACAGCGGTTCGTACTCGTGCAGATATTGCGCGTCAAAGTGGGTGCTCCACCAGGCAGCAGGTTTCGCATTCTTCGCTGACGGCGACGCTGAACTTGACGACAGCACACGACCGCGCTTCACTGTGACACTCAAAAGAACACCGGTTCGCGATACGCACCGAAAACATCTTCCAGCGCGGCGCGAATCTCGAAGAGCGTGCAGTAGCAGCGCGCACAATCGAGAATGAACGGAACGACGTTCGTGTCGCTGCGTGCTGCTTCGCGCAACGCGTCGAGTCGTTGGGTGACCAGCATGTTGTCACGCGTCGCGCGTACCTGCGCGAGACGCTCTCGCTGTTCGATATCGGCTTCTTCGCCGATGCGCAGAATCGGAATGGATAGTTCGGGTTCGTCCGTCACAAATTCATTGACACCGACCACAAGCTTTCGCCGCTGTTCGATTTCCCACTGCTGGCGCGCGGCGCTTTCGGCGATGCGCTTTTGGAACCAGCCGTCTTCCAAGCCCTTCACGACGCCACCGATCTCCGCGATGCGCTCGAACTGCGCTTCCGCTTCGCGCTCCAGCTGATCGGTGAGCGCTTCGACATAATACGAACCGCCGAGCGGATCCATGACGTTGGGCAACCCGGTTTCGTACGCGAGCACCTGTTGCGTACGCAGCGCGACCTGCACGGCGCTCTCCGTCGGTAGCGACAACGTCTCGTCCATCGAATTCGTGTGCAGCGACTGCGTGCCGCCGAGCACCGCGGCGAGCGCTTGATATGCGACGCGCACGACGTTGTTGGTGGGCTGCTGCGCCGTGAGTGTGACGCCGGCCGTTTGGGAATGGAACCGCATCATCCACGAGCGCGGATTCTTCGCGCCAAACCGCTCCTTCATGTGCCGTGCCCAGATGCGTCGTGCGGCGCGCAGCTTGGCGATTTCCTCGAAAAAGTCGTTATGGATGTCCCAGAAGAATGAGAGACGCGGCGCAAACTCATCGACGTCGAGTCCGCGCGCGATGCCCCGCTCCACGTAGGTGAAGCCATCGGCCAGCGTGAACGCGAGCTCTTGCGCGGCCGTCGCTCCCGCTTCGCGAATATGATAGCCGGAGATTGAAATCGTATTCCAATGCGGCGCATTTTGCGCACACCACGCAAAACCGTCGACGATCAGTCGGAGCGCAGGCTCGATCGGGAAGCACCAAGCGTGTTGCGCCATGTACTCCTTCAGGATGTCGTTCTGCACCGTGCCCTGTAGCTTCTCGGCGCTGACGCCCTGCTTTTCCGCCGCCGCGATGTAGAAACAGAGCAAAATGATCGCGGGGCCGTTGATCGTCATCGACGTAGACACTTTGTCGAGTGGAATCCCCTCGAACAGCGTCTCCATATCTGCGAGTGACGAGATTGCGACACCACACTTGCCGACCTCTCCCTCGGACCGCGCATGGTCGCTGTCGTAGCCCATCAACGTTGGGAAATCGAATGCAACCGACAGCCCCGTCTGTCCCTGCGACAACAAGAACTTGTAGCGCTGATTCGTCTGGCGAGCGGAACCGAATCCGGCAAACTGTCGCATCGTCCAAAGCTTGCCGCGATAGCCTGTCGGATGAATGCCCCGCGTGTACGGAAACTGGCCGGGCAATTCGAACGCTGTTCCGGCCGATCCTTCGAGGTCGAGTGCCGTGAACAGTGGCGGTACCTCGCTCGCAGAATTCGTAAAAGCGATGTCGCGTTTGCGGCCGTTGTCGTACTGCCCGCGCCACTGCCCAACTTCGGCGCGCAGCTGATCCAACTCGGCCTGCTGCTGACGCACCACCTCTTCCAGCTCATGCATCGTCGTCATCGGTCGGTCCGCGAAAAGGGCGCGTCGGCACGCTGGTGCACGGCGCTGGTGAGAAGCGATGCGCTCCGTGCTCGAAGCAAATCCGCGATCGCAAACGGTGCAACCTCGCCTGCCACGAGCGCGGGAAGCTGCGCATCAAGCCACGTTCGAGTCTCTGGGTCAGTCCACAGCTGCTGCCGTAACTGTTGTTCGACGACTTCCATCACGCGTTCGCGCAACCGCGCACGGCGCCGCGTGACGAGTTCTCCACTTGCGGAAAGGTAGCGATAGTGGCGATCGAGGGCGTCGATCACCTCGTCGACTCCTTCTCCCTTGGCCGCGACGGTCCGCAGTACAGGCGGGGTCCAGTGCTCGATTGAGTCGGACTGTGCTGCCGCCCGTGCGGCTCGCGCTGGATTCATCGCGTCTCGCAACGCGTCGCGATCAGGCGCCGAGCGAAGATCAACCCCGTGATGTGCGGGCACGTGTTGATTGCTGGCGCCGGTGCGAAGGCCCAGCATGAGCTCGATATCATTTCGCAAGCGATCAGCGCCTGGACGATCCGCTTTGTTGACCGTGAACACGTCGGCGATTTCCATCACGCCGGCTTTGAGCGTCTGGATGGAATCGCCGGATTCGGGTACGAGCACAACAAGCGTCGTATCTGCCGCGCGTGCGATATCGAGCTCGCTCTGCCCGACCCCAACCGTTTCGAGCAGAATCACGTCCATGCCGAACGCGTCGAGTACATCGCACACTTCACGCGTCGCGGTCGCGAGCCCGCCAAGCGAACCACGGGTGGCCATCGAGCGGATGAAGACGCCGGGGTCCAACGCGACGTCTTCCATGCGAATGCGATCACCGAGCAGTGCGCCGCCGGTGAACGGCGAGGTCGGATCGACTGCAACGATACCGACTCGCTGGCCCGCCTGACGATAGGCCTTTGCCAGCAGGGTTGTGAGCGTGCTCTTGCCTGCACCCGGAGGGCCAGTGATACCTATGCGACGTGCACGACCGACAAGCGGGTGCAAAATTGCGAGCAACGTGTCGAAACCGTTCCGATGATTTTCGACAATGCTGACCGCCCGCGCGAGCGCCGCGGGTTTCTGCGCGCGAAACCCGTCGAGCAATCGCGAGATCGCATCGTCCGGCGTCGTGAGAGCGCGGCTCATGCGTTAGCTCCGGGGAGACGAGGTGCCGGCTCATCATGTTCGTCGCGAATTTCGCCTACCAATTCTTCCAACAAATCCTCCAGCGTCACGAGGCCGATCACGTGATCGTGCACGTCATTCACAATCGCCAGCTGACGACGCGCGCGAAGCAGCTCGAAGAGCAGCTCATTGGCCGGCTTACTCTCTCGCGTGAACGTGATCGGTCGGAGCGGTGGCATCTGTTCGCCAGCGAGCTTGAACACATCGAAGACATGAATCATCCCGACCATGGTATCTGCGGACTCGCGATACATCGGCACCCGACTGTATTCGGATTGCGCCACGCGTTTTGCAACGTCCATCGGTGAGAGTGAGACATCGAGCGCAAAGAGCTCGGCGCGCGGCGTCATGACATCGCGTGCGGTCTTATCTCCGAATTGCATTACGCCAGAGATGATGGCCATCTCTTCTGTTGCCCCCATACCATCGAAGGCGCCATCACGAAGGAGATCCTCCAACCCTTCGCGCGCATCTGCGTCGGGATGACCCGTCGCGCGTGGTGTCACGATCGTGCCCACGGCGCGCGCGACCCATTGAATCGGACTCACGATCACATCAACAAGTCGAAGCGTCGGTACAAGCACCGGCACCAACTGCGGAGCCCAGCGACGCCCAATCGCCCGAGGGATAAGCTGGCCAAAGAAGAGCATCAGCAGTAAGAATGTGACCGAGTCGCGCGCGAACGCCAGCACTGAACCTTCGCTCGCGACAGTAAGCACCGCGCCGAGCGCGAAGACCACGAGCATGATCCCGGTTCCGGCAGCATGCACCAGTCGGGCGGGCCGTTCGAGGTAGCGCGCCATCGCGCTCGATCGCGCATGACGATGCTCGATCCAATGTCGCAACCACAGACGACTGACCGCACGCACCGCCGTAGCACCGGCTGTTAAGAGCGCGACGATGGCGACAGCAACGAGCATTGGCAGCAGCGGCATCAGCTCTCGCCCTCGGCAACACGCGCCGTGCGTTCGAGAAAGACGCGCTCAACTTTCCGCCGAACGACGCGCTCGACGATGACGCGAAATGGACCGACGGTGAGCGTTTCACCGGCGCGTGGTACGCGGCCGACGAGCTCGAAGATCAAGCCGCCGACGGTGGTGACATCCTCTCGGCGGAAGTCGTACGCCATCGTCTCCGACAAATCGTCGAGGTTGGTGCGGCCGGACACCCAATAGCGTGAGTCACCTTCACGTTCGATGAGGCGTTCCTCGTCGTCGTATTCATCGCGAATCTCGCCGACGAGCTCTTCAAGGACATCCTCAATCGTGACAAGTCCGGCGGTGCCGCCGTATTCGTCGGCGACGATGGCGATATGTCGGCCAGCTGCGCGAAACTCGCGAAGCAAATCGGCAATGCGCTTCGATGACGGAATGAACGTCGGCGTTCGCATCAGCGACTGCCAACCGCCACTCGGCTCTTCATCCGCAAGCACGGGATGCAAAAGATCCTTGGCGTACAAAATTCCCACGATTTCGTCGACCGTGCCTTCAAACACCGGAACACGCGAGTGCTGTGCGCTACGAACACGGTCTACCACTTCTGACCATGGCGTTTCACGTTCGATACCGACGATATCGACTCGCGGTACCATCACTTCTTCGGCAGTTGTTTCGCCAAAATCGAAGATGCCGAGCAGCAGTTCGCGTTCATCGCGCGACACATCGGCTTCGCTCGTAATTACCTCGCGAAACTGCGCCGCCGCTTCTTCGCGACGTTCAATCGACGCATCGGCCGTCGATACGACATCTTCAACCGACGCGTCGAGCACTTCACCAAACCGAACCACCGGGGCGAGCAGATACTCGCACGTCACCGTAAACCATTGGAGTCGTGCCACCGCGCTATCACCGAGCGCATCACCGATCGCACGCGCGATGCTCTCCGCCAGCGCCACGGTCACGATACCAGCCAATGCGAGCAAGCCGACCGCTTGCGGTGTCGTGCGACCAGCGAGACCGAGCGCCAACGCAAGCGCACTTCCGGAGATTAAGTGGCCGAGGACGCGCGCCAATGCCAGGGCGCGATGCGGACGCTCGCGTGAAGGGATCGCCTTCGGCACGGTTGGTTGCGGTGCGAGGAGCACGCCGCGATCGAGCATCACTGCGCCCATCGACGACTCGGACAACAGCGCACCATCCGCGACCGCGGCAAGCGCGGCCAGCGTCGAACCAACTGCAGCCAGCACCCACGGAACGACGCTCATCCGCGCGTGATTGGAGACCGCCAGAAGCGCGCTAACAGCTGCTCTTGGCGACGCCACATTGGTGACGTCGTGCGTTCGTCACCCTCCGGATGCTCCCAGCCGCACGCGTGCAACGTACCGTGCACGACGAGTCGCGCGATCTCATCGCGCAGGCCCACGCCATGCGCGTTGGCCTGCGCCCGCGCGACGTCGGGGCAGATGTAGATGTCTGCGACGACGCCGCCGTTCGGATCCGCGTTGAGTGCAAAGGTGATGACATCGGTCGGGCCGCGATGGCCGAGATGCTTGCGATTGAGCGTCGCCATCGCACCAGACGAAACAAACGTGATCGAGAGCATCGCGTGCTTCACTTTGAGCACCTGCAGCACCGCGCGTGAGAGCGCTTCCAGTCGGGGCGCGGCAACGGCGGCGCGCACACCGTCGGACTGCACGGAGATCGCGCGCGCTTCAGCGCGCGGCGCGGCGCTGCGACTGCGCGCCGATCCTTTCTTCGATGTTCGTGGAGGCTTGTCGTTCATGTTGCGTCTGGTCGGCGTCAGCCGCCCGCCGCGTCCTCGTTGTAGGCGCGAATGATGTCGCGCACCAACCGGTGACGAACGACGTCGGCATCGGTGAAGTAGTGAAAGTTGATACCTTCGATCCCGTGCAGAATACGCTCGATCTGCATCAACCCCGAATCCTCGCGGCGTGGGAGATCGACCTGTGTCTTATCGCCGGTAATCACAATCTTCGAGTTCACGCCGAGTCGCGTGAGAAACATCTTCATCTGCAAGCCCGTTGCGTTCTGCGCTTCGTCGAGAATGACAAACGAATCGCCGAGCGTGCGACCGCGCATGAACGCGAGCGGAGCGACTTCGATCGTCCGTGACTCGACGAACTTGGCAATCCGCTCCGCCGGCATCAGGTCGTCGAGCGCGTCGTACAACGGTCGCAGATACGGATCGACCTTGGCCTGCATATCACCGGGCAGGAAGCCAAGGTTCTCTCCGGCTTCAACAGCAGGGCGCGCGAGCACGATGCGTCGTACGCGTTTGCGCATCAGCGCGTCGACCGCTGCCGCGACTGCGAGGTACGTCTTACCCGTGCCGGCCGGACCGATGCCCACGACGATGTCGTGTTCGGCAATTGCCTTGAGATACTCCGCTTGTCCGGGCGTTTTGGGCTGCACTCCTCGACGCGCGCCGGGCAAGACGAGGCCACCGCCGTTTGACGCTCCTGGTGCGTCGGCCGGCCGATCGCTCAACGAGAGTCGCAGGACGTCGTCGGGCAGCACCGCGCGACCGTCACGCACCATTGTGACCATCGCGGCCGCAATCGCCTCTCCTTTCGCGACCGCATCGGGATCGCCGGTGATCGAGAGCGCATCGCCGCGGAGTGCGACGCGCGTACCGGACACCCGCGCCAGTTCGACCAGATTGGCATCACCGACGCCTGCGAGCGACAGGAGATCCGCGCCCTCGACCGACACACGAGACTGCGTCGCTTCCGTCATGCCGTCACCTCGTCGGCCATGATCGAGAGACCCAGTTCGGCCAAATCTTCCGCGGGCACCGCGACAGGCGCACCCTCAAAGAGCGAACGCGCTGCAGTCGTCTTCGGAAATGCAATCACATCGCGGAGCGACGGCGCACCAGACAGCAGCATCGCAATGCGATCGAAACCGAAGGCAATTCCACCGTGCGGCGGCGCACCGGCGCGAAGGCCTTCCAACAGAAAACCGAAACGACGTTCCTGTTCGGCGACATCGCCAATGCCGAGCAGCGCGAACATGCGCGATTGCACGGCCGGATCGCTGGTACGAATGCTGCCGCCGCCAAGCTCCGTGCCGTTGAGCACGACGTCATACGCGAGCGCGCGCCAACGCGCCGGTGTATCCGGATAGGCGAGCATGTCTTCCGGGTGCGACGCGGTGAACGGATGGTGGACTGCCGCGAGGGCACCGGTCTTTGGATCTTCGTCAAACATCGGGAAGTCGACGACCCACAAGAATCGCTGCGCGCTGGCATCGACGAGATCGAGGCGACGCGCGCACTCTTGTCGCACACGATCGAGCGCCGGACTCGCGATGCGGTCCGGTGCCGCGACGAGCAACGCCAGATCACCGTCGCGCAACGCGAGTGCCGCACGCGCCTCGTCGGTGAGGAACTTCGCAATCGGACCGTCATACGCGCCATCCGCGTGCCGCACGCGCAGCAAGCCACCAGCGCCCGCACCCTTCGCGAGTTGCTCGAGTTCATCCACCTGTTTGCGACTCCACGCTGCGCCACCAGGTACGATGATGCCACGCACCCGTCCGCCCGCGTCCAGCGCCGAGCGCGTTACCGCAAAATCCAATGTCGCAAACGCCGCACTGTAATCTGCGATGCGCAATTCGTATCGCAGATCGGGCCGATCACAGCCGTAGAACTCCATGGCGTCCGCATAGCTCATTCGATCGAATGTGACCGGCAATGCGTGGCCGGCCTCACGCCAGATCGCCCCGATCAACCCTTCGGCCAACGTCATGATATCTTCGCGTTCGATGAACGACGCTTCGATGTCGATCTGCGTGAACTCGGGCTGACGATCAGCGCGCAGGTCTTCGTCGCGGAAGCACCGCGCAATCTGGAAGTAGCGATCGAAACCGCAGCACATGAAGAGCTGCTTGTAAATCTGCGGCGATTGCGGAAGCGCGTAGAACTCACCTGGATGCACACGACTCGGAACCAGATAGTCGCGCGCGCCCTCGGGCGTGGGCTTCGTAAGGATCGGCGTCTCCAGTTCGAGATAGCCGCGGTCTGAGAGGAACCGGCGCGTCACCTGCATCAGGCGATGACGCAGCACCAGGTTCTCCTGCAGCTCCGGACGTCGCAGATCGAGATATCGATGACGCAGGCGCAGTTCTTCGGACGGGGCTTTCTCACCGCGACCGCGCGCGACCGGCAACGCTGGCGTGACGGCGGGGCCCACGATGCGTAGCGACGTCACGCGCACTTCGATCTCACCGGTGAGCATCTCCGGATTGAGTCGCTCTGGCTCGCGCGCCACGACTTCACCCTCGCACAGCACAACCGACTCCACGCCGACGGAGGCCGCGAGCGCAAGTACGGTCGCATCGGTCCAAGCGGGTCCGAAGGCGAGTTGGAGAACTCCCGTGCGATCGCGGAGGTCGAGGAACACGAGTCCACCGAGATCTCGGCTGCGATGTACCCAGCCGCCCAGTCGCACGGTACGCCCCACGTCAGCACGACGAAGCATGCCACACGCATCACTGCGCATTGACGTTGCCAACACATTCCCATCGGACACGGACTCGATCACGAACGAAACTCCAGGCGCGTTGTCGCCAGGGAGAGAGTGAGAGACGCCGCGACATCATCGCTGATGCAGCGCGGCACAGGCGCGAGTCCGCGCGAGGCCGCCCGCGCGAATGAGAGTACGGGGCGCCACCAACGAACGTCGTCCAGAGGAGTGCAACCCAAACAAGCTAAACGGCTTACGCCCTGCGTGGTAGCGATTCGCTTGACCCATTGACGCACGGTTCGTTAGTGTTAACTGTATGCGTCGCAAGTTCTTATGCGGGCTTGCTGCGATACTTTGGGCCCGTGGGCTCTCGGCGCAGCCGGTGCCCGCTCGTGAATTATGGGAGTTTCCGCTTGGTGCGGTGCTCGAGCCCGCTGCGCTCGCATCCGAACCGGGCGCGGGCCTGTGGAATCCCGCAGCGAGCGCGCTCGCCGTCGGCGATCGTTGGCGATTCGGGGTAACGTCATTGTCCACCGGCAGCGATCAGACCGTGGATGGACAGATGCTGTCGATCGCACTTCGTCGGGCCAGCGGAACGACCGTCGGATTCTCCGTCGCGCGTGCGGGCATCGCGGGCATTCTTCGAACGGATACCGACCCGCAGGGGATCGGCGATGTGGCATACTCCTCGCTCATGTTGTCGCTATCGGCAGCGCGCGAGATCGTGCCGCATGTGACAGCCGGTATTGCTGCGCGGTGGCGCGAAGGCCGGATCGATCGCGACGCACGGAGTGCGATGGCCGCGGATCTCGGTGTCGTTGTGCACGATCTGCCCTTTCGCAACGCACGTCTCGCACTCTCGAGTTTTCTTTGGCGACCGGGTCGCGAAACGGAAGACCGACCGGCGTTTCTCGCGGCGGCGGACCTGCGTGTGCTTGGACGTGAGACACAGGAGGTTCGAGTCGGGTATAGCCTCAATGCAGTCAATCGTGGCGCGCAGGAGCACGGCCTTTTCGTCGGCTCGCGTCTCAATCGACTTGAAGCACGCGCGGCGGTGTTGCAGACGATGTCGGCGGGACGAGCGTTGACCCGCATTCGATCGGGACTCGCCTTGCACTACACGCGATTCGTGGTCGGTGTCGCTCGAGAAGAAGGGGTTTCCGGTCTCGGTCCCCTGTACCAATTCACCCTTAGTTCGACGCTCCGTTGACTGCACTTACTCCCGTCGTGGAAGCGCCCGACACGCGCGAAAACCTGCTCGATCTCTCGCCGCAAGGCGTGCTCGATCGACTCGCCGTCTGGCTCACCAAACAGGGCGAGCCTGCGTATCGTGGTGCGCAGATTTTCGCGCGACTCTGGTCGCGTCCCGTGCACGCGTTCGACGAGATCACCGAGTTGCCCAAAGTGTTGCGCGACAAGCTTGCGGCGGCGTTCGTCATCCCGCGCCTCGAACTCGCGACGCGACAAACGTCCACCGACGGCACCGAAAAGTTTCTCTTTCGCCTCGCCGACAGACAGCTGATCGAAACGGTGGCCATTCCCGACGGCGATCGAATGACGCTGTGCATCTCCTCACAAGCCGGGTGCGCGCTGAAGTGTGCGTTTTGTGCGACGGGCGCAATGGGTTTTCAACGCAATCTTAGTCCGTCGGAAATCGCTGGTCAGGTGCGGGAACTTCGGATGCTTGAACCCGCCATTCTAGCCACCAATATCGTGTTCATGGGAATGGGCGAACCGCTCATGAACTGGCGCTCCGTCGACGTGACGCTCTCGCTGCTCAATGACGCGCGCGCACTTGGCATCGGTGCGCGACACATCACCATTTCCACCGTTGGCATTCTGCCCGGCATCGTCGCACTCAGTGAACGCTCGGAGCAGTTCCGCTTGGCGATATCCATTCATGCGCCAAGCGATGCGTTACGCCACACGTTGATGCCGGTGAATACGAAGTATCCGCTGGCCGACGTCATCGATGCGGCACGCGTGTTCGATCGGCGCGTCACGTTCGAATACGTCATGCTCGGTGGCGTGAACGATCAGCCGGAGCACTCGGCACAGCTCGCGGCGTTGGCACGCGACTGCCGGGCCTTCGTCAATCTGATTCCGCTGCATCCAGGCGGGACGATGGGATTCAAGCCGACGCCTGGTCCGGTGATTGCGAGCTTTGCGCGTGCGCTTCGTGCGCGAAACGTCGAGACCGCCGTGCGGCGCAGCCGTGGGCTGGACATCGCCGCAGCCTGTGGTCAGCTACGGACGGAGCGGTTGGGCCGACGGTTGCCAATCGCGTCCGACGAGCACAGTGAAGTCGACGTAGCGTGACGAATCGCTGCTCCGTTCGAGCAGCGTCGTCGCCATCGCATGCTGCAAGTGCGTACCCCAATCGTCATGTGCGCCGTGCGCGACGATGACGGAGTGTTCACGTCGCTCCTTGCGATCACCATCGAAGTCGACCACGTCGTAGCCGAGGTCACGCAGTAAAAGCGTAACCTTACGCGCCAACCCACGTTGCTCGGTCGCGTTCACGACGCGCACGCGAATCCGGACACCGGGCGGCGCGTGGGCGAGCGAATCCGTTTCGACGCTCGCGACCGATGCCACACCGCCGCCTCCGTCCGCGGTCGGCGTACGCTTCGTGGACAGGATCCGCGCAGCTGCCGCACCGAGCATCACCAACGCGACAATCACGACGATGGTCCAACGTTGCCGCGGTGACGCGCCGCGACGTCGCGGTTCCAACGACTCCGGAAGTCCGGATACGCGTCCCGTCATCGGACGGCGTTCCACAGCTCCACAGTCTCTGGAGCAAGCCCCTTCCCTTCGCGCAGCACCCACTCGAGTCGCATGCGAACCACTTGCCGGAACACATCGTCGAACGCCGTCGGCACGCGATCCGCGAGAAAGGCGCGGTCCACCTGCATAAATGCGCGACCCGGCTCGAGAAAATCTGCCATGTACAGCGCGCGCCCAGTGCGCGACCACTTCGCGTTCCCGACCGTGTGCCACTGAATGGCTTCGAGCACGTCGAGGCGCTGCTCACCATTCGCTTCGAGCCGAAGGGCGGCAGCGGGGCCGTGCAGCATCCCGTACGCGCGTTCGTGATCACCGGTCATCGCGCGAAGCATCGGCTCCGACTCGTCACGTAGTGCGTCATGCCACACGCCGGCATCCGTCCACGCTCGTGCTTCCAGACCGGTGAGCTGCATCGCGACGGCCCAACGCGCAAGTAACGACACGACTCGGGCAATGTGCTCGCGTCGCTTCGGTGACACCACCGCCCACTCGGGCAGCGACGCATCAGCAAACGAAAGCGCCGATGTGGTCGTCACCGATTCGTGCGCGCGCGCGTGGATGCTCGTGACCGTGTGCGCATCAGCGAATTAGGGTGCGTCAATTGCGGCACGCATCGCTGCCGTCAACGCAACTGCGTCAGCGACGGAGCGCTCTGCTGCGCGCACAATAGCGCTGCCCACCACGACGCCGTCGCCCAAGCGCGCGGCAACACGCGCCTGTGCCGGAGTCGAAATACCGAAGCCGATGCAGATCGGCAATGTCGTTGCGGTGCGTAGTCGCGCAACGGTTTCGGGCAGCTCCGCGGACAGCGTATCCTGCTCACCAGTGACGCCCAGTCGACTGATGAGATAGACAAATCCGCCACCGTGTCGGGCGATGTCGGCCATGCGGTCCGCCGGCGTAGTCGGCGCAACGAGTCGGACGAAATCGAGCCCGCTCGCGCCAAACCATTCCTCGCGCATCGGATCAGCGCCGACCGGCAGGTCGGTGACGAGCACACCCGACACGCCTGCCGCGCGAGCGCGCGCGAGCACATCAGGGCCCGCGGCGATGATCGGGTTGAGGTAGCTGAACAGCACGACCGGAACGGTCAACGCGGCTTCGGCGATGATCGCCAATGCGCGATCGAGCGTCATGCCGTGTTCAATCGCGATTTGCGAGCTGCGCTGAATGACCGGACCGTCGGCTAGCGGGTCGGAAAATGGAACTCCTACCTCGATGACGTCGGCGCCTGCCGCCTGCAGGCCGCGGAGCAGTTCAACGCTTTTGGCCGGATCGGGATGCCCCGCGGTCATGTAGCACACGAGCGCACGTCGCCCTTCTTTGGCGAGTGCGGCGAACCGTGCGGAGATTGGAGATGCGACGACTGCGTCGAGTGACGAGCCGACCGAAGAGTCAGGCGAAGTAGTCGCCGATATGGATGCCATAACGTTCCGGGTCCTCAGTGCGAATGATCGTACGAACATACTGGCCGGCGGCATCGGTCGTGGTGAGATCGCATAGCGCGCTTTCAGCGAGTCGATTACCCATCGCATCCGACAGCAAGCGAACCACTGGACGAGAAAGCGCGGTGGGATCCGCGCTCGCTGCATGCACGAGCGCCAGCTCAAACGTATCCAGCACTACCACAGTACCGATGGGATAGATGCCAGTCAGGTTGATGAACGCCTTTACAATAACCGGATCGAGGCCGAGGCGCGGATTGTCGCGCATTCCGCGGAGGACATCGGCGGGCGACCACGGCGATTGCTGGTAGACGCGCGTGGTCGTCGCCGCGTCGAATCCGTCGGCGACCGAGATAATTTTGCTGAACAGCGAGACGCGGCGACTCCGCACCGGTTTGGGATACCCCGACAAATCGACCCGCATGTGATGCTCGTAGGCCGTAATCATCGCGCGCCACGGACGTCCGGTCCCGGTGGGCAACGCGAACAGCGCAAGCACGCCCTGCCATGTATGCCGCTGCAGAATTTCGCGTTCGTGCGCTTCCAGCTGTCCTCGCTTGTTGAGCAGATCGAGTGGGACGCGCGACTTGCCGATGTCGTGCACAAGGGCAGCGAGTCCCAGATCGAGGAGCTGCACTTTGGACAACCCCAGACGCCGACCGAGCGCGACGGACAGGATGCAGACGTTCACGCTGTGCACGAACGTGTATTCGTCGAAATCGCGCAGCGTGGTCAATCCGATCATCGACTGTGTGTCGGTGAGAATCGCGTCAACGACTCCCTGCACGGCACGCTTGACTCGCTTGAGACTGGGGCTCCGACCAAGTCGCGCCGATGTCATGATTTCTCGTGTCACATCAAGCGACCGCACATACGTTTGACGCGAGCGTTCCTTCTGATCGAGTTCGCTGTCTGGCGTTGCCGATTCATCCGCCGGTGGCGTGAGCTCGAACGATGCGATGCCCGCCTGGTCCAACCGATCAACCAGTGACGCGAGGCGGACGTCTTCGGGAAGATCTGCCGGTGGCGCGTTGAGAAACGCGAGGAGCACCACCCACTCTCTGGGGTCCGGCCGTCGCACGACGCTGACGCCTCCAATGCCGGACTCGCGCAGCAGGCCGAGCACGTATGCGACCGCCGCATAGTTGTCGAGCGTGAGCCGCAGCCGCAGATCATTCACAAAGACGTAGTCGCCGACACGACGGAGCTCACATCCGTCCTGTAGGGCAGTGACGCGTTCCGCTGCCGCCCCGAGTTCCGCGATCGCCTTTTGTACCGCACTGTTCTCCACGGGATACAGTCGGATCGCGCGCACGGCGCCATGCAGCGCGACCACCATCCCGCGCAGGGTCCGCTGCACCCCCGGGTCGGTATGCGTCGCATCATGCGGTGCACCGGACATCAGGTTGCTCACGTGGCGCTTCGCATCGCGCGCATCACCGCGCTCCGCACGACGACGTCTTTGGTATCAGACGCGCGTTGCAACGCCGCGGACGCACTGGCGGTGCTGATCAATCCCAAAGCGCGCGCCGCACACGCCCGAAGCTCGGCCGGCTCGCGTGCCCCCAACAACCCGCGCGCGTTGAGCAACTGATCCAGCTCTGCGACGCCGGCGTCTCCGCACAACGTCCCGTATGCCTCGAAGAGGGCCATCTTTTCGCCGAGGTCGGCGACGCGCAATTCTTTGCGACGCAGCGACTGCGCCAACTTCGGCAGCGCACCTGCGTGTTTGCGCACGGTGAGTGCACGAAAGGTGGCCACGCGCACCTCACGCTCTGCGTCGTCAATCCCGCGTTCGAGCGCCTGCAGCGCGCCAACC
Source organism: Gemmatimonadales bacterium (assembly GCA_038319245.1). GTDB lineage: Bacteria > Gemmatimonadota > Gemmatimonadetes > Gemmatimonadales > Gemmatimonadaceae > Gemmatimonas. Next base: position 24,024 of record JBBQDB010000031.1, read on the forward strand.
GACCCGATGTCACCGAGGGCCGCAACCGCGTCAATGCGCATCTTTGCATCATCGCCGCGCAGCAGCTTGGCCAGCCCAGGCACTGCGGCCGGCGTCGCCAATTGTGCGGACAATCGGAGTGCACCGCGCACGACGGCCATGTCGGTATGTTCGAGCAGGCGTGCGAGTTCGGTCGCGTTCGCGCCTGCGAGCCGTAGCGATGCGCGTTCAATCGCCGCGCGGACCGGAGACGCGGTCGCCGTGCCGAGCCAAGCGACGAGTGGCACCAAGGCGCTCGGGCGCAATTCGCTGAAGACGCCCTCAAGCAACGAGGCGACCGGCGTACGCGCGCCTTCATCGAGCGCTTGCAGCAGCTGCGACATCACCGTCGGATCGCTGAGTCGAGCCGGCAACTCAGCAAGCAACGCAAGGACCGAGGGGTCGACCAATGCCTTGCGAACGATCACGCCCGATTCGCGCAACAGCATCCCGACATGTTGGTAGTCGCCAACCGCGAGAAACTCGAGCAACAGTTGGTCAACGAGCCGAGCCGCTTCACACTGCGCGTCGAGCACCGGTGCCGATTCGACGATATCGAACAACACCCCAAGCGCATTGTTCCGCTGATCTTCGACGTACTCGCGCTTGAGTTCCTCGGCGAGGTAGGTGACCTCGCGCGGCTCGAGAAAGTAGAGCGTGCTGTCGAAGTCGTCCATGCGCACAATGCCGGGCGGCGCGCCGTCACCGGGCGATGGTGTCTCAGTACCCGGGACGGCGAGCGGCAACTGTTCGCTGGTCCGGCTGATGATACCCAGTCGTTCACCTGTCGTCGTGGGTAAGTCCGACAAGCCGCCGATTTCGACGTGGGTGAATTCAAGCGCCTGCAGATCGGCTACCCACAGCATCGTGACCAGATCGTCATCGTCAGACGCTGTGGATCGTGCACGACGCAATACGTCGAGCACGAGTTCGAGCTCGTGCTCTTCGAAGCCGCGATGGAACGTGAGCGAACGCAAGCCGTCGCGATACAACAACCACGGTAGTCCTTCGGTACCGCGGTCGACGTCCTGATACACTACGCGCTCTTCCCAGCGGAATGACGCGTCGTGGATCTGCAATTCAAAGGGTTGGACCTGCGTCAGTACGGTCCCGAACGCGGCGCGGGCACGCTCAATCGCGTGTGCCCGAGTCGGATTGTTCGGCAAGTACATCTGCGTCGCTCGCAGTGCTTTGGCGAAGACCTGTAACGCATCTTCGATTGAAGCAATGGCGAGGGGCGAGAGTTCGACGCCGTCCAAGGCGTCGATCACGTCGCCGGCATCTCGTACTGACTGATGGTGGCCACGTCCTTGTCACCGCGGCCGCTCACGCAGAGCAACACGGGTTCGTTTTCCTGCCAGCGTCCGGCTTCCTTCTCGATCCACGCCACCGCGTGTGCCGTCTCAAGAGCGGGAATGATGCCTTCGAGGCGACTCAGCAGTGCGACGCCGCGCAGCGCTTCGGAGTCGGTGATGGAGACGTACGACGCGCGACCGCTGTCGTTGAGCCACGCATGCTCCGGGCCGACGCCCGGATAGTCGAGTCCCGCCGAGATGGAATGTGCGGGATGTACTTGGCCGCTGGCATCCTGCAGCAAGTAGCTCAACGCGCCGTGCAACACACCGGGCGTGCCCTTGGCGATCGACGCGCTATGGCGATCGGTGTTGAGCCCTTCACCTGCCGCTTCGACGCCGATCAGTTCAACGTCGGCATCGTCCACAAACCCAGCGAAGATGCCCATCGCGTTCGAACCACCGCCAACGCACGCCACAACTGTTTTGGGCAGCGCACCCACGCGCTCGAGCATCTGCGCGCGTGCTTCGCGACCAATGACGGATTGAAATTCACGCACCATGCGCGGATACGGTGCCGGTCCAACCACCGAGCCGATGATGTAGTGACTGTCGTTGACGGTCGTGACCCAATCGCGAATTGCTTCGCTGGTCGCGTCCTTGAGCGTGCGCGTTCCGGAGAGCACCGGCACAACGGTCGCGCCCATGAGCCGCATGCGAAAGACATTAAGCTGCTGCCGCTTCATGTCTTCTTCGCCCATGTACACCACGCACTCGAGCCCAAATCGCGCGCAAATCGTCGCTGTCGCCACGCCGTGCTGCCCTGCACCGGTTTCGGCGATGATGCGACGCTTGCCCATGCGACGCGCAAGAATAGCTTGCGCGACGGTGTTGTTGATTTTGTGGGCGCCCGTGTGATTCAGATCTTCGCGTTTGAGCCAGATTGGTGCACCGACCCGCGCGGACAAGCGTGGTGCAAACGAGAGCGCGGTTGGGCGACCCACGTACTCGTGCAACAACCCGTCGAGCTCCGTCCGAAAGGCGACATCACCCAACGCAGTACGAAACGCCAATTCCAGTTCGTCGAGCGCCGGGATCAACGTCTCTGGCACATATCGTCCGCCAAACGGGCCAAAGCGATCCGACGTCGTTTCGATCACTGCATCTACCGTAGTCATCTTCGAATCCCCATCGCGGCGTGCGCCGCTATCACGAACTGTCTCACTGCCTCCGGATCCTTCACACCGGGAGCCGTCTCAACGCCGGAAGATACGTCTACGACATCGGGATCGAGGAGTCGAATCGCCTCGCGCACGTTCCGCGTGTTGAGTCCTCCTGCGAGCACGATCTGCACACCTGGTACCGATTGTCGCAATGCACCCACCGCTGCGCCAAGTCCAGACCAATCGAGCGCCACACCCGTACCGCCGAGTTGTCCCGCGACCTGCGCGTCGAGCACGACCCACCCCGCGGCCGCCGCAAGAGCGGACGCCGAGTCTGGAAGCACCGTATCACGGACGCGCAGCACTGGCCAGACGGCACGATTCGTCATGCGCTGAATCACCGTGATGTCAGCTGCCGTGCACACCCCGTGTAATTGCGCGACGTCGAGATCAAGTTCCTGCACCAGCGCTATCACTTGCTCGGTCGATTGCGTTCCAAACACGGCCACGCGCTGGATGCCTGCGCGTCGATCGCCGAGTACCGCGCGTGCGCGCGCGGCATCGAGCAACCGAGGCCCGGAGGCCAAAATGACGCCGATATAATCAGCACCGGACTCCACCGCGACGGTCGCATCTGACGCCCGCGTCAGCCCGCAGATTTTTGCCGACGTCATTGTCTCCTCGGCGACCGAGGCTGGCGTTGCGATCGGGCGAGACACACCGTGCCCTTAGCGTCGCGCATGTCGCGGTACGGACGTCATCGCGCGCACCGCGTCAGCTGGTCGTGCATGCGCGGAGACCGCACTGCCGACGAGTATCGCATCGGCGCCGGCATGGGCGGCCGCAGCCATGTCCTGCACCGTGAGCAAGCCACTCTCGGCGACCGCGATACGATCGGCGGGAATCGATGGGATGAGCGTCGGTGCGGTTGTCACGTCGATCACGAGCGTTTCCAGATTACGGTTGTTGACGCCGATGACTCTCGCGCCGACGGCGAGCGCGCGCGCCAGCTCGTGTTCGTCACGCACCTCCACCAAGGCTTCGAGCCCAGACTCGTGAATCGCGTCCATCAAGCGAACCAGCTCGTCGGGCGACAGCGCACGCACGATGAGCAACGCAGCGGAGGCACCTGCCGCGCGCGCTTCCCATAGCTGGGCGGGATGGACGAGGAAGTCTTTGCGGATCACTGGCACCGTGACACGCGAGGCGACGTCGAGAAGGTCGGACATCGCGCCTCCGAATCGAGTCGGCTCCGTCAACACCGAAATTGCTGCGGCTCCACCCTCGGCATACGCGGCGGCCTGCACCGCTGCATCCAATGCCGGCGCAATCGCACCCTTCGATGGCGACCATCGTTTCACCTCGGCGATGACCGAGACGGTTGGCTGACGCAACGCCGCGGCGAATGGGTGCGCGGGCGCGGCATCGCGCGCCGCCGCCTGAAGATCCAGCAGACTCGAGGTTATCTGCGACGCCCGCTCGTGGGCCTGACGCGTCAGCTCGCCCAGGGTGCCCGATGGCGGGGTCCAATCAAGACTCGACGAAAATGCTTGCACTTCGGCCTGTATTCGGTTAGCGTGGATTCGGCCCCTTTTCGGGGTTCCGGCGAACGGGGCAACGCCCGACCGGGTCGAGTTCTGCGTCGTGTACCCCACGAGGAGGCGTCATGGCACTCACCAAGCGTCAGAAAGAAATTCTCTCGTTTCTCTCCGACTACAACGAAGCGAACGGCTATGCGCCGAGCTTCGAGGAAATCGCGTCACAGTTCAACTATAACTCGCTGGCGACGGTGCATGAGCACCTCTCGAATCTCGAGCGCAAAGGGTACATCAAGCGTGCGTACAACGAGAGTCGCGCCATCGAGATTCTGCCTTCTGAGATGTATCAGCGCGCGGTGGAGTTGCCATTGCTCGGCACCGTTGCCGCCGGTGCGCCCATCGAGGCACTGACTGTCGGCGAAACGATGGCGGTACCCGATGGGTTCCTGCGAAAGAACGGCAGTCACTATGTGCTGCGCGTACGGGGCGAGTCGATGATTGAAGAACAGATTCGCGACGGTGACTACGTCGTCATCAACGATCGGCAATCGGCGGACAACGGCGAAATGGTCATCGCGTTGCTTGACGGTGCTGCGGCGACGGTGAAACGCTACTATCGCGAGCGCGATGGCCGAATCCGTCTCCAGCCGGCAAACGAAACGATGCTGCCGCTCTTCGTCCATGAAGACGACGTGCGAATCCAGGGCATTGTGGTCGGCGTCCTGCGGCGGTACTAGCGCGTTGCAGCGTCGTCGACGGCGTGATTGGCAATGACCGATGCGGGCGTCGTGCGCCGCGGCAGTCGCGCGTTACGTCAAGCCGGCGGCGCGGCGCGACGCCGTGCGCAAACGACGGAGGGCGTCGGCGCCGGCGCCCGCTTCAAGCGCCGCGCGCGCTGCATCCACCGCGGTCGCGAACGACAGGGCACGGCCGCTGACGTAGTACGCGGCCGCGGCGTTGAGCAACACGGCGGCGCGGGCGGCCGGTGGTCCGTCGTTGCGTAACACCGCCTGAATCAGCGAGGCGTTCTCCGTCGGGTCGCCGCCCGCGAGATCGTCAATGACGGCATCGCGGACACCAAATGCGGACGGATCGATGGTCCAAGACGTCAACGTGGCGTTGTGCACTTCCATCACCGCGGTTGGGCCGACTGGCGAAATCTCGTCCATCCCCGGCTCACCGTGCACAACCAACGCGTGCGTCGTCCCCAAAACCGCCAGCGTTTCCGCGATCAGCGGCACTCGCTTCGGTTCGGCGACGCCAACCACCTGACGGCCGGCGCGCGCCGGGTTCGCCAGCGGACCGACAATGTTCATGATCGTCGGAATCGAAAGCTCGCGGCGCACCGGGCCGACATGGCGGAGTGCCGGGTGCATCAGCGGAGCGAACATGAACACGATACCGGCGTCTCGCAGCGTTTCGGCCATGGCCTTAGGCGTCGTATCGATCACGACTCCCAGCGCTTCGAGGACATCGGCACTTCCGGACCGGGACGTGAATGACCGATTGCCGTGTTTGGCGATCCGCACTCCCATCCCCGCGGCAAGAAGCGCCGCCGCAGTCGAAATATTGAACGTCGTCAGTGCACCGCCGCCGGTGCCGCACGTATCCACCAACTCGTCGGGCGCGTCAGCGGGGATCACCACCATCGCCTCACGGAGCGCGTTTACCACGCCCGCGAGTTCCGCCGGCGTTTCGCCCTTCACGCGAAGTCCCATCAGGATTGCTGCGATCTGCGCCGGTGTAGCCTCACCGCGCATGATGACACCAAAGGCCTCCGTCAGCAGAGCCGTGTCCAGCGAGTCATGCGCAGCCAACCGACGAATCGCCTGTGTGAGTGCGTCAGCCGACACGCAACGACTCCAGCAACCGCTCGGTCAGAGAATTTCGCGAGGCGATGAGCGAGATCACGAGCCCCAACAAGCGCACCCGTTCAACGTCCTCGTCTCCATACACACCGCGCTGCGCGCGATTCGTCAGGTTGAGCACACCCACCAACTCGTCGTGGTACACCAACGGAAAACTGATGAAACTGCCCGTTGTGAAGTACTGATCACGGAGTAACGGATGTTGTGCAGCCTCGCGCACATCTTGCACGAGCAGCGGCTGGCGGGCCGCGGCAACACGCCCAGCCACACCTTCCCCGATGCGAATGCGCATGCCTTCGACAATGTTGGGCGCAATGCCACGCGCCGCGGCGAGAAAGAGATGATCCGGCTCAGGCGCGCGGAGCATCAGCGAGCACCGCTGCGCCTGCATGTCGTCGCCGACGAGCGCCAACAATCCATCCACCAGCGCGCGCGCATCATCCGTCGCGGCGTCAAGCGTCAACACGCGATCCACCAAGTACAGCGTGCGGGTCCGCTGGCGCAGCGCCTCGCTCCGACGATGCAACTCAACGTGCGCTTGCTCCAGCTGGCCAACAGCAGCCGTCAATTGCTGGTCGGTGAGCTCAGCGCGTCGCAACGAGCGACGCGCTTCCTCGCTCGCGCGCGCCGCGTCCGCTTGCAGCGCGACCGCTTCGGCGGCACCCAACGCGCCCGTGTCCCGCGGCGTATCCCGCGCCTCGCGGAGCTCGGCTTCCAGTGTGCCCAGCTTGCGCACGTACTCACCATGCACGCGTTGCGTCACGTCTTCGAGCGTACGCACCGCTTCCTCACGAGCTTCACGTTCTGTCAACCGACCGAACGCCAAGTCGAAGAGTGCCAATGCGGGCGCCAAGCGCTCAGTGGTTCGGGTACCGAAAATCTTCCGTGGCTCGTAGAGGGCGACCACCGCTGACAACGCGCCCTCCACTCGTAGTCCGCGTAGTGACAGCAGTCCCCCGTCCGTCGACGACCCGAAGCCGAAGAGCCGCGCGTAGTCGGCGGACTTGTCGGTCACGTCGATAAACTGCCCGCCCGCCGACACCTTTGAGCGCAATGGCTCGGGGAGATGATCGAACGTGGTTTCGATGGCGCTCCGAACGACCCGAGCGCCCACAGGCGATAGGCGCTGCCGTAACATGTCTCGGCGTGCGTCATACAGCAGAAATGCGACCGACGCCCCGCGGTCCAGCTCAGCGAGACACTCGCCAAGCGCGATGAGAGCGCCATCGAGGTCTGAAATGGCGCCGAGAGCGTGGGCGAGCGAGGCGAGAGAGCGCGGAGGCATGAAGGAAAGGAGTGAATAGCGCCGAACGCGACCGCGCAATGTGGGCACGGTGAATTCACGGACGCAATTGGCCGACCTCATGCGGTTGAAGGCGACGCCGTTGGGGCGTACCTTCCGCGCGTGATGGATCCCCGCCCTCTCCTGTTGGTGACCCAATACGACGGTGGGCGCTTCTCCGGCTGGCAGCGTCAGCCCGAGGCGCGAACCGTCCAAGGTGAGATGGAACGCGTGCTGCGCCGTCTCTGCAATGAAGCGGTGCCCGCGATCGGTGCAGGACGGACCGACGCCGGGGTACACGCGCATGGTCAGGGCGTGGGCGTCCGAGTCCACGAGCGGTGGACCACCCAAAGCCTACGCAAAGCGGTCAATGCGCTGCTGCCGCCCGATATCTGGGTGGCCTCTGCCCATCGGATGCTGCCGGAATTTCACCCGCGCCGGAGCGCGACGGGACGTCGATACCGCTATCTTGTAGGCACGGACGACGAGGTGCGCTCCCCATTTCGGCGCCGATACGAGTGGCCGTTGGCGCGACCGCTCGATGCCGAGGCGCTGCACGCCGAGGCAGCGTCGTTGTTGGGCGAACATACGTTTCGTGCATTTGCCGTGGCGAACACGGCGCCGATCGACGACCATCATCGCTGCGTCATTCATCACGCGGCGTGGCATGAGCGCGACGGCGGCTGGCAGTTCGAGGTGACGGCAAACCGGTTTCTCCATCATATGGTCCGATTTCTCGTAGGCACGATGGTTCAGGTGGCACAGGCGCGACGACCGCGAGGTACGATCGCGCGGTTGCTCGAGGCACCCGACAACGCGGATACATCCGCACCCGCCCCTGCTGAAGGCTTGTCGCTGCTGCAGGTCGTATATCCAGACACGCTTTACCACGGCGGCCTGTGAGACTGTTTCTCGCAACCGATGCGCTCGATGACGTGCGCTGGGCCAACGATCGAGCCCTCATCGACGGCGTGGTCCTTCCCGACTCTGCACTTCGCGGCGCGACCAGCCTCGAAGCTTCGCTCGCCTGGCTCGGAGAATTTGCACGCGCCGCGGCGATGCCGGTCTTCGTGTCGTTGGATGCCACGACCGCGGAATTAGCCGCCGAGCAGGCGGAGCGACTCGGGCGCGCCGCCGACCACGTGGTGATTCAGCTGCCGTTCGCTGAACCGTACATCCCGCTCATGCACCGCTTGGCGGCTGCTGGCGTCAAAGTCGCGGCCACGTTTTTGGGGTCGTCCGCGCAGGTGATGCTCGCCGCGCGGACCGGTGTCGCGTTCCTCTTCGTCGACGTCGATCGCATCGACGCTGGCGGCGGCGATAGCGCGACCGTCTTGCGTCAGTCGCGAGCGGTGCTCGACCGATCGACCAGCGAGAGCGACATCGTGGCCGTCTTTCCAGCCCCAGGGGCAACCGTGATTGCCTGCGCCAACGCGGGCGCTGACGCAGCAGTGATCAGTGCCGCGGCGCTCCGCGCGATGTCTGCATATCCGTTTACCGATCAATCGCTGGTTGATCCGGCGAGGCGCCCGAGTCAGGGCGAACGTTTGCGCGTGAGTCCGAGCTGATGCGCGAGCGCGTGACGCTGGTTCTCTTGGTCTCGCTCCTTGTCGCTGGGTGCGAAGGCGCGAATCCGGCACCGTCGGGCGCGCAAACGCGAACCGCGCCGGCTACCGCGACGCCAGCTACTCCGGTTGGGCCAAGTATCACCTCGTCTCGACGCACGGCAATCACGACGGCTGTCGAGCGCGTCGCACCCGCCGTGGTTACGGTGCAAACGGAGACGGTCGAACGCGTTCCGGTCGACTTCTTTGAGTACTTCAACGGCGGACGCTCCGGCGAGCGACGCAGCGCGGGCATCGGCTCGGGCTTCATCATTCGCGAAGACGGCGTCATCGTCACCAACGCGCACGTGATCGGCGGAGCCAGCAAAGTTTCCGTCGCCATGCGCGATGGCACGACCTACAGTGCCAAGATCATCGGCGTCGACGAGACGAACGACCTCGCCGTCGTGAAAATCGATATGAAGAAGTTGCCTATCGCGGTCTTGGGTACATCGTCCGACTTGTTGGTCGGTGAATGGACGATTGCCATTGGCAACCCGTTTGGCTTCGTGCTCGGCAATAGTGAGCCGAGCGTGTCCGTGGGCGTGGTCAGCGCGGTCGGTCGCAACCTGAGTGGTACGGGCGACGGGCGCGGCGTGTACGTCGATATGATCCAGACCGACGCCGCAATCAATCC
>JBBQDB010000032.1:0-32556 GCA_038319245.1 Gemmatimonadales bacterium
CGCCAATCCCAGTTGCCGAGTGGGCCAAGCGTCCATGCGTTAACACGATTGTTGAGCGACGCAGGCGGGTTCGCGCAGACATCGCTCTTCATGCGCTTGATGGCGCTTGTATCGGCGTAGTAGCCAATGATGAACACGGCCCAATAGGCACGACAGGCGGCGACCGGATCGGCGGCGTTGCGTTGCGCACGCGACAGCACGTTGAGCTTAGCCTTGGTGCTGCTGTCGGCCCACGCGGTGAGCTTGGCGCCGAATTGGGCCATGTACGGCTCACGACGCGGCGGAATGCCCGAGCCAAGGATCGCTTTACGCACCATGCTCGGATGCACCGCGACGTAGTTGGCGACAAGTCCCGCACCCCACGAGTGACCGTACAAATTGGCGTGCGCGATATGAAAATGTTTGAGCACGTTGTCGAGATCCGCAACATGCAGCGCCAACGAGACTTTCGTCGAATCGCTGATCAGCGTCGAGCGTCCAGAGCCGCGCTGATCGTACAACAGCACGGTGTGCTTCGCTGCCAGAAAGTCGAGATCGTTCTCGAGGTATGTGTTGCTGAGTCCTGGCCCGCCATGGACCAGCACAATGGTGTCGCGGTGCGCGCCGCCCAGGACGCGATAGTAGAGCGCGATCCCGCCACCCACATCAACGTGCCCGCTGTCAAACGCCGCGCGGGGTGCGTGTTCGCGTATGACAGCGCGTGATGCATCGCGATTGACCGCGTCTGTGGGCGACGAGAGCGCGGCGGTCGCGAACGAGACCGCGACGGCGAGTGGGGCGAGAATCGCAGATGACCACATGTGTCGATGACGGGAAGGCGTGATACAGGCGGCGCGTCGGGAGCGGAAAAAATTCAGCGCAAAATTCTGGCTATGACGCGCGTGACCAGCGAATCATGCGCTGCGGATACCCGGAACATCAACCACCTGCGACGTTCGAAGCGTCGGACAACCCCGTGATGTTCGGCCGTCCCACGTACCCGGTGCCGCCGACGCGAGACGTGTGCGCCGTTTCGGACCGATGTGGGCACGCGAAAGGTTGGCGACTTCGACGTCAACTCAGCAGCAGCCCGCGCGAGGACGCTCGAACACGCGCGTAATCCGCATCGGCACTGCGCGACGCGAGCCACAGCACGGCGGCCGTCATCACACACAGCACCGGCACTGTGGCAAACGCGTCGTGCAGCCCGAGCGCGCGTGCATCCCCAGCGGTCGCACCGCTCGCCAACGCCACGGCGTAGCGCGCATCGCTGAGCTTACCGAATGCCACGAGCCCCAACGCGGTGAACATGTAGAACACGAAGAAATAGACCGACATCGCGGCGCCGCGCATCTGCGGTTCGACGATATCGTGAATCGTGGCGTAGACCGTCGAGTAATACACATACATCGCCGCGACCGCACAGAACATGTAGACGCCGAACATCCAGAACTGGCCACGCGACTGTTGAATGGCCGCGAATGCCAGTGGGGCGGCCACAATCAGGGCCAGCATCGCGACGAGCAAGCGCCCCCGTGGTGTGCGCTGCTCCGTGCGCTGCTTCATACGCTGCCCGATGTGATCGCCGAGCCATCCACCGCCCAACATGCCGATACCGCCGCCCAGTCCAAAGATCACGGCCGTAAAACGATTGGCGATGTCGATGTTGAGCCCGTGATAGCGAATGAGGAATGAGGTCTGAAACGCACTCAGCGCGTAGGCGATGAGATTAAACAGTGCTCCCGAGGCAATGATCCACCACATCGTCCGTGTCTTGAGCACCAATCCGATCGACTCCCACGCCCCGCGCGCGCGAACGGCGACATCCGGATCTGCCGCGCCTCGGGTCGGTTCTGGCAAACGGAGCGCGAGCACACCGAGCACGAGCCCTGGGATCGCCGCGACGAACAACGCGGGCCGCCATCCACCGGTCACCTGCACGATCAATCCGCTGATCAGGAAACTTGCACCCGCGCCGACCGGCACACCCAGCATGAAGACGCTGATCGCTCGCGCGCGTCGGGCGGGCGGAAAGAGATCGCCGATGAGCGAATTCGCGGCCGGCGCCGCACTGGCCTCGCCAATACCGACGCCTAATCGGCAAGCGACCAACGCGCCGAAACCGCCAGCGAGTCCGCAGAGCGCCGTGAACGCGCTCCACACAGTGACCCCACCAGCGAGCATGCGTTTGCGGCTCCCCGTGTCGGCCAATCGACCAAGTGGAATGCCAACGACGGCGTATAACAGAATGAACGCAGTGCTCAATCCCGCGAGCTGACCGTCGGTGAGCGACCATTCGGTTTTGATACGCTCACCGATGGCACCGACGACGTTGCGGTCGTAGAAGTTCATGAAGTTGATGCCAAAAAGCAGCACCAACGCAAACGTCAGCTCACGCGATGAGGCAGCAGCGGGCGCGTCTGCCACAGTCTCTTTCGACACAACGCGCCCCACGAACGTGGACGGTTAGTGCAGCACGAACCCCGCGTCGATGGCCGGTCGTACCGCGGCGTTCCCAACGATCCATCCAGTCATGAACATCCACTGCGTCATGTGCGTGAGCTTCGGATAGTCGATGTTTTTCGGTTCGTCGCGCGGCGTGTGATAGTCCGCATGCAGGTTCGACGAAAAAAACAAACTCGGCACTTTCCGTTCGGCGTACGGCACATGATCGCTGCGGAAGTACCAGCCTTCCGGATGCGTCGGCCGATCCCACGACGAGTCGATCACGAACTTCGTGCTCATCTTGTTCGCATCGATCGCCATCTGGACCAGCGCCATCGAATTGCGATGCGGCGGCTGTGAGCCAAGCAGTGCGGCGGTGTCGGCAGCGTTGCGGCCGATCATGTCGCCATTGAGCACGGCCACCATGCTCTCGAGCGGTACCACCGGATGCGCGGCGTGATAGCGTGAACCCAACAACCCACGCTCTTCGGCACCGTGAAAGATGAACAGCGCCGACCGCTTGCTTGGGTGCTTCACCCACGAACGCGCGATTGCGAGGAGCGCCACGCTGGTCGACGCGTTGTCGTCGGCGCCGTTCCAGATAGAATCGCCGGCGACTTCAAAGCGCACACCGTCGTGATCTTGATGCGAGCTGAACACCACATACTCGTCGCGCAGCTTGGGGTCGGTGCCCTTCACCACGCCGATGATATTCACCGACGGCGTCTCGAAGCTTTCAGTACGAATCTTCACGTCAACCATCTGTCCGTCAGTGCGCACTGACGGCAACATGGAACGCTTCACGAACAACACCGGCGCTTGCACCGGCGGCGGACCACCCGCGCCACCACGACCGGCACCGGCGTTTGGATTCTGCGAGAACCTCGGCACACCACCAACGACATCGTACGTGCCACGCTGCTGCAGCTTCCAGACGCCGTCGTAGGCGATATCGCCAATGGAGTCAGCGACGATGATCACGCCCGCCGCACCGCGGCGCGTGAGCGCTGCGCCCTGCGACGTGATGGCCTGTCGCGTGTAGCGATACTCGTACGTATTGGTCGTGCTGCGCAGCGGCACGGTACTCGGCACCAGCGTTGCGACCGCGATCTTGCCGCGCACGTCAACCGTTGTGTCTTTGCCATCACCGACGAATACCGTTGGCGCGCTCACTTCGGCGGCCGCGTTCGACGTAGGCGTGATCTCGGTCCAAAGCGTCAACGCTTTTCCGCCGATCTTGACGGAGCTCGACACAGACGAGACGCGATTGCGACGCATGTTCCACCACTGAAACCACCCACCGTCCTCGCCCTTCGGCGTCACGCCACTCTTACGCATCTCTTCGGCCACCCACATCGATGCGCGCATCTCGTCGATAGTGCCGGCTTCTCGGCCGCGCATGTTGTCGCCGGCCATCGCGTACATGTCGCGCTTGAGGTCGGCCTCGTGAATGAGTCCGAAGCCAGCCGGGACGCCGGCCGAGGAGGTCTTGGCGCCTTGCGCGCCGAGTGGGGCGCCGAGAAGGAGCAGGAGGTAGGGCGAAACGCGTCGCATGGCGTGATCGGGTAAAAGTCGAAAAGGGGACGCGCGAGCGACACGCGTCGAGTACGCCGGGCCATCGGATGCTGCGCAGCAGGCAGCTGTCTGAGTGCCCGAGATCTGCACGGACGTGACCAGCGCGTAAGTTACGCGCGGATTCCATCCCTGCTCACCCCAACGCGACTCTTCCATGGCAAACGACAGCGGGCAGAACTTCGGCAACCACGCGCAGTTCACGCCGATCTATCACTACTTCACAGCGCCGTTGGCGGTGGCCTTTTGGATATGGGCGGCGTGGCGCGCCATGCACTTGCGTGACGTCCAATCGCATTTTGACCTGTTGGGCGCGACCGTGATTTTTGGCCTCGTCGCCGTTACTCGCGTCTCGCCGCTTCGCGTGCAGGATCGCATCATCCGCCTCGAGGAACAGCTCCGCTTGGCGCGATTGCTCCCCGCCGATCTGCAGGCGCGCATCGGCGAGTTGCGCCCGTCGCATTTCGTGGGGCTGCGGTTTGCCTCGGACGACGAAGTGACGGGGCTCGTGCGCAAAGTGCTCGCCAATCCGGCCATGACGTCGAAGGAGATCAAGCAGCAGGTCACACACTGGCGGGCCGACTACTTCCGCGCCTGACGGACGTCCCAGCTGCACCTGATCCACGACCAATGCACACGAGAATCACGCCTGATCTACGTCTGATTCACGTCTGATTCTCGTGTGGCGCTCCTCGCGCCCCCACCGCACGCGTCATCTCCACCGACACCCCAAGCCCGCCGTTCGCCGTCCGCAGCTTCGTATCCATTTTCATGCGGAGCTGCGCGGCGAGCTGTTTATCGGGTACGAGCATCGCCAGACGCCACCCAGTGCCGCCGTCGCGCAGCACGTCGCCAAGGCGCGCGTACAATGAGCGGAGATCGTTGCCATCGGTCACGCGCAGTCCGTACGGCGGATTGGTAAGCACAAGGCCGCGAGGACCCAGCGCGGCGAGATCCGCGTCGCTCAACGATTGCTGCGCGATGATCACGTCGCCCAACACGCCGGCGCGTTCCGCGTTGGCTACCGCCGCGTCGCAGGCCCCCGCGTCGCGATCAGACAGCAGGATCTGCACGCCGGTCGAGGGCTTGGCCTGGGCGCGGGCTGCGTCTCGCGCGGAGCGCACCAATGCCGCATCGGTGCCGGGCCACCGCTCGAGCGCGAAAGGGCGGTCCAACCCCGGCGCAATATTACGAATCGCCAGCGCCGCCTCGATGCCGATCGTTCCCGACCCGCAGAACGGATCGACCAGCGGGACGGTCTGGTCCCACTCCGACGCCACGAGCATCGCGGCAGCGAGTGTTTCGCGAAGGGGCGCCTTGGCGATTGCCTGCCGCCACCCGCGACGATGCAGCAGTTCGCCCGAGCTATCCGCGCTGATGGTGCACTGATCATGTTCGAAGCGCACGACGATAAGCTGTGCCGGTAGCGCTGACGACGTGACTGACGTTACAGAGGCTGCCGACGCCGCTTCTGACGCTGATTCTGACGTTGACGCTGATGCTGATACTGACGCTGATGCCGCGCCATCCGCCCCCTCCTCGTCATCTTTGGCCCCCAACTGAATCGTCACGCCTGCTACCGAGCGCTCAATGCCGCGCGCGACCCGTTCGGCGACCGCGTCCGAGTGATAGAGCTTGGATTTGCGACAGGTGACCCGCAACCGCACGGTCATGCCGCGTTGCAGCACGCGCGACCACGGTATCCGCATCGCCTGTTTTTCCAGCGTGGCAAAATCGCGCGCTTCGAATGACGCAAGGCGCACCAACACGCGACTCGACATCCGCGACCAGAGGTTGGCGCGCAGCAACTCGTCAAGCGACGCATCGAATCCAACACCGGCATCGCTGATATCGCGCGGCACGAGACCAAGTGCGACCAGTTCATTCGCCACGAGGGGAGCGAGCCCGGGCGCGGTGACGGCAAACGCGTCGAAGCGAGTCGGCATCGGTGCGCCGACGGCGACACTCGCTGACGGTGACGGTCGGGCTGACGGTGACGGTTTCACTTTCGCCGAGTGCCGTTCTGACGCTGGCGGTCGTGCTGACGCTGGCGGTCGTGCTGACGCTGACGGTCGTGCTGATGCCGACGGTCGTGCTAACGCTGACGGCGCTTGCGATTGCGGCGGCCCTTTCACCGACGTCGCTGACGGCTTACCTGTTGACGCTGACGACTTGGATGGCGGCGCGACGGGTCGCGCGGACTTCGGACGATCGCTATGCGGCTTGTGCATCCTGTTCGCGAAGTCGACGCCTGGTGTCGTACGATCGCGCGCCACGGGTCACGAGGATCTGCCAGAAATCCTCGGCGTCGAGCGGTCGGGCAAACAAATATCCCTGCCCCAGCTCGCAGCCGAGCGCGAGCAAGTGCTCGCGTTGTGCCTCTGTCTCGATGCCCTCCGCCACGGTCTTCATCCGCAACGTTGCCCCCAGTGCCACGATCGCATTGGCCAGAACCGGACCTTCGCCTCCCTTGTCGATGACATCCACGAACGCCTTATCGATCTTCAGAATGTCGATCGGATAGCGTTGGAGATAACTCAAGGAAGAATAGCCGGTCCCGAAGTCGTCGATGGCCAGGCTGACGCCCAACGCCTTGAGCGCGGTCAGGCGAGCCAGCGCCAAGTCGGTATTCTGCATCAGCATGCTCTCGGTGATTTCGAGGACGAGATGCTGCGGATCGAGCCCCGATTCCCGCAGCGCGTCGGCCACGTCATCCACGATACCGGGCTCCTGCAGTTGCCGCCCGGACAAGTTCACCGTGATCCGCATCGGGTGGCCGCGCTCGGTCACCCACTGTTGCGCCGTGCGACACGCTCGTCGAAGGACCCATTTGCCGATCGCCGTGATCATGCCCGTCTCCTCGGCGATGGGGATGAACACCCCGGGTGGCACCGTTCCGCGCTCGCGACAGCACCAGCGCACCAAGGCTTCGGCGCCGATGACCTCGCCGGTCGCCAACAACACGATCGGCTGATACTGCAGGAAGAACTCCTCGCGTTCGATCGCCTGTCGAAGATCTGCCTCGACCACCAACCGCTCGAGCGCCGCAGCGTGCATTTGCGGCTCGAACAGCACGCACTGCCCTTTTCCGCGCGTTTTGGCGACATACATCGCGACGTCTGCGTTACGCACGAGTTCATCCGACGTCTCACTTGCCATCGTCCGCGACAGCCCGATGCTGGCGCTGACAAAGACTTCTTTCCCACCGAGCACGAACGGATTGCTCAACGCGGTCGCGATGCGCGCGGCAATCATCAGCACCTCGCGCTCCTCCATCGCGTCCTCCACCAGCACGGCGAATTCATCGCCGCCTAACCGTGCAATGAGATCGCAGTCGCGCACGC
Source organism: Gemmatimonadales bacterium (assembly GCA_038319245.1). Classification (GTDB taxonomy): domain Bacteria; phylum Gemmatimonadota; class Gemmatimonadetes; order Gemmatimonadales; family Gemmatimonadaceae; genus Gemmatimonas. The sequence goes on from JBBQDB010000032.1 coordinate 7,341, forward strand.
ACGACGCTAAACGTCGCGCCGCTTCAACCAGCAAGCGATCACCGGCACCATGGCCGAGCGAATCGTTGACGGTCTTGAAGTTATCGAGATCGAGAAAGAGCACCGACACCGGATGCGCACTGCGCGCAGCGCGCGTGAGCGCATGTCCCACCTGATAGAGAAACAACGCGCGATTGGCGAGATCGGTGAGCGGATCATGAAAGGCCTGATGCATGTACTGCTCTTTCATCACGCTCTGTTCAGTCACATCGCGCGAATTGAGCACCAGGCCGCCGATCACCGACTCGCTGAGCAAGTTGGTACCGACGTTGTCGACCGTCATCCAATCGCCATTGGCGTGCGCGATGCGCCACTCGCGCTTGAGTGTGCCGAGGGCGCTGCGCGGATTGGTGCGCGAGCGCGAGTAGCGCGCGAGGTCACCGAGAAATTGCGTCGCGCCTGGGACGTCGTCGGGATGCATCAACGCGAACAACGACGTCGACGCGAGTTTGGTCGGATCGTGCCCCAACACCGTCGTCATCGACGGACTGGCGTAGCGAATCGTGCCATCCGGGTCGACAATCGTGATGACATCGCTCGAGTGTTGCACGAGCGCCGTAAAACGCGCTTCGCCGATACGCGCGGTCGATTCGGTGAGCACGCGCATGGTCTGACGTGTTGCCGCGACCTGCCGCGCAAATGCCAGTGTCGCGAGAATCACCGCACCGATCGAGAGTCCGACCAGTGGCTGCGTGCCCTGCTCATGCGCAGCGCGGAGCAGCAGGCAGAAGCCGGGCAATACCGCCGCATAGGGGATCAGGCTCGTGCCTTCTGCCGATAGCGCGGCGAGTCCCGACGAGCGTCGCTGGCGCTCGGACATCGTCACCCATTTCACCCAGGCCGCGACGGCGATCAAGGCGGCGCTGATCGGCGCACTGATCGCGACCCAATCGAGCGATGCTGACCAGCGCGTGAAGTCCACCACCATCGCGACATTCGCGAGGAAACGGACGAGCAACGCGAGCGCGATGATGACCAGTACGTTGGCGCGCTGTTGCAACGCCGTCCGACGCCAGAGCACCGACGCGACGAGAATAAGCACCAGATCCCCGAGTGCGACCAAGTGCGCCGCCGTGTAACGCGCGATCTCGGCGCGGGAACTGTGCGGCGAAATCGCAAACAGATCGAACCAGAGCAGCAAGAGTCCGCCGACGATGACCGTCGCAACGTCCAGCGCGAGCTTGAAGCGATCCTCGCTCGTGCGTGGAGCACTGGGCCATTGCAGCAGCCCGACCAACAGAATCGTCTGCGCGAGCATCGGCGCCAGATTCGGCAGCGCACGCGCGCTCGCCGGGGATGCCACATGCGTGACCAGCGCCAGCGCAAACGTGGCCGCCTGCGACATCCACACGGCCCGCCAGAACCGACGCGTGCCGTGGTCGAGCATGGGCGACTGCGCGGCTTTCCACGCCAGGACTCCGGCAACCACCGTCAGCAGCTGCGATGCGAGTAAACGCATGACGCTCTCGTCGCTTCCCGCGCGCATGCCGAGCGTGATCCACGCCGACATCACCAGCGCGTAGCCCACCAGCCCGGCCACCAGGAGCCGATCGCGCGGCCGTAGCGTCGGGCCCGCGAGGACTACCGGCGCCGCGAAGGACGCGCGGGTGGCGATACCCGATACGGGAGGCCCCGGGCGACCGGTGTTCGCGCCGTCGGGAGAGTGCATGACACCGGGGAGAGGGGACGAACGGCGTTACGCCGCGCGGGCGGTCGCTCGCGCTCCGGTGCTGCCTCGTCGCCAAAAGATGCGAAACGCGAAGAGGACGACGAACACCGCTGCATACATAATCGGCTCCTCGACGTCTTTCTTGACTCCCCAGATGTAATGCACGCACCCCGCGATCGCGGAGACGAACACCAAGCGGTGTAACGCATTCCACTTCTTTCCACCCATCCGCCGAATCCACCCCTTGGTCGACGTGATCGCGAGCGGCACCATCAGCAGAAATCCGAGCATCCCGACGGTGATGTACAGGTGCTTCGTCACGTCCTCGACGATGTCATGCACATCGAAGTACATGTCGAGCCCGATGTACATCGAGAGGTGCAGGATCGTCCAGTAGAACGCCGCGAGTCCGAGAAATCGCCGTTCCGTAATCAGGAAACCCCAGCGCGTCAGCTTGATGATCGGGCTGACCGCAAGCGAACAGGCGAGGAGTCGGAGCGCCCATTCACCGGTGAAATGCTCGGCTTCGCGAATGGGGTTGGCGCCGAGCATACCGAGCGGGTACATCGCGACGAGGGCGAGAACCGGGACCGTGACCAAGGCCCAGAGCAACCAATGCATCCACCGACGGACGAACGGTTCGGCGCGTTTGAGGTACGGCTGCACCTGCGCGTCGATATCGGCCCACGTCATCAATAAAACTTCCGCAAGTCCATGCCCGCGTACATCGAGGCGACCTGATCGCCGTATCCGTTAAACATCAGCGTTGCCTGTTTCAGGAACGCGCCAATCGGACGTTCCTTGGCCTGACTCCAGCGCGGATGATCGACCGTCGGATTCACGTTCGCATAAAAGCCATACTCGCTGGCGCGGACATCATTCCAGGTCGTGTGCGGTTGCGAATCGGTGAAGCGGATCTTGACGATCGACTTGGCGCCCTTGAATCCGTACTTCCAGGGGACGACGAGCTTGAGCGGCGCGCCGTTCTGGTTAGGGAGCGGCTTGCCGTACATGCCCGTGACGAGGAGGGCGAGTGGGTTCATCGCTTCGTCGAGTCGGATCGCTTCTTTATACGGCCATGGGAGCACGTCGCGCTTCTGCCCCGGCATCTGGTTCGGGTCGAGCAGCGTGGTAAACTCGACGAACTTGGCACTCGACAGCGGCTCGCATTTGGCGACGATGTCCTTGAGCTGGACGCCCTGCCACGGAATGACCATCGACCACGCTTCAACGCAGCGGTGCCGATAGATGCGGTCCTGCAGCGGCAGCCCTTTGAGCAAGTCGTCGAGGGCGAAGCGCTTAGGCGTCTTCACCAGCCCTTCGACGGAGACCGTCCACGGCTTGGTGCGGAAGTTCTTCGCCTGATCCTGCGGCTCGTCTTTGCCCGTGCCGAATTCGTAGTAGTTGTTGTAGCTGGTCGCGTCGGCTTCGCTGGTCGGCTTGAGCTGTTGCCCGCCGGTGGCTTGCAGCGCCTGCAGCGCGCGCGGACTCAGCGCCGCGCCCAAGGCCAGCGTTCCCGCGGCCCCCACAAAGCTGCGGCGATTGAGATAGACCGACTCCGGCGTAATGGCGGAGGACAGGATGTCGTCGGGGCGGCGGATAAGCATTGGCGTGAGGCTGAAGGACGAATGCGACGGCGCACTGCAAGTATACGTCCGAGGCATGCGGTTGGTTCTGCGGTGCGTCACCGGTTCGTTCAATAGTACGCCGGTTCATTCCATTCTTCATTCACCGCACGCCGGTCAGTCAGGCGAAGGTCAATCCGATGTTGGCCACGCAGCCATCGCGGTCACCACGACGCGTCGCAACACGTCCGCGTCGGCGCCCATCTTCGCCTGGATGCTGAGGCCGGCGATCACGGTGTTGTAGAACGCGGCCATATCGGTCACCTGCGCATTGGACGTCAGATCGCCCTCCTGCTGCGCACGGGAGAGCCGACAGGCAATGTTCGACTCCGACACGTGCAACGCGGCACTCAGTGCTCGCTTGACCGAGTCAGGGATCGCGGGCGCGTCACACGTCCCGGTGCCGCTGACCACCATGCAGCCGCCAGGCAGCGATGGGTCGAGGATCGCGTCGACCACCGAGTGCAATAGCGTCTCGATCGCCGTCCGGCCGGTCGGTGCGTCATCGAGGAGACGCGCCCGTTGCTCCCGACGTATCTCGCCGTAGCGCGCCAACGCTCGGATGTAGAGCGCCTCCTTGTCGCCGAACGCGGCATACAAGCTCGGCTTGCTCAGCCCCATTGCGTCCGCAAGGTCGTTCACGGACGCACCTTCGTATCCGTCGCGCCAGAAGATCTCGAGCGCACGATCGATGACGAGTTCGGGGTCAAATTGTCGGGGACGGCCGCGCGGCATCACAGAACAGTACGCTAAATGGGGGATTCCTGTTTATCGAACCAACCGATATTTATTATACCGTCCAGTACAATAATACCCTTTCAATACCGTCACGGAGCCATTTCATGTTGTTTGAGCCGTTCGACTTGCACGGTCTTCCACTCGCCAATCGACTGGTGATGGCGCCGATGACACGCAACCGTGCCACTGCGGCGCATGTCCCGACGGCGGCGATGGCGACGTACTACGCGCAGCGCGCGACGATGGGGCTCATCGTCACGGAGGGTGTCTCGCCCGCGGCCGATGGCTTGGGCTACGCGCGCATTCCAGGCCTCTTTTCGGCCGAACAGGTGGAAGCGTGGCGCCCGATCACCGCGGCCGTGCACGCGGCGGGAGGCAAGATTTTCGTGCAGTTCATGCACACCGGTCGTGCGTCGCACGTCGACAATATGCCAGCCGGCGCTCGCGTGGTAAGCTCCACCGCCACTCCGCTTCCCGAGCCGATGTACACGGACACCGCGGGTATGCAGCCGGCGTCGGTGCCGCACGCGCTCACGGAGGCAGAAATCGCGACCGTCGTGGCGGAGCACGCGCACGCAGCACGCGCCGCGATCGAGGCGGGCTTTGACGGCGTCGAGTTGCATGGCGCGAATGGCTATCTCATCGAGCAGTTTCTCAATGCGAATGTGAACACGCGCACCGACGGCTATGGCGGCTCGATCGAGGCGCGCAATCGTTTCGCGCTCGAGGTCGCGCAGGCGTCAGTCGCGGCGATCGGGGCGCATCGGGTGGCGATGCGCATTTCGCCGTACGGCGCGTTTAATGCCACGGGCGCGTTTCCCGAAGTGGAGCCGCAGTTCTTGGCCTTGGCGACCGCGCTTGGCGCGCTCGGCCTGTGCTATCTCCACCTCGTCGATCATTCGTCGATGGGCGCGCCGCCGATTCCGGCAGAGTTCAAGCGCGCGCTCCGCAAAGCGTTCGGCGGCGTGTTCATCGCGTCGGGCGGATTCGATCGCGACTCGGCCGAGGCAGTGCTGGTGAGCGGCGATGCAGACTTGGTGGCGTTTGGACGCCCGGCGCTGGCCAATCCCGATCTGGTCGCGCGTCTTGAACAGAACGCGCCGCTCAATGCGCCGGACTTCTCGACGTTCTACACGCCGGGTGACAAGGGCTACACGGACTATCCCACGCTGAGCGCGGTGACGGTGTAGGCTCTGCAGGCTGCGTCTCGCGACGAGCGCAAGGCAAAACGAACTGCGGGCCGCGAATTTCGCGAATGACGCGAATACATCAGAAAAAAGACGAACGGCGGGCCGCGAAATCCGCGGCCCGCCGTTCGTTGCAGTTGTTGTTTCGAATCAGTCCAATGTCTTGGAGAAGCGGCGCACGCTCACCAGCAACAGCAGTACCGCCGACCCTGTGAGTACTGCGAGTTCTGTCCACAGGTCGCCGATGCCAACGCCTTTGAGCAGCACGCCGCGAAGAATGTCGAGGAACCACGTCAGCGGCAGCAGCATCCCCATGATTTGCGCGGGTACGGGCATCGCCGCGCGCGGGAAGATGTACCCGGAGAGCAAAATATTGGGCAGCATGAAAAAGAAGCTCAGCTGCATCGCCTGCACCTGACTGCGCGCCACGGTCGAGATAAGCAGGCCCACACCCAGACTCGCGACGATGAACACCAGCGCGAGCGCGTAGAGCAGGAGCAAACTGCCTTCGATCGGGATGTGAAAAAACAATCGACCGAGCAGCAGCACCACCGACATTTGCACGTAACCCACGAGTACAAACGGCACGAGCTTGCCGAGCATCAGGCTCGTTTTGCCGATGGGCGTGACGATCAGTTGCTCGAGCGTGCCGCGTTCACGCTCGCGCACGATGGCCGTGCTGGTAATCAACGTCATCGTGATGGTCAGCAGAATACCAACGATGCCAGGCACGATAAACGTCGCGCTCTTTTGCGACGCGTTGTACCACGGTCGCACGCGAATTTCGACGGGTGCCTCGAGCGTAGTACGCGCGGCCAACAACTGCGCACCGCGTGCTTGCGCCGCCAGTTGCGCGCCAGCAATTGCGGCACCGCTCGACTGTGGGTCGGCCGCGTCGATGAGCAACTGCGCTGTGCCCGTATGTCGGCGTTTGATCTCGCGTTCGTATTCCGGCGGAATCACCAGCGCGACGCGCGCAGCCCCGCGCTCGATCCACCGTTTCGCGATCGCACGATCAGCCACCGATGCGACAATCTTGAAGTTGTCCGTGTTGGCCAAGACCTGCACGAGCGCTCGACTTTCGGCCGAGCGTGAATCATCGACAACCACCGTCGGCAATTTGCGCACGTCGGTTTGAATCGCGTAGCCGAACAGCAGCAACTGAATGGCGGGTAGACCGGTCATCAACGCAAACGTGAGCCGATCGCGGCGCAGCGAGATGAACTCCTTCCACAGCATCGGCCAGCCGGTCCAGCGTCGCACGCGTTCGCGCCAAGTCCGCGACGATCGCACGTCGCTCGCAGGCGTCAACATCGACGGTGTCATCATGTTTGCATCGTGGCTTCGTCGCGTTGCTGCAATTGTACGAAGACATCTTCGACACTCGACGCGCCAAATTGCGTCACGACTTCACTCGGCGTACCCAACGCGATGAGATGACCGCGCGACAGAAACGCCAGCCGCTGACAGCGCTCGGCTTCGTCCATGTAATGCGTTGTGACGAGAATCGTCGTCCCGCGCGTCGCCAACGTGTAGATCGTTTCCCAAAAGGTGCGACGCGCCGCAGGATCGACACCGGCGGTCGGTTCGTCAAGAAAGACCAGAGCCGGACGATGCGCGGTTGCACAGGCGAGCGCTAAACGCTGCTTCCATCCACCGCTCAAGGTGCCGGCCATCTGCGTGAGTCGGCTACCGAGTCCGAGATCTGCGACATGTTCAGCGAGTCGCGCATCACGTTCCGCACCAACCAAGCCGTACACCGACGCATAAAACCGGAGGTTCTCCGCGACGGTCAGCTCGTCGTACAAGCCATAGCGTTGCGACATGTAGCCGATGCGCCGACGTACCTGTTCGGTTTCCGTGTGTACATCGAATCCCGCGACCATAGCGCTGCCGCTGGTCGGCGCGACGAGTCCGCAGAGCATTCGAATGCAGGTCGTCTTACCTGACCCGTTCGGGCCGAGTAATCCGAACACTTCACCGCGCGAGATATCGAGATTGAGCCCGTCGAGCGCCACCAACTCCTTGGTTCCCGAGCCGTACACTTTGCGTAACGCCGCGGTATGTACGACCGAGTGCGGCGCCGTCATCGCGGCGTGCGCGCGGCGGTCGACGTGGCGACAGGAAGCGTTACGGTGATCGGCAATCCGGCCTTGAGCCGCTGCGTCGTGTCATCGAATGCGACCTTCACGCCGAACAGGAGATCGGCGCGTTCCTGATCGGTGAGCGCGACACGCGGCGTGAACTCGGCCTTACTCGCAATCGCCGCCACGCGCCCTCGATACGTCGTGCTGTCGCCATCGAGCCGCGCGACCAGCGTGTCACCGCGTTTGAGCGTCGGCAGCACGAACTGCGACACGAAAATACGAGCCCACGGTCGCGAGGGCTGCCCCAGCGTGATCGCGCTCGCACCGGTCGCCAGCACTTCGCCCGGTTCTGCATTGCGGCTGAGCACGACGCCATCCGTCGGTGCGAGCAGGACGAGATCGTTGGCTGTCGCCCGAAGCGCCGCGCTGGCTGCCAGCGCTCCTTTCACGTCGGCGGCCGCCGCCTGACGACGTTCGTCACGCGTGCCGGCTTTGAGCAGCGCGAGTCCGGCGTTGGCGGCATCGCGGCGGGCCGCACCACTCCGTGCCGATGCAGCGGCCATGTCGAGTGCAGCTTTGCTGACATCGCCCTTCGCCGCCAGCGGTTCAAGTCTCGCGAGATCCGCCGCCGACCGCACCGCATCCGCGTCGGCCGCGCGGAGTTCGTACTCCGCGCGGGCAATCTCCTGACGTCGTGCCCCGGCGCTGAGTTCGCGCTCCGACTCGCGACTGGCCCGCACGCGCGCATCGGCCTGCGCCTCGTTTGCCGCGAGCGTCGGGATGACGAACACGGCCAGCGTATCGCCCGCGTGCACGCTGTCGCCTTCACGTACGAGCACGCGTAGGGCGCGCGCCGACTGCATCGGTCCGACATCGATCTCGACCATCTCAAGCGTGCCAACCGCCGTCTGAGGCGCACTGGAGCGCTGACAAGCCACGAGCGCGGTCATGGCCATCACAGCCCCCCGCGTCATCCTCCCGCTGTATCGCGTGTCTGTCATTGAGCCAAGCTCTTGGTCCGCGCTCGGTACGTCAATCAGGGTAAGCGCGCTTGACCCGCTGCCGTCGGTACGATTGCGTTCATCGATGGCTTCTGATTCAGGTGTCGCTGATCCACTGCCGCCGTCGCTCGCGCGCATCCTCAAGCAGTTTCGCTTGCTGGAGCGCGAAGACCGCATGCAGACCTTGCTCGCGTGGTCGAAGAAACTCGAACCGCTGCCGGCGCGCCTTGCCGCGCTCGACCGGGCCGCGTTCACGGTGCCCGAGTGCCAGACGCGCGTTGACCTGTTCCCCGAGCGGCAGGACGATGGCACGATGCACTTCTATGCCGACGTCAACGTGAGGCAATCGCCGACGATCGCGGCGGTGCTGGCGATTACCTTTGCGGCAGTCAACGATCAACCGCCCGCGGTCACGCTGGCACTGCCCGGCGACTTTGTTCGCGTGCTGATGCAGGACATTGGGCTCGGTGCGCGCGAGTCGGGGCTGACGGCGATGATCACTCGCCTCAAGCGCCACGCTGCCGACGCGGCCGCGAGTGCTGCGACCGGCGCTGGTTCTTCGATACCTTTGTGATCGCCGCCGACACATCGACGACGACCTCCTGATGTTCATTCGATTTCTCTCTGCCACCCGACATGCCGATTACCATCACCGTCCGTAAGAACGGTTCGCTTGGAATTTCCGCCGAAGACGCCGCCCAGATCCAGCTCATCGATCATGCGGGTAACCCATTTCCACCGCGCGCTGAAGGGCGTCCGATGTCGCTTTGCCGCTGCGGCGCGTCAAAGAATAAGCCGTTCTGCGACGGGTCACACAAAGAGGCCGGTTTCATCGACCCCGTAGAGCCGACGGACGCGCCGAGCGTGTGATGCGGTTGCTCCTCAGTTGGTGGTCGTGGACCGAGGTCGTGCTGGTGGTGATCATCGGTACACCGATTGTTGCGGTGATCTACGCGTTCACCGCGCCGTTCGACCCGGGGCGTTACGCCGCGGGTCGCGCGTTTCGTTTGGTGGGTGTGACGGCGATGCGATTGACGGGACTCTGGAAGTTTCGGACACGCGGGACGCTGGCCGATCCGCGTCGTCCGTATGTAGTTGTCGCGAATCATGAGTCATACGCCGACATCTTCCTCATCAGCTGCTTTCCGTGGGAGATGAAGTGGTTGAGTAAGGACACGATGTTCAAGATTCCCTGCATGGGTTGGATGATGCAGATGGCCGGCGACATCAGACTCGTTCGCGGCAAGCGCGAGTCGGCCGTCGAGGCGATACGACAGTGTCGGGATCGGCTCGCGAAGAAAGTGTCGATCATGATCTTCCCCGAAGGCACGCGCTCACGCGACTCGCAGATGCTGCCGTTCAAAGACGGCGCGTTCCGTCTGGCTATCGAATCGGGCGCACCAATTCTGCCGATTGCCGTTGCCGGTACGCGCTACGCGATGGCCAAGGGTACGTTTCGCTTTCAGCGGGCGCGTGCGCTCGCGCAGGCGCTGGAGCCGATTGAAACGACCGGCATGACATTGGCGGATCTGCAGCCGCTGAAAGCGAAAGTGCGGGCGCGCATCGAAGAGGGGCGCCGAGCATTAGCAACGGAACTCGGCATTCAGTTGGACGCTGCGGGCGACACTGCAGATGACGCGCTTCCGGCGCACGCCGGTTAACCGTCCGTTGCTTACGGAGGCCCCGAGCGATGAGCCGTCGCTGGACGAACGGCTGTCGGCGCCCGACGATGCAACAATTGCGGCGTTGGCCAACATCGACGGTGATGTGCTCGTGTTGGGGGCCGGTGGAAAGATGGGGCCGACCGTGGCGCGCATGGCCCGTCGCGCGCTGACTGCGAGCAACCGTCGCGTGATCGCGGTCTCGCGATTTTCCGATGCGACGGCCGCCACGTCGCTGGAAGCGGCAGGCGTTGAGATTGTGCGTGCCGATCTCTCCAATCCACGCGACGTCGCGTCGCTGCCTGACGCACCCAACGTGCTCTGGATGGCTGGGCAAAAGTTCGGCACCAGCGGTGATCCGGTGGGCACGTGGACGCAGAACGTCGTGGCGTCGGTGCATGCGGCCGAACGCTTCGCTGGTTCGCGCATTGTGTGCTTTTCGACAGGCAATGTGTACGGACGATCGCCGGTGAGTGCCGGCGGCTCGCGCGAAGATGCGCCGTTGCTACCCGATGGCGATTACGCCGCGTCGTGTGTAGGGCGCGAGCGAGTGTTTGAGTCGGTGTCGCGACGGACGCTGTCGCCGCTGCTGCTCTATCGCCTGTTTTATGCGTGCGACCTACGCTACGGCGTCGTCACGGATATCGCGCTCAAGGTGCTTGGCGGTCATCCCGTTGCACTCGCCATGGGCTACGCGAACGTCATTTGGCAAGGCGACGCGAATCGACTGGCGCTGCGTGCACTCGGCGCGGCGAGCGTACCGCCGATCGCGCTAAATGTGACGGGGAGTGTCGTCGCGGTTCGCGAAATTGCCGAGCGTATTGGCCGTATCGCGAACGTGACGCCGATCTTTGAAGGGCGCGAGGGTGATGACGCGCTGATCGCGGATACCTCGCGCCTGCGCGAACTGCTGCCACATGACGCGCTGCCCTTGGACACGCTGTGTACATGGGTCGTCGCGTGGATTCGCAGCAACGGACGCCTGCTTGGCAAGGCGACGAAGTTTGAGGTGCGCGATGGGAAGTTCTGACAACGTGATCGACAACGGTGCGAAGCGTGATGACGCGCTGAACGTGCGACAGCATCTCGCGTACGGGCAAGTGATTCCCGCGCATCCGCTCGCGCTGACGCCATCTCGCACGCTCGATGAGCGGCACCAGCGCGCACTCACTCGCTACTATGTGGCCTCGGGCGCTGGCGGTATGGCCGTGGGTGTACACACGACGGGCTTCCCGATTCACGATGCGAAGATCGGCTTGTACAAGCCAGTGCTCGAGCTCGCGGCGGAGACGGCGACGTTCGCGATCGAACGCTCCACACGAGCAACGTCCGCCACTGCGACGGAAGCGTTGGCGAGTGGCGCAGCGGCAAGCGTGGTTGCGAATGTGGGGGCAGCGAATGGCGATGCGGCGCGTGCATCGCGCGGCTTTGTGCGCGTCGCGGGGCTGATGGGCGACACACGCCAAGCGCTTCGTGAAGCGGAAATTGCGCGAACGCTCGGCTACCACTGCGGGCTATTGTCGTTGGGTGCATGGCGCGAGGCCAGCGATGCCGACATCATCGCGCACTGTCGTCGCGTCGCGGACACGATTCCGCTGTTCGGCTTCTATCTGCAACCCGCGGTTGGTGGTCGTCGTCTGTCGTACGCGTTCTGGCGCGAGTTCGCCGAAATCTCGAATGTCGTGGCCATCAAGGTCGCACCGTTCGATCGATATGCGACACTCGATGTGGTGCGCGCTATTGCCGACGCCGGACGCGATGACATTGCGCTGTACACGGGCAATGACGACGCGATCGTGAGCGACTTGGTCACGAAGGTACCGGTCGTGACTGGCGGTCGCTCGGGTACGCGACACTTCGTAGGCGGATTGTTGGGCCAGTGGGCGGTATGGACGCGATCCGCGGTGCACATGCTCGATGAGATTCGGGCGTGGCATGCGAGTGGTGATGCGACGCTGCCGAGTGTCTGGCTTACGAACGGTGCGGCAGTGACGATGGCCAACTCCGTCATCTTCGATGCGGCGCACAGCTACACCGGCTGCCTGCCCGGCATCCTCGAAGTGTTGCGCCGTCAGGGACTGGTTCGCGGCACGTGGACCTTTGATACGCACGAGCTGCTCTCTGCGGGTCAGGCCGATGCGATCGAACGCCTGCAGACGCGGTTTCCTCAACTCAACGACGACGACTTCGTCGCTTCCCATCGCGATGACTGGTTGCGCTAGCGCCACAGCGCGTCGCCGCAAAACACCCAACGAATAAACAAACGTGAGACGCGAAAACGGAAGAATCGGTGCGGAGCAGATTCTGATGTTTTCGCGAGATTCGCGTCATTCGCGTCCCGCAGTTGCTGTTTGTTTTTTAGAGAGATTTCAGATCAGTCGCGCGTGCCAGCTGTCGCGCGCCGGTCGTTCGAAGTGCGCACGATAGTCGCCGAGTGTGGTGACCGTGGTGTCGAAGACATGCGTGTCCGCGGTGATGTCACCACGCCCGGCGGCCGCACGAAAGCTCGGCCGATCGGTCGCGTGTACGGTCCGGTTTGCGTCGCGCCAAAATACGGTGCCGCCACCGACAAGCGTCGTTCCGATCTCGGATTCGATGGACGCGAGCACGCGAAACATCCCGTCAATCGAACAGCCGCTGGCATTCGTCGCCGCCTCGTCCACTGCGACGACAAGGAATTGATCATCGCGCCACGCACGCGCACAAACGAGTGGTGCTCCGTGCGCGCGCCATTGCGCGAGGTGTGCGTCGACCGCGTCCAGCAATACCTCGCGCGCCGCGCCGGCGACCGGCGCGGCGGCTCCAAACACCCACACACGTGCTGCATCCGGCAGCGCGTCGAGCTCGACGAGAGGCATGATCGACGTTACGGCTTCGTGGCGCCAGGCAGCTGCAGCATCGGCATCGCACCACCGGTGACCTGCGGCATCTGTCCGTTCCAACGTTTCGCCATCTCGTATTGCACCAACGAGCCGGTGATGCTGCGCGACAGCAGTTCATTTGCCTTCGCCTGTGCTTCGGCTTCAGCAAGAATCGCCTTCGCATGACCGACCGCCTTGATGCTGTCGCCCTGCGCTTGGAACGTGTTCTTCTGCAATTCGTTCTGTGCCGTGAGTGCCGACTGCTGCATCACGTTTTTGAGTGAAATTGCATCCATCACCGCTTTCGGTGCGCGAAATTCGTTCAGCGTGAACTGCTTCACGTCGATGCCGTACGGGTCCAGTCGTTTTTGTAGTAACATCTGCGTGCGCGTTACGACTTCTGCCTTTTTCGGTCCGAGGATCGCGGCAATCTCCTCGTTTCCAACGATTTCCTGCAGCGACTGACGAATCGCTTGTTTGATGAAACCGTGTTGAATGGTTCTCACGTCCGTGCGAAACGTCTGGTACAACGCCGGCACCTTGTCTGCTCGCAGCTCGAACGACATCGACACATCGAGCGACAACGGCTGCCCTTCAACTGAATTGACGTTGATCTCGTCGTTGTTGGGCGAACCCTCGTTACTGCTCTGCGTGAGCACCAACGTCTGCATAAACGTGGGATACTCGGCGATCTGCGTCATCAGCGGATTGCGAACGTGAAAGCCCGGCCCCAACGGCTGCGGGTCGACGCCGCCACCGCCGCGATGAATGACGATACCGACGTGCCCTGGCTCGATATACGTCACCATGTTCTGCACCAGCATGACACCCACCAGTAGCACGCCGGCAGCGATCGCCAGTTTGCCAAGCATGCCGCGGTTTCCGCCGCCGCCGCCCTCGAGACCACCACCACCAGACATACCTGTCATCGAGTTACGGACCGAGTTGCGGAGACCTTCAAGCGTAGAATCAATCGACGTGGCCACTGAGGGCCTCCCGATAGCAGTGTGGACATAAGGGCTCGCCCGACGTCAGGCGCACGAGCTCCTGCTCGCGCTGCAATCCGTGGACGGGACAGGTCAGATCGGCCAGCTTGTCCAGCCGCCGACGGTTCGCGGTTTGCTTGGCCCGCGTGCCAATCGGCGTCAGTCCCAGCGCCGAGAGTACAAAAGCGCCCACCACCGCCAATAGGGCGATGAAGAGGACGCTTTCGAGCAAGATGGCGTTCATATATTTGATAGATACTACGGCGTGGTGCGGAGTTTGGTGTCAACCGAGCACGATCGATTACGTGAGTGACGATTCAGCGTGCGCCGTCGAACCGTTTTTGTCGCCGGCGCGAGCCCTCGGCAGCCGCCGGTCTGCGCTCGGGTCAGGCCACTCGTTCGGTTACGCCCCGAGCTCGAAACGCAGCATCTCGGCCAACGACGGATGGCGAAACACGAACCCAGCCTGTTGCAGCACGCCGGGGGTAACGCGCTGGCTCGCGAGGACGGTTTCGTCCGCCATCTCGCGTCCAAGAATGGTTCGGAGCGCGAACGCCGGCGCCGTCGCAAGCGACGGGCGATGCATCACGTCGGCCAGCACGTGTGTGTACTCTGCGTTGGTGACCGCCGTGGGCGCCACGAGATTGACGGCGCCGCGCAGCTCTGTGCGCATGAGACAAAAGTGGATCGCACCGATCTCGTCATCGAGCGCGATCGGACTCACCCATTGACGCCCGTCGCCCAACTTGCCGCCGGCACCGTAGCGAAAGAGCGGTGCTTGTGTGCCCAGCGCGCCGCCCGCCGAGCCCTGTACTATCCCCGTTCGGAGGTGGACGACGCGAATCCCTGCCTTCTCCGCCGGTTCTGTGGCCGCCTCCCACGCGCGACCGACTTCAGCCAGATAGCCGCTCCCCAGCGCACTCGTCTCGCTCAATAGCTCGTCGCCGCGGCTGCCGTACACGCCAATCGCGGACCCGCTGAGCAACACCGCGGGGCGCCGGTCGAGCTTGGCCAGCGTATGGCTCAGCAGCGACGTCCCCTCGACCCGACTGGTCATCAGCATTTTGCGATGCTCGTCAGTCCAGCGTTCGGCGATCGATGCGCCGGCGAGATGAATGACGGCGTCGACCCCTTCGAGTGCCCGCGGATCGAGCGTGCCGCGATCCGGATTCCAGGTAATGTCTACTTTTCCGGGCTGCACGGCACCGCGACCGATGCGCAGGATGTCGTGGCCGCCCGTGCTGAGGAATGCGGCGAGCTGCGTACCGATGAAGCCGCTCGCGCCAGTGATCGCGATTTTCATACGCGGGCGATCGGCGAACTCGGCGTGTCGTGCGAGATCGCCGCTCGTGACGGCGTGACGATAGGCAAACACGCGCTTGAGCGTGGACTCGGTGTAGCTGCCGCCGACAGCCTCGCCCAGCGCGCCCAACGGCAGCGCCCATTCGATCTCGTCATCCAACACGCTCGCGTGCGTACCATCCGCCGAAAAGCGATGCGTGTGCACCCAATGCGCAAACGGGCCGTTGTCGAGCACGTCGCGGAACTGTTGGTTGGCGATATAGTCGTGATGCGACAACCGCCACGTCGTTGGGATGGGGCCGGCGTGTACCTGCAGCACAACCTTGGCGCCGTCGCGAATACCACCGACGTGCTCAAGTACCTTCGGGCGATCCCATGGCGGCGACAGACGTTCGAACGCGCCCGGGCGCTCATGCCAGCCAAAGAGCGTCTCAACGGACACAGGGACGCGAAGCGATTGCTTAAAGACCTGGTAGCTCATACCCAATCAACACGGCAAGCTCGGTGCCGGTTCGCGTAAAGTGCAACGTCGCGTGTGTTACCAGCCGCCCGCATCTTCGAGATCGAGTACGCGCCAGCAATACCAGCTCGCGATGCTTGCGTACGGCCGCCACGCGCGCGCCACCTTTTCGAGACGCGCTGCCTCGGGGAGTTGGCGCATGCGATAGATCCGCTGCGCCCCTTTCCGCACCCCCAAGTCGAGTACCGGTAGCACATCCGGTCGCCAGAGTCGAAACATGAGAAACATCTGCGCGGTCCAGCGTCCAACCCCACGCACCGGTATCAGCGCCTCGATAATCGCTTCATCGTGCATGACGTCGAATTGGTCGAGCGGCAGTCGCCCGTCGAGCACATGTCGCGCGAGGTCGCGAATGGCCAGCGTTTTCGCAGTCGACAGTCCGCAGGCGCGCATCGTGGCTTCGTCATGCTCGAGGATGCGCTCGGGCGATGGAGGCGTACCCTCGCCGCACTGATCTTTGAAGCGTCCGTAAATCGTGCTGGCCGCGCTGCCCGAGAGCTGCTGATAGACGATGGCGCGAGCCAGATGATCGAAGTGGCTGCCTTCAGTCGCGGGACGCATCGTGCACGGACCGACGCGTTCGATCGCCACCGCCATTTTTGCATCGGCCGCCGCCAACGCCGCCACCGCCGCGTTGACGCGCGCGACAGTGAGGGTGCTGGGTTTAACCATTGATTTCACCGGCAATGGTGCAGGCGCGGTTGAGGCGTGATAAACAGGGTGACTACATGCTCGTGCTGAACATGATATGCGCCTTGGGCGTACCCCCAAGCATCAACCACGGGCCCTTGTCCGACGGCGTTGAGGAGAGGCCGGTAGACTGCTCGGTGGCGAACGGTACATAGACCACGAAAAGCGCCCGTGGCTTGGAGACCGTGCCAGTCGCTGCATTGAAATCGTTCTCCGGTGCAAACACTTGATACAGCGACGCTGGCGCCGTCGGCATCTTGAGCTTGCCCGCCTTTACCTCGGCGAAGCGCACGCTGTCCACCTGTTCGCCGGTGGTACCGGCCGCGCGCAATGAGCGACCGCGCGCCATGAACGGCTCCATCGATTCGTGATAGCACGACGTATGGAACTGCTTTTCCGCCGGATCATCGGCGAGACAGAGCATGCCGTTCTTGACCGGGCGCAGCATTTCGAGTTTTCCCGCGGTGCGGTAACCCATGACGCCGGCACCATCGCGCATGGCCTTGGGCAGCGGGAGGACCGCTCCGGCGATCTGCACATCAGCCGACGGCAACGCCTGCGCGTGCGCGATGGAGGTGATGGAGACGCTGGTGAACAGGAACAGCGCGGCGAGCGGGGCGAACGTTGATTGGCGCGAGGGCATAGAAATCTCGGGGGGCAGAAGGGGAATGACGCTGTATACCATCCTCATCCACGCCCGTTGTCAACGCCAATCATGTACACTGGCCGCGCATAGTGGTTGTGGACTGCCGTCGGAACGGATTCCTTATCAGGACATGACGACCCCATTGACCCCTGCGAACCCGCCAACACCCCCCACCGTGCCATATCGCAGCGCCGAGACCGCCGCCGAGCGCCACGCGGCCCTCGGTGGCTTCGCGCGTAAACTCGCGCACGACCTGAACAATTTCGCAACAGTGATTCGCACATACAGCGAATTGCTGCTCGCCGATTTGCCGCCCGAGTCGACGACGCACGCAGACGTCGCCGAAGTGCATCGGGCGGCGAACGCGATGGTGTCCTATGTGCAACGCATCTCGCGCTTTTCACGGGCGAGCGGCATTCGATTGCATGCCCTGGTTCTCGGCTCGCTGCTCGACGACGCCATCAATGCGTCCGGTGCCAACGAGGTCTCGAGGGTGCTCGTGGAGATGACCGAGGAGGCACGGCTCGTCACGGTGCAGACCGACGCGGCATGGTGCACCGAAGTGCTCCGAGAATTGCTGCAGAACGCGCGTGAGGCATCGCCGATTGGTGAGGCGGTCACCCTACGAGCGGATGTCCGCGCGCTGCCGACGGACGCTGTGCACGACGGCCAGACGGTGCGCGCAGGTCGATGGGCGGTCGTTGCGGTGATCGACAACGGACCGGGGTTTGCCGCGACGGTGGACGCGACTGCCGAAGAGCCGTTCGTGTCCACGAAAGAAGGCACGCGCGGTGCTGGCTTCGGACTTACGCTCGCGGCCGTGTTGGCACACGCGCAGCACGGATTCCTCAGCCGCGAGCGGGTCGGCACGAGCACGGTCGTCGGCTTGTGGTTCCCGCTCGATCCGGCGTAACCGCGTCATCCGAAGACCAGACGACGTACATCGGCGCGCACCCAAACATCGCGCGCGCCGAAGGCCCTCGTTAGGCGTAAGCAGGCCGCAACGCGTTGAGCAGCGCGTCCGCGACCTCGTCGAGCGGTAGCACATCGGTTGCCGCACCGAGCTTCACCGCCTCACGCGGCATGCCGTACACCACGCAGGTCTCTTCGTTTTGCGCGACGGTGTATGCGCCGGCTTCCTTCATCGCCAGCATCCCCTTTGCGCCGTCGGCCCCCATGCCTGTGAGCAGCGCCGCAACGGCATTCCGCCCTGCACTGCGCGCCACGCTCTGAAAGAGCACATCGACGGCTGGACGCTGATGATGCACCTTCGGTCCGTCTTTGACCCGCGCGACCCATCGTGCACCGCTGGCCTGGACCACGAGGTGTTTGCCCCCAGGTGCAACCAGCGCAAGCCCTGGCGACAGATAGTCGCCGTCGCGCGCTTCCTGCACCCGCATCGCGCAGACGCTGTCGAGGCGCTTGGCGAACGACAACGTAAAGTGCTCCGGCATGTGCTGCACAATCACGGTGCCTGGCGCATCGACGGGGAATCGACGGAGTACCGCCTCGAGTGCTTGCGTACCACCCGTGGACGCACCGAGCGCGATGATTTTGTGCGTAGTGTCGAGTGACGCGATCGCTGAGCGCGGCACGGACGCGACAGGCTGCACGATCTCCGCACGCTTGACAACACGCGCATGCGACGCGGCACGGACTGCGCGCACCAACTCATCGGCGACATCGCCCGCCGCGAGTGACGAGCCCGGTTTCGCGATGACATCGACAGCGCCGAGCGCGAGCGCGCGCAATGCCGTCTCGCTGTTCGCAGGCGTGAGCGAACTCACGACCACGACCGGAATGGGAAAGTGCTTCATCAACTTGGACAGAAACGAAAGTCCGTCCATACGCGGCATTTCGATGTCGAGCGTGATGACATCTGGGCGCAGCTGCACGATACGCTCGCGCGCGACATACGGATCAGTTGCCGTGCCAACGACTTCGATGTCTGGATGCTTGTTTAGCGCGTCAGAGAGGATGCGCCGTACGAGTGCCGAGTCGTCCACGACGAGCACCCGGATCACGCCTGGCGTGCGCACGATCGGTGACGGTGCTGCGGCGAGTGGACGAATCGGAGCACTCACGCGGCCGCCGCCGTCACGTGGCCGAAGACATACAGCGTAGTCGCGACGCGTCCGTCCTCGACGCCGAATTCTGCGTGCGCCGATGGCGCATCATCGTCGCGCGACGCTGCTTCGTCTTTGTCGTGCACGCGCGGCGCGCTGAGATGAAATACCACCTCGGAACCGAAGCTTGCCGGAAGCACGTTCCCGCAAATGACGTTGGCGAGTTCACCCAACGCATCACGCTGCAGCGGCGGCTGCCGCAGCCCCGCCTCACCGAGCATGTTCGATGCGATCGTCGGCAAAATGCACGCGCTCGCACTCAACACGAGTCGTCCGGAAAACGGCCCGCGAAAATCGACCGACACCGTGACGTCGAGCCCAGCTGCTGCTTGCTCGGGCGTCGGCTCCGTCTCCGGAAAAAGAAGAGCTAGCTCTTCAAAAGTCGCCGCTGTCGTCCGCGACAGCGACAGTTCCATAGTACTCGGCATCAGTCACTCCGGTAATGCGGATGATGGTGTCGCGCAGCGTCTCAGGCGCGAACGGTTTGCGAACGATGGCGGCTCCCAGCGCGTGCAGTGCAGCGAGTCGGGTTTCGCTTCCTTCGGTGGACACGACGATGACGGGCAGTGCTTCGGTTTCGGGCGCGGCGCGCAGGCGACGCAACATCTCTTCGCCGTTCATCACCGGCATGTTGATGTCGAGCAGCAGCAGGTCGACCCACTGGTCGCGAAGCATGAACAGCCCTTCTTCGCCGTTGGCGGCCTCGAAGACCGTGCCCAGCGGAAGGCCGCTCATCTTGAGGGTCCGGACGACCATCTGTCGCATGACAGCGCTGTCGTCGACCACGAGAACGTTGAAGGCCATGTTGATATCCGTGTGCAGCGGTCAGAGTTTGGACTCGGCACCGTTGATCTTGAGTGTGACATCGCCGGTTGCGACGTCCACCCACATCGTGCGCGAGGTTTGAATCCCGCCGGTGTCGTTGGCGTGAATGAGCACGCCGTTCTTCCAGAGAAGTTTCCGAAGGGCGATCATATTGCGCTTACCGATCTGAAAGCGATCGGCCTCTTCGGAGGCACCAGCGTGCGCGCCACCGGCGACTTTCACAATCATGCGTTCTTTTTTCGCGCCGAGCTTGTAGCACTCCTTGAACAGAATCGGAATGCCACTGTCGACGAACATGGCCGGCTTGTCCTGCATCTTCGCTGCGTCGATCGTGCCGGTGGGGAGCATCACATGCAACATACCGGCGACACTCACGACGGGATCGTAGACGACGATACCCAGACAGCTGCCGAGCGCGTAGGTGATCAGGCGTTCGTCTTGACGCGACGACACTTTGAGATCAGCCACGCCAACGACGCGGTCGGCGGGTTTGGTGGGCGCGCTCGTCGCCACGTTACTTCACGTAGACGGCGGGCTGCACATACCGAAAACGGTGCGTGAGGCCAGTGAGACTTTCGCTGTGACCAACGAAGAGGTGTCCACCTGGGCGCAACAACGCCCAATAGCGTTCAACGAGCTGCTGCTGCGTGGCTTTCTCGAAATAAATCATGACATTGCGACACAGAATGGCGTCGAAGGGCCCTTGCATCGGCCACTTCTCCATCAGATTCAGCTTGGCAAACTGCACCAGCGTACGCAGCGCAGGTCCGGCGTCGGACACTTCGCGCCCGCTTGCATCTTGCTTACGCGTCCAATACTGCTGTAGCCACTTCGCTGGCACGTCGGCCATCACTTCGGCCGGATACTGACCCGCTTTTGCTTGTGCGAGGACGCGGTGACTGATGTCGGTCGCAAGAATTTTCGCGCGACGCGACGTTTCGGCACCATACGCATCGTTCAACAACATGGCCAACGTGTACGGCTCTTCGCCGGTCGAACAGCCAGCGCTCCAAATGCGCACCGGTCCGTTTAACTCGGGGAAGACGCGATCACGCAGGTAGTCGAAGTGCGAGACCTCGCGCAGGAAGCTGGTCTTGTTTGTGGTAAGTGCGTCGATCATCTCGGCGAACTCGGTCTTGCTCTTTTCTGACGTCACATGCGACAAGTACGCATCGAAGTCGGGCAAGCCGAGCTTTCGCAGCCGCTTGGTCAGCCGGGCGCGCACAAGGCCTTCTTTGCCCTCGCGCATGCGAATGCCGGCATGATCGTACAGCAATGTCGTGATGCGGGTGAACTGCGCGGGCGTGAGCTCGCACTCGGCGAACATGCCGCCGGGTGCGCTGATAGGAGCCATCGAATGCGTCCGGTGCGCGATCAGGCCTGGTGCGCTTGTGCCGCTTCGAGCGCTTCCAACTCGCTCGTCGCAAGTACTTTGTCGATGTCGAGCAGCAGTTTGACGCGACCGCCTGCCTTACCGATCCCGAGCAGGAATTCCGTATGAATGCCGGCACCGAATGTCGGTGCGTCTTCGATATCCGCCTCGACGATAGCGACGACTTCGCTGACACGGTCGACGACAATGCCCGTCTGCACACCCTTCATCTGCACGACGATGATGCAGCTGTCATCAACACCATCAAGCGACATACCGAATTTCTTACGAAGGTCGGTGATCGGGATGACTTTGCCGCGCAGATTGATGACACCGCGCACGAACTCCGGCATGCGAGGCACACGCGTGATTGGCTGCATGCCGATGATCTCGCTGACCTTGAGAATCTCCAACCCGTATTCCTCGCCAGCGAGGAAGAAGGTGAGATATTTGCCTGCGCGAGACGCGGTGGCGACTGAACTACCCTGTTGCGTGCTCATAACTGATTCGGCTCTGAAAAGGTGTTCTCGGACCGGTCGTGACCGGCCAATTGCAATTGTGACGCCCCATCGGCGGAGCGTGCCGGGAACCACGACTTACGCTGCAACGTCCTGCTTTCGATCCCGGTCACGCTGGAGTGGCGCGACCACATCGGTCTGCGCGAGCGCGACCGTTTCGTTCACATCGAGAATCAATCCGACGCGGCCGTCACCGAGGATCGCACCGCCGCTCACTCCGGGCACCTTACCGAGCGCTGCACCAAGCGTCTTGGCAACGACCTGTTGTTGGCCGAGCAGTTCGTCGACGAGGAGCGCCGTACGACGATTGCCATCACCCACGATCATCAGCAATCCCTCGAGCGGACTGTGGACCGCGCCCGCGACGTCGAAGAGTTCGTGCAAGCGGATGATTGGCATCAACTCACCGCGCAACAGCACCACTTCGCCGCGACCGACTATCGTCGACAACATCGACGGTTCCGGTCGGAAGCTCATGTGAATGTGCGTGAGCGGAATGATGAAGCGTTCCTGACCAACGCGAACGAGCATGCCGTCGGTCACCGCAAGCGTCAGCGGTAAGCGTATTGAGAACGTGGTCCCCTTGCCCGGCGCAGACGTGATGTCGATGCGTCCGCGGATGGATTCGAGATTGCGCCGTACCACGTCCATGCCGACACCACGACCGGAAATGTCGGTAATCTTTTCGGCTGTCGAGAATCCAGGCGCGAAGATGAGTGCGAACACGTCGCTGTCGGACATGCCCTTGTCGGACTCGATGAGTCCCTTTTCGATCGCCTTCTGGACCAACTTTTCGCGATAGAGGCCGCGTCCGTCGTCGATCAGTTCGACGACGACATTGCCGGATGCGTGATACGCAGAGAGGCGCACCGTACCGGTGTTGGCCTTGCCTGCGGCCGCACGATCGACCGGCGGCTCAACGCCGTGGTCGACGGCATTGCGCACCATGTGTACCAGCGGATCGCCGACGATGTCCGCCAACGTGCGATCGATTTCGACGTCATCGCCCTCGGTGATGAACTGCACTTGCTTGCCCGCCTTGACGGCAGTGTCTCGTACGACGCGCGCAAGCTTCTGGAACGTGGCCCGCAGCGGCACCATACGCATGGACATGCTGAGGTCCTGTAGCTCGCGCACAATCTTGCCCGAGTGCGTCACCTTGCGCAGCAGCTCGTGCGCCTTGCCGGAACCAAACGATTCGTCACCGGCAATCATCGACTGCGCGATCACCAATTCGCCGACCATGTCAATCAGCCGGTCGAGGCGATCGGTCCGTACACGAATCGTCGCGTCAGTATTCGAGTCGCCGCGCTGTTGCCGCGCCGCAGATGCGGCCGATGCCGCCGATGACGGCGCTGCCGCCGCGTTGGTGGACACCGGACCACTGATCGCGATCACGTCCGCATCCGCTACAGCCGCCGCAGCCACGGTCTCCGCGCTTGGTGCAGTCATCGTGACGCCGTTCGCGTGCAGCGCTGGGTCATACGCCGCGAGGGCGTCGAGCAGTTCGTAATAGCCCACCGGCAGCGGAAGCCGCCCGTCCGTAGCCAACGCCGTCACGACCGACTTGAGCAGCGCGTTGAGCATATCCACCGAACGCAGCGACAGATCGGCGCAGCCACGAGTGTACGAAATCTCTTTGTCGCGCACACGGCTCAACAGCGACTCTGCCTCATGCGCAAAGGCGGCAATGCGAGGCAAACCGAGGAATGCCGACGTTCCCTTGACCGTGTGGAATGCGCGGAAAACGGTATTGACGGCCTCTTCGTCGGTCGGATTCTCTTCGAGATTGAGCAGCGCCGCCTCCGAGTTCACGACGCATTCGTTGCTCTCCGTGATGAAGTCGGGGAGCAGATCAAAGTCCGCATCGTCTGGGAGTCGATCGGTTCCTGCATCGTGCTGACTCGAACGGACGAGCCCCGCGGGCTCTGCAGAAGCTGCGCTCACCGCGACTTCGATTCTTTCTGCACTCGGCGTAGTCGGCGCGGGCGCGGTTGACGCGGTCGAGACACTCACCGGCGATTGGAGCGCCACGCTCGGCGCCTGTTCAAGCGCTTCCGCGAATGCGGATTCGTCGTGCGGCGACGAGTCGCGCGTGTCCGAGACGACGGGCTGCGGCGCATCGATGTTGGCGGCGTCGGACAGGCGCATCGCTTCTTCGAGCGCTTCGCTCACCTCAGTAAACGCCGCCGCCGCGTTCGATGCCGAACCGCTAACGATTGTTCCGAGCACGCGAGCCGCGCGCGCCACGAATGGCTGCGCACGAAGCGGTACACGATTCTCAAACGCGAGGTCCATGAGGACATCGCGGAGCTTGGTCAGATCAGCCGTGTCGGAGATCTCGAGCTGCAACAGCAGCGTTGCCGCGTCGTCGAGCGTTAGATGAGGCACAATCGTGCGCAGTCAATTAGAAGAGGGAACTGGGCAACCTGTCATCGGTCGCCGCACAATGGTGAGTATCGGTCTGTCACAGCCCGAGGTTTACTGTCTCAGCGGAATTTGCTGTGATGCAGTGTGCGTGCAGGGGACTGCATTGGGCATACAACGTCAAACGGCTCGTGTCCGAAGACACGAGCCGCTCGACGCATGCGTTCGCCCGGGGGGGAGCTTACGCAGCGGGTGCGCGAACCACCGTAAAGATCTGATCCGCCAGAGCCTGGCGCTCCTCGGCGTTCTGAGTCGTCGCATTCGGGTCGTACGTCTGGGCATCCGGCGCGTTTGACGAGTGGTGGCTAATCACTTGAAAGTCTGGATTCACGTCGAACAGTTTGGCCACGTCGAGTAAACGACCTTCCATCTCGACGAGCACCGCCGAGGCGTGGTTGAGCTGTTGCGTCGTGATGTCCTGAAATTGCAGGGCGCCCATCATGAGGAAGATCTCGTCGCGCAACGTGCCACGCAGCTCGCTGGCTTTTGCGCGATCCGGCTCCGGCTGTGCGTCGATACTATCGAGTTCGTCGACCATCATGGATGCGCGGTCGCACGCATCCATGATATTGATCGCCGCGTCTTCCGTTGCGGACGTGACTTCCTTGATCTTGTCGTGCGTCGCTTGGATCTTTTCGATCGCCGAATTCTGCAGTGCGGCGCGCGACTCGCGCAGTCGGCTCAGCACGGTGAGAATCTGCGCATTGGCGCGCTCGAGAATCCCGGGTAAATCGGCGAGACCCGGCTGACGATGCACTGGCTCCGACGCCGGCGACTGCCGCAGCTCATTCAACTGATTGTCCACCAGGCGCAACGCCGCCTCGGACTCATACAGCACTTCGTGTGCACGATCGCTGGTCATTGTCATGGTCCTCACGCCGCCGCGGCCGGGAGGAGCGCGTCGATCTTTTCTTTGAGGACGGCCGGCGTGAACGG
>JBBQDB010000033.1:0-32165 GCA_038319245.1 Gemmatimonadales bacterium
ATGACTGCGCGTGCTGAAACCGATGTCGAATCTCTCCGCAGTTCCGCAGGACGACAAGCGCAAATCGCCGCGCACGACGACTTCCCTGCTCGCCCGCTTTCCCCAACACTGGCCCGTCGAGCAGGGTCTCATCGAAATCGAACCGCAGATGATCTCCGTTGCTTCGCACTCAGCGCGCGGAGCTACGCGTCATAGATAACCAACGCCTGCACCGTGTATCCCGACAGGCGCTCACGACCACCCAGAAAGGCCAGCTCCGAAAGCACGCACACGCCGGCCACCGCCGCCCCCAATCGTTCGACCAAGCGACATGCGGCCGCTGCAGTCCCGCCCGTCGCGAGAACGTCGTCGACCACCAGCACCCGATCTCCCGGGGCAAATGCGTCTGCATGTACGGAGAGCGTGTCCGTTCCGTACTCGAGCGCAAACGTTTCGCTGACCACGGGTCGGGGCAACTTGCCCGGCTTACGGGCGAGAACGAACGGCAAGCGGAGAATCTGCGCGATCGGAAGACCGAACAAAAAGCCGCGACTCTCGACGCCGAGCACTGCCGATACACCGCACGAGGCGAATGGGCGAGCCATTTCGGTCAACACGTCCGACAAGTCATCCGGCGCGGCGAGCAACGGAGTGATGTCCCGAAACAGGATGCCGGGTTTCGGGAAGTTCGGCACGTCTCGAATGCAGGCGCGAGCACGCTCAGCGGCGTAGGAGGCGGAATCAGTCATTGCGCAACCTACGGCGTCTCCACGTCAGCGTCGACTCATGTACTCGTTCCCACGAGGACTCGACCATCGCGTGACGCGCTGGTCGAATGGGTTAGCTACCAGCGCCGAGGAGCGCTGCCAACGCGGTCGCAAGCGCAGCAGCGTCGCCAAGATCCACTGAGAATCCAGGAATCACCAGGTCGCCATTCCGAACGCGCCACGCAAGCGATTCGAGGGCCCGCGCAGTCGCGTCAGCGTTGGAAATGCGCGGCGGATCGTTCGTCGCCGAAGCATCCATGGCCGCGTTCGTCGGGTCGCTAGGCCGGAAGAGTTCAGGAGTGTGCGGGAATGACGACATGCGAATCGCCGACGACGGCATGCCGACATCCGTCGGCAAGCTGGCCTCGTGCACCGGCATCACATCTAAGAAATCGGAGTCGGTCCACATCGGCATCGGTGTCGGCCGCGGGTCTTCCTCCTCGGGGAGGTCGGTGACAGGGGCGGCGTCGTGATGCGTCGTATGCGGATCAAGCGCGGTCGTGAGCGCGCGCATGCGTTCGCCCGCATCGTCCAACGGCCACACGTCACCCTCACTCTCCGCATCGTCGGCCCCAACGGCTTCGAGAGCTGTGGCATCGACCGGCAGCGACGCGTTGCCGACAACATTGGGCGACACGATCGCTGGCGCGTCGTGCGACTCAAGGCCGGCGGATAGTTCGGTGCCGGCGTACAACGTGGGTGCGGTCGGTGGCTCGACGGCATTCTCGCTCAAGGACTCCGGGATCGACTCATGATCCTCATGACCAACGGACGCTGTGGGAAGCGCCGTCTCCGGTAAGTCCTCCATGAAGGAGGTGATCCACGGCAACGACACGATGGATTCCTCGAGTTCTTCGTCGAGCGGTGCTCGAGGTGTCACGGGTTCGGTCACCGCCAATTCCACCGGCAATGCCACCGGCGCATTCGCACGCGCGACTGGCGGCACGAATTCCGTGGACGGCGTCGCGTTGTGCAGGGCGCGTCCAGGCGAATACGGCGCGAGAAAACTTCGCGTACCCGACCCCGTTGTGGACCGCGACGCGGCAATCACGCGAGCGTCGAACCGGCCCGCAGGCGCTCTCGGCCCCGTATAAGGTCCACGGCGCAATGGCGTGTCCGCGGCGGGACTCGGCGAAGTCGGAGGCATGGTCATGAACGTGCGGACGAAAGTGCGCTGCCAATTGGACGCGCGCAAACGGCGCGACCTGTCGTCAGGCTGGCCAACCGCCAGCCCCTATCAATGGGACGAAGCGGACGG
Organism: Gemmatimonadales bacterium; assembly: GCA_038319245.1. GTDB lineage: Bacteria > Gemmatimonadota > Gemmatimonadetes > Gemmatimonadales > Gemmatimonadaceae > Gemmatimonas. Next base: position 2,005 of record JBBQDB010000033.1, read on the forward strand.
GTACGATGTCACGTCGTTCCAGTCGGTCGCCCTGCTTTCGGAAGAGCGTCAGCATCTGCTCTTCTTTGTCGCCGATCGGAATCAGCAAGCGGCCGCCCTCGGCCAGCTGCGATTCAAGCGCCGGCGGAATGCTCGGTGCTCCGGCGCTGACGATGATCGCGTCGTATGGCGAATACTCGCGCCAGCCGAGCGTCCCGTCTCCGAGTGAGAGGGAGACATTGCGGACGTTGGCTTGGGCCAGTACGGTGCGCGCACGATCCAACAACGCAGCGAATCGTTCGACCGAGAATACTTGTTCGGCAAGCGCGCAGAGCAACGCCGTCTGATACGCAGAGCCGGTCCCGACCTCGAGCACCTTCTCACGGCCCGTGAGCATGAGCTGCTCGAGCGCCCGCGCATGTACGGAAGGCTGCGAAATGGTCTGCCCACTGCCGATCGGCAACGCCGAATCCTCGTAGGCCCGATGTCGAACTGTTGGCGGCACGAAGACATGGCGCGGTACGGCATCGATGGCACGTAGGACAGCCAAGTCCTTGATGCCCTTGTCCTGTAGCGCCTCGACGAGACGTCGACGCGCTCCGCGGAACTCCGGCTCTATGGCTCCCGCCACCAATCCGCCGAGCTTTCCAGCATGGAGCTGTGCGTGAGATCGAGATGCAACGGCGTGACCGAAACGTAGCCGTCGTGCACGGCGCGGAAATCCGAATCAGCCGGCCCGCTCCATTCAACGCTACCGCCGCCGATCCAGTGAATCTCTCGCCCCCACGGATCCTTCATTTTGGTGATGGAGTCGCTGAAGACACGTCGGCCGAGCCGGGTGAGCCGGACGCCCTTCACTTCGGAGGCGACGACATTCGGCAGGTTCACGTTGAGAATGGTGTTCGGCGGAAACGCAGGCAGCGCCATCAACCGACTGAGCAATGCGGAGAGCATCTCGACCTGCGTCTCGAGAATCGCGTCAGCGCGAAGTACGCTACCGGCAAAGGAGACGGCGATGGACGGAATGCCTAGTGCCAGCCCTTCCATCGCCGCGGCAACCGTGCCGGAGTAGAGCACGTCTTCGCCCATGTTCGGCCCGTGATTGATGCCGCTGATGACAAAATCGGGACGACTCTCGAGCAGCGCCTCGCAGGCCAACAGCACACAGTCGGTGGGCGTACCGTCTACCTGCCAGCGGCGATCACCAAGGCGAACGGGGCGCAGCGGATGGTGCAGCGTCAGCGAGTGACTCGTCGCACTCTGCTCACGGTCAGGCGCGACCACGGATAGTTCCCCGAGCGGTTCACAGGCACGTTCGAGGACGGCAAGTCCGCGGGCCAGAATTCCATCGTCGTTACTGAGCAGAATTCGCATAGGCAGGCAAGGTAACGTCGCGATCGGAACGCGGTATACGCACCAGGTATCTTCTTGCGCGAAGTACGGGTTCGGTCAGCGCGCCGAATCGGTCGACCGCGGCGACAGCAATGCCACCAACTCGGCCAGATCGCGCTCGAGCGACTCAAGCGCCTGCAGCTGCAGGGCCTCGCGCGACGCGACGCGTATGGTGCCGCCCTTGCGATGGTCATCGAGTTTTTGACGGGCGCCGTCGATTGTGAACTTCTCCGTGTACAAGAGATGTTTGACAAGCAGGATGAGCTCAACTTCGCGTCGCGCGTACACACGATTGCCGCTGCGATTTTTGGCAGGATTCAACAGCTTGAACTGACTTTCCCAGTAGCGCAGCACGTGCGGCTTGAGATCGGTGAGCGAACAAACTTCACCAATCGAGTAGAACTCCTGGACCGGTTCGCCCTTCAGCATGCGCGATCAGTCCCGTTCTGCGCGGAGTTCGCGCGCCATCAATTCCGCGATGGCAGCACGCGGCGGTTGGCCATCAAACAGGATGCGGTGCGTTGCGTCGATGATCGGCATTTCGACACCCGCGCGGGCGGCGAGCGCCTTCGCACTTTGCGCGTTGAGCACGCCTTCCGCGACGCTGTCTTTGCCAGCCAACGCCTCGTCGAGCGATTGCCCCTGCCCGATCGCCACCCCCACGGCGCGATTGCGTGACAGCGCGCCGGTGCACGTCAGAATGAGATCGCCCAATCCAGCCAGCCCCGCAAAGGTTTCGGCGCGCGCACCAATCGCCACGCCCAATCGCGTCATCTCGGCCAGCCCGCGCGTCATCAGTGCGGCCCGCGGATTGAAGCCCATCCCCAGCCCATCGAGAATGCCCGTCGCAACCGCCATCACGTTTTTGAGCGCACCGCCAAGTTCCACACCAATGACATCGTCGCTCGTGTACACGCGAAATGCGGCAGCGCTCATGGCACGCTGCACTAGTTTTGCGGCCGCATGATCGTCACACGCCGCGACAACGGCCGTCGGCTGACCGGACGCAACTTCGAGCGCGAAGCTCGGGCCGCTCACCGCTGACACCGGATGGCCTGGCGCGGCCTGTTGCACGACTTCCGTCATCAGCGCCAACGACTCGCGTTCGATGCCCTTCGTCGCGACGGCAAGCACCGCGCGCGGCGCAAGCGACATCGCGCCAGACGCTACGACCGGGCGCAACACGTGCGAGGGAGCCGCATACACAACCAATTGCGCGTCACGAAGTGCAGCGCTCATGTCGCCGGTCGCCAACAAGCGCTGATGCAGCGTGATGCCGGGCAAAAAGCGCGGGTTCACGTGGTCGGCGTTCACCGCTGCGACGACATCCTCTTCGCGCGCCCACAATCGAACGACGTGCCCGTTGCGCACCAGTCGATCCGCGATGGCGGTGCCCCACGCACCACCACCAACCACGGCACACACGATCGGGTCGGAGTCTGTCGGCACCGGAGCAGTCATCGGAAGGAGAGAGATGAGACGTGCAGGATTATTGCGCAGCGGGCGTCGTGGAGCGACCCACACGCCGCTCTTCGCCGCGTCGGAGGCGCCCGATGTTTTCGCGGTGGGTCCAGAAGACGAAGGCCGAGACGCTCGCGCTCACGATGACCAGCGGCGACACCGCGCCCTGCTGCATGAGCATCGAGAGCGGCAACACCACGGCACCGACCAATGAGCCGAGCGAGACATATCGCCAAATCGCAACCACGACGATGAACGCGGCGAGTGCGAACAGTGCTGGAATCGGTGCGAGCGCAAGGAAGACACCGCTTGCCGTTGCGACGCCTTTTCCGCCGCCTTTGCCTAACAAAAAAATCGGCCGTACGTGTCCAACGATCGCGGCGATGCCGAACACCACGCCCCACGGCCACCCTGACGCAACGTTGGCAAACTGCGGCAGCAACAGCACCGGTACGACGCCCTTCAGCATGTCTGCGAGATAGACAAACAGCCCCCACTTCCAGCCGAGCGTCCGAAACACGTTGGTCGCTCCGAGATTGCCGGATCCGACGGTGCGCAGATCGATGCCGTTCGCCCGTCCGACCAGATACGCGACCGGAATGGAGCCGAACAGAAACGCCGCCAACACCGACAGCAGGATCACTCTTCTTTCTCGTTCTTGCGACGCATCAGAATGCGTAGGGGCGAGCCAAGAAAGCCCCACTTGGCGCGGAATCCGTTGTGCAGATAGCGGAGATAGTTCTCCGGGATCAACTCGGGATGATTGCCGAAAATCGCGAACGTGGGCGGCTCGACTTCGACCTGCGTCGCGTAATTGAGCTTCACTTCGCGACCCGCCGCCTGCGGTGGCTGCAGACGGTTGATGAGCTCCTGCAATCCATCGTTCACCTGCGACGTCGAGATGCGGCGCTGGCGCTGCTCCTGCACCGCAAGAGCCATGTCGAGCACCTTAGTCACGCGCTGTCCGGTGACGGCGGATGTGAAGAGGAAAGGAATGTTGGCGAGATACGGCGCCTTTTCGATCATCTCCTTCGTCAGCTTCGCGGCGCTTTTCCCATCCTTTTCGTCATACAGGTCCCACTTGTTCATCACAAAGATGAGCCCACGCCCAGCATCCCACACCATCGTCGCGATCTTCAGGTCCTGATTCTGGAGCCCCTCAGTCGAATCGATCATCAGGATGCATACATCGGCGGCATCGATCGCGCGACGTGTGCGCAGCGCAGCGTAAAACTCGATGCCGTCGTCGATCTTGGACTGGCGACGCAAACCGGCCGTGTCGACGAAGATGAGATCCCTTTCCTTGTAGCGCATCGGTGCATCGATGGAGTCGCGCGTGGTGCCCGCTTCATCGTTGACCACGAGACGCTCTTCGCCGAGGAGCTTGTTGACGAAGGATGATTTGCCGACGTTAGGGCGACCGACGACGGCGATGCGAATCGCTTCGTCTTCTTGCTCGGGCATGTCGGGAATGCGTTCGACGATCGCGTCGAGCACGTCGCCCGATCCCTTGCCGTTCTGCGCCGACAGCGGAAACACATCGCCCGCGCCCAGTCGATAGAACTCGAAGTAGTCGGTGCTCTCGGGGAGATCAACCTTGTTCGCGATGATCATCCAGGGCTTCTTGGCGTGTCGCAGGATATCCACGAGACGCGCGTCGCTCGGATGCACGCCAACCTTGGCATCGACCACGAGCAACAGCATGTCGGCCTCGTCGATCGCCTGCATCACTTGCTTGCGAATCTCGTTGTCGATCGCCTCATGCGAGTCTTCGACCAAGCCACCGGTGTCAACCAACCAGAAGTGGCGACCCGCCCACTCGGCCTGACCGAAGTGCCGGTCGCGCGTGGTGCCGGCTTCTTCAGAGACGATGGCGGAGGAGTCGCCGAGAATACGATTGAACAGCTGCGACTTGCCCACGTTGGGTCGGCCGACGATTGCTACGACTGGGAGGCTCATGCAGCGGGGATGTAGGCTGCGTCACCTTCCGGGACCAGCGCGTCGATAAAGTCATACGAGGGATAGACAGGCATCGGCAACGTCTCTCGTACGGCGATGAAGGATTCTTCGTCGAGGAAGAGCCCATCATCGTTGATGCATTCAGCGGGAATCAACGCCAGATCGAGATCATGGCGATCGGATAGCGCGCGTCGAATATCGGCACCGACCAACAGACCGGCAGTCGTCGTGGTCGGACCAAACAGCGTGTTTTCCATCGGGATCAGCACGAACTCGGCGCCGGTCGCCCGCGTCAGTTGCTCGAGGAGCTCGGGCATCAGGGGCGCCATGGAGGTGCCCGTCACGATGCCGATGCGACGTCCGTCCATTCGCGGCAACTGAGATAGGCCATCGCGCACACGCATGCGAAGCGACGTGACCGCGCCTACCCCGTTCTCGATTTGCACAAACTCGCCGTAGTGCTCTTCGTCCGGCAGCTCGCGCTCGGACAAGAGGTACAGCTCGTCTGAGCCAAACACCCACCGATCGCCGCGTTCCGCGAGGCCGCGTGCTTCCCAGCGATCGACCGTATCGAGCAACGCGCGCGCGCTATCGCGGTCCATCGACTTGCCGGTGTACAAGTGCGAAAACTGCGTCACGCCAACTGGCACGAGCGCGACCGACATCATCGCATCGCCGAGGTTCCACAAATCGGAGAGCGACGCTTCGAGTACCGCGCCGTCGTTGATGCCGGGCACGACGACCATTTGCCCGTGGAATTGAATACCGCCCTCGGCCAGGCGCGTGAGCTGCTCGACGATATTGGGCACACGCGGATTATTGAGCAGCACCTTGCGCGCTTCCCACGGCGTCGCGTGCACCGACACGTACAGCGGTGAGAGTCGATACTCGAGAATGCGTGCGATGTCTTTCTCTTTGACATTCGACAGCGTCGCAAAATTGCCGTAGGCAAACGAGAGTCGATAATCGTCGTCGCGCACGTACAGCGTTTTGCGCAGTCCCTTGGGCAAGCCTTCGATAAAGCAGAACTCGCAACGATTCGCGCAGCGGCGAATCGTCGGCGGCGCCAGCTCGATGCCCATCGAGGCACCTTCGATGCGCTCGACGTGGAGTTCTCGCGGCGTGCCGTCGGGCATGCGCGCCGACACCACGAACGCATCCTCCGCCGTGAGGAACTCCCAATCGAGGAAGTCCTCCAGCAGTCGTCCATTGACGGCGAGGAGTTCAGTGTCGGAAACGATGCCAACTGAGTCGGCAATGCTCCCGGGATGCACACGAGTGACGCGAACCATAGCCCTATACGAAAACGGGGGGACGGGGCCACGGCGGCCCTCCCCCGGAAACTCTGCGTGGCGACGACATACGCCGCCGCTAACTTGAGAAAAACTAAGACTACGACAGGCCGAAGTCAATCAAACACATGGACTTCGGCCTGCAGACTGCGAGCCTTACTTCAGGTCCGTGACAGGCACAGCCTGATGTGTGCCCCGCAAACTTGCACCAAAGACTACCGCAGAGGTGCGTAGCGATACGCGACGGCCTTCGGTGCATCGAGTTTGAGCGAGAACGAGGCCGAGGCGCCGGCGTCGACCGGACCGACCGCAACATCCTTCGTCGCGACAACAGCGCCCGTCGCATCGAGCAGCTCGAACTTGAGTGTGAAGGTCGCGCTTTTCTCGCCGTCGTTGTTGAGGTTGCCCTGCACCTGGTACGCGGCGCCAGCACGAGAAGCGGAGAACACCGTGACGCGCGGGTTTATCTTGTCGCGCGAGTTGATGGCGGCGAGCGTCGAATCGCCGAACGCCTTTTTCTTTGCCGGATCCGTTTCGGCGCGTTGCTTGAGCTGCCAGTAGCCGGCGTGCATGCGCCAGCTGTCTTGGCTATTCGGGTCGACGGCGAGCAGTCGCGCCGACACCGGACCCATCTTCTCCGTGTCCTTCAGCTGAAACAGTACGTTGGCCAAGTTGAGCAGCGCCACGCGATGATAGGGATTCTTCTTGAGGCCATTTTCGAATAGCGCCACAGCGTCCTTGTCCCGACCTGACGAAGCAGCGTTTGACGCCGCCTCGAACAGCTGGATGTCGGTGAAGCGATCGGGCGCACTGATCATGTCGCCGAAGATCGCCTGCACTGCCGCCGTGTCACCGGAAAGCCGAAGCGCGCGACCGAGCGCTTGCTGCGCGGTTGGCTCGCCCGGAGAGTCCTTCAGATAGTCCTCGAGCAGCGACCGTCCAAGTTTAAGCTCCCTATCCTTATCGGCGCCGGTCGCCGTCTCGGCGTTCGTCAGGTTGATGACGGCCAAATTGTATCGGCTCTGCTGCTTGATCTTTTTATAGAGCGTGTCGCTACCGGAAAGCGCGATAATCTTGCTCATCGCGATCATGGAACTGTCTTGCTTTTGCTGCCTCGCGAAGACAGCGCCAAGATCGTTCCACGTCCGAGGATCGTTCACGGCGAGCTCCGCCTCGAGATGCGCAAAGTACGACGCCGAATCGGTTTTGTCGGCGTTGATCGCCGCGACGAACTTGTTATGCAGTTCGGTGAAAAAGCGTGACCGATACGGTCCCACCAGTTCCTTGCACTGCGGTGCGACCCGCTCGACGACAGACGCCGCCGAGTCAAGCGCGAGCAGCAGGTTCTGCGTGCCGGTACCGTTCGTCGTATATCCCATCTCGCTGCGCTTCATCACGTACGGCGCGTTGTCGCGCTGCAGAAACTGCGAGTACGTGCGCACCAGCAGCATCTGCCGGCCGAGTTCGTTGTTGATTTTTTCGGGGTTGTCGGTGAGCACCCGAATGCTGTTCGACAGGTGTTTCGGAATCTCGTCCGGCTTGCGCGAGTTGGCCGCCATCGACACGTACGACTGGCCGCTCGCGATCTGATACGGGCTCCCGTAGTTGGGCTCGCACTTCGCCGCCGGCTGCGCGCCAAGCAGCGCCGTCGAGTAGGTCGACGCCAAAATCGATGCAGCCGTCAGCCGCGCAACAGAAATACTCCGCCAAACCGTCATCCCGCTCACTCCTCTCAAACGCCCAAGTCAGTTATGGTCGCGCATTAGTGCGCGCCCTGCCCTTCGTTGCCGCATGCAGCGTTCGCATGCAGCGTTCGCATGCAGCGTTCGCTACCGCGCGTTCGCACGCGGCTCTCGCCTGCTACCCCGTCACTGCCGATACGACGCACCACTCCCAGTATTGAACAGCACCACTTCGGCATCGGCGTGAACGGTGCCGTTGGCCACGGCGTCTTTCAGCACCTGTAGCGCGCAACCACCCTCGGGCGCGGCATCGATGCCTGTCTGAGTTGACATCCGTTCAGTCCAGGCGCGCATCTGCTCTTCCGTCGAGACGCCTGCCGTGCCACCTGCTTCCCGAAGAATCCGCAGCAACAGTCGATCACCCAATGGAGACGGGACGCGGAGACCTGCGGCGTAGGTAGTTGGATCCACCCACGGTTCGATCTTTTCTTGTCCTGCCGCGAACGCGCGCGCGATCGGCGCACAGCCTGACGCCTGCGCCACGATGTACTTGGGCTGCCGTGCGTCGGATGGAAGCCAGCCGCCGGCCATGAGTTCGGCGATCGCCTTCCAAATACCAATCGTCCCTTCGCCGCCGCCGGTCGGATACACGATGGCATCGGGCAGGCGCCAGCCGAGCTGCTCGGCGAGCTCAAACCCCATCGTCTTCATGCCCTCGACACGGTACGGTTCGCGCAGCGTCGACACGTTGAAGAAGCCTGTTTCAGCCGCGTACGCCAACGCTAATTTGCCGGCATCGCCGATGTGGCCGTCGATGCGCACGAGGGTCGCCCCCATCGCTTCGATGGTGTCGAGGATGGGTCGAGGCGTCGTACGGGGCGCAAAAACTCGCACCGGAAGTCCGGCCGCCGCGCCGTAGGCCGCCAGTGCGGCACCGGCATTGCCGGCGGTCGGGACCACAATACCGGGCACGCCCGCACCCTTCGCACGCGTGATCGCAGCGCTCATGCCGCGCGCCTTGAACGAGGCGGTCGGGTTCTGCCCCTCGTCTTTAATCCACAGACGACGCACGCCCATGTCTCGCGCCAATGTCGGCGACTCGATGAGCGGCGTCATCCCTTCGCCCAGCGACACCGGCGCTTCGCCGCCCAGGAGCGGCATGAACGGGGAGTAGCGCCACGCATCCCATCGCGGCAGCAACGGCGTACCCTTGGGCACCGGCGCGTAGCGCGCGAAGAGCGGCTGTCCGCAACCCCCGCAGAGCGAAGCGCGGTCGAGGTCTGCGGGCGTGTCGCACGACGAACAGGTCAACTGCCAGGGCGCAAGTTCAGTCACGATGGATCCGATTCGGTGGGAGGAACTCCGTCAAACGAGCGTTCGGGCACAACGGCAGACGGCGGAGAGTCTGGGACAACATTCACCGACGAGAGCTCAACACCAAGCGCCAGAAGCAACCGCCGCGCCGACAGAGCGGAGAATCCGGGAACGGACGCGATGGCCTCGATGCTTGCCGCCCGCACACCCTGCACACTACCAAATGCGGTGAGGAGCGCGCGCCGCTTGCTCGGTCCGACGCCAGGAATCTTCAGTAGCTCTGATGTGATGGTACGTGCAGCTCGCTTCTGCCGCTGGAACGTAATGGCGAAACGATGGGCTTCATCACGTGCCTGTTGGAGCATGCGCAACGCCGGCGATCGCTTGGGTAACCGCACGGAATCGCTCCGGCCGGGCAGAAAGATTTCCTCTTCCTTTTTTGCAAGACTGATCAGCGCCACGCTGGTGACGCCGATCGCGTCGAGCGCCTCGCGCGCTTTACCAAGTTGTCCCTTACCACCGTCGATGACGACCAAGTCGGGGAGCGTCTTCTCTTCGGCGACGCGACGCGTAAAGAAGCGTGTCACGACCTCGTTCATCGCCTTGAAGTCATCGTTGCCTTCGAACGACGCAATTTTGAACTTGCGATACTCTGCACGTTTGGGGCGCGCATTTTCGAACCACACGGCGCTTGCGACAACATCGGTACCCTGCGCGTGCGAGATGTCGAAGCAGACCAACGAACGCGGCAAGCGAGGCAACCCGAGTTCGCGCTGCAACTCGTACACCGGATCGGCGGCTCGTTCATCGGCTTCAAGCGCGGCCAGCTTGAACTCCTCGAGCAGATGTCGTGCGTTCTGATCCGCGAGATCGACAAGCGCGCGCCTCGGCCCGCGCTGCGGCACGCGAATACGCGTCCACTCGAGCGAGGTCTCGAGTGATTCCCGATCTTCGAAGTCGAACGGCACGAGCAGATCGGCGGCACGCGCTTCGGCCGTGCGATACCACTGCGCGAGGCAGGCGCCAAGCACCGCTCCATCGTCCTCGCCTTCCGCGTGCTCCACGAGCCGGTGGTCACGCGCGAGCAGGCTTCCACCGCGAATACGCAGAACAACGACGCACGCATCTTCACCGTCGCGCGCATAGCCGACAACGTCGCGATCGCCGCCCTCCACGGCGAGGACCACCGTGGGTTCTTCCATCTTCTCGAGATGTCGCAACGCATCCCGCATCTCAGCGGCACGTTCAAAGTCCATGCGCTCCGATGCATCGAGCATGCGCTCTCGCACACGCCGCACAACATCACTCGTCCGACCGTCGAGGAACCAGACCACCTCGTCGATCATCGTGCGATAGTCTTCGCTGGTCTGATAGCCAACGCACGGGGCCTGACATCGCTTGATGAAGTAGTCGAGACACGGACGCTCGGGTGCCTCGCGCATCAGGTTGTAGTGGCAGGAACGCACGGTGAAGATGCGTTTGACCACGTTCAACGCTTTACGCATTGCGCCGACATCGGTGTACGGTCCGAAGTATCGCGCGCCATCGTCAAGCAAACGTCGCGTGACAATCACGCGCGGGAACGGCTCTTGGACGGTGACCTTGATGTACGGGTACGACTTGTCATCACGCAACGCGATGTTGAACCGCGGCCGATACTCCTTGATGAGCGTTGCCTCAAGAATCAGCGCGTGCGACTCCGTGGGCACGACGATCGTTTCCAGATCACGCACTTTGCGCAACAGGCCGCGCGTCTTCGGGCTCGATTCATGGTCCTGCGCCCAGTAGCTGCGTACGCGCGAGCGCAGGCGCTTCGCCTTACCGACGTACAACACCTGTCCGTCAACGTCCTTCCACAGGTATACGCCCGGACCGTCTGGCAAATGCGGCAGCTTCACCGCCACGGCATCCGGCATACCGCGACGCATTGCCTCGGCCGTCCAGTCGTCATCGGGCACGGGCATCGGCGCGTCGGAGTCGCGCACGACCGACGTATCCGGCGCGATGGGCGTCTCGTCCTCGTGTGTGCTCACGGACTACGCTACCGCGCGCACGCGTGGCGCGAGTCGAAGCCAACGCGCGGCTTCACCCGACCCCATCCACCACGCAAGTCCGAGGTAACTCACACCAAACGCGATGAGGATTGGCGGCCCGGCTATGCGCGGATGCACTCCCGGCCACGTACGCTCAATGACGACGCTGAGCGCGAACGCAATGACGGCCCCAAGCAACGACGCGAGCGCGATACGACGTGACCCGACCCACATCGTCGCCGTGTACAGCGGACCGACGCGTTTGTGCAATCCACGCACGAGCAACGACAGATTCATGTACGAACCCATAGCCGTCCCTAGCGCGATCGCCGCAGCGCCGTACGGCGAATGACGAAGTGGGTACGCGAGGCCGATGCTCGCAACCGCCGACACCACGATGCTTACCAGCGACGAGCGTAACGGCGTTCGGTAGTCCTGCAATGCGTAGTAGACCGATGACAACAACTTGACGGAACCGAAGCTCACGAGGCCCACCGCGAACGCGGCCAAAACGGCGTGCACCGCACGTTGTTCGTTCGCTTGAAAGGCACCCGTGCGATAAATAATTCCGACGCAGTAGTTGCCGAACCCAATGAATACGACGGCACTCGGTACGATGTAAAACAACACACGCTGCCATCCGCCACGCAGTCGTTCGAGCAGCGCGTCCATCGCCATTGCGCCGGAGTCTCGCGACAAGTCGGGGAGCGACGATGCGGCGACAGACACGCCGAAGATGGACACGGGTAGGAGCACGAGCAGGTTGGCGTAATTCAAATTGGAGACGGCGCCCATCGGGAGGTACGTCGCGATCTGCAAGTCAATGAACGACGAGATCTGCACCACACCGAGCGCAGTCACCACGGGCACCACGTTCCGCAGCATCGGCATCACACCGTCCGCGGCGCGATCGAGCGTCGGGCGAATCGGCCCGAGCAGTCGGTACACCTCAGGTAGTTGCGCCCCAACCTGCAACGTCGATCCCACCAACGTTGCCCAAGCCAGCCACCACGCGAGCTGCGCCTTATCCGCGGTGCGTTCGCCCCAGCCCCACAACAGCACGATCTGCGCGAGCGACCACAGCGCGGCACTCGCGTAGGACCAGAAAAAACGCTTGTGCGAATTCTGTACGCCGAGACACCAGCCGCTGAGCACCATCAACCCCGTCATCGGAAACATGACCCGCGTGAGCTGAGTGGTGAGTTCACGTGTGGACGGATCGAATCCCGGCGCGGCGATTTGTGTGATCAGTGGCGCGAACAGCACACCGATGATCGTCAATACTGACACGGCGGCGAGCAGAATCCCCAGCACGGCGGCCGCGAGCGCGCGCGACTGTCGATCATCGGCGCGCGCGAGCATTCGGCTATACGCCGGAACGAATGCAGCTGAGAGAGTGCCCTCGCCAAGCAAATTGCGGATGGCGTTCGGAATCTTCCCAGCCGCGTTGAACGCGTCAGCCGCCGCACTCGCGCCGAAATAGTGTGCGAAGAATGTGGTGCGCAGCAACCCGAGGACACGACTTAACAGGATGCCGGCAGCGACCACGAAGGCCGAGCGGCTATCCGATGCTTCACTCATGGTGCGTCGACCACGCCGTCGATCAAACGTTGCGCGTGCAGAAACGCCTCTGCATGCATCTTTACTAAGATGCTGTCGCCGAATCGCGCCAAGAGCGGAATCAGATTCAACACGCGCTCAGGTGACGCGCCGTTCGGACGGATCCACGCGCGCGCAAAGGCCACCTGCGTCATCAGCGCACTCTCACGACGCTTCACGCCCGCGCGGATTCGCCTTTCGAATCGTGTCAACCGATGCGACAAGTCGCGCTCGAGTCCTGCGACCACTTCCGAGGCGACCACCGCTTCATCTTCCGCAATCGCCGAGCGAACCGCACGCAGTTGCGTGTCCGTCGCCACGCGCAACCGCTCGAGCGCGTCGTTGACGCTTTCCGAGACCCGACGGCGCGCAATTTCTGTTTCGGCAGCATACGGATCGCGAAGCATCGTCTCGTCGATCGCCAGTGCGTCGAGCGCGTCGAGCGCACGTTGCTCGATCACTTCGCCCGCCCAACGCGGTGAGACCACGGGCAGTTCGGCATCGAGCGCGGAAGCAACGGCGGTGACTTGCGAGAAGTACGCGAGCTCACCCGGTCCCGCGAGATAGGTCATCGTTGGCAACAGCGCGCGTTCGAGTACGGGGCGGAGCAGAACATTCGCGCCCAGCGTGCCGATGTCGGCTTCTCGGGCGACGCGCGCCGCATCGGTGATCGGAATGCGCTCGCGCACCCGATCGCGTTCGCGCCCGGACTCGCCGAGCTGCGTACGGAAGACGAGCGAGAGATCGTCGATCGGATCGACCTGCGGCGCGAACCCTGCTTCGTGAATTTCGCGCGTACGTTGCGCGAGCGCGCTCGAGACGGCCGCCGCGCGCGTGAGTGCGCGACGCAAAAACGGGTCAGCCGCAGTACGAAAGGCGGAGTGTGCCGCGTCGAGCACCGCGATGCCGAGCGGTTCGAGCAACGCGCGCAGCAGGTGCACGTACGCTGCGCCGATCGTGGCGTGGGGCACATACGCGGACTCCACCTGCGCCAGAATCTCAGGATGGGCGACGGACCCGCAGGCCGCGCGCAGTCGCGCCAGATTGTCGCGCATGTCACCCAGCGGCACGTCGGCCATCGCCACGCCATCGGTCGCAGGGCCGGCCAGCGTCAGCGTCTCGAGCCCATGCGCAGTGGCCACACTCGTCACCGCCGCCTCCATCCAATCGGCGTCATCGCTGGCCGCCCAAAAAATGGGCGCAACCGGCATCCCGACGACCGCCTCCAGCGCGTCCGCCATCGCCAGCGCGCCAAGCGCTTTGCTCCACGTATATCCGGGCCCGCCGAAGAGTCCGGGTTGCTGTCCGGTAGTCACCACGACGCCATTGACTGCGGCGCGTCCGAGACGGTCAGCAGCACGCCCGGTTGCGGCAATCGCCGGTGCGATCGCGGTCAACCAATCGCTCCCGCGATGTCCGTCGCGAATCTGCATCGCCCTCGCGCGCCAGCCATCGGCCGATGCAGGACGGGCGGCGAGCCACGAGCCACCCACGCGCCCCTGTTGCAGCGCCAAGGACAGCGCGCTGCCGCCCAATGGGGCCGTACGAATACACACGTCGGTCGCAGCGGTGGCTTGCGGCATCTGATCGCTCACGGGCAATTCACTTGTGATACGGTTCACCGCGCATAATGGTGCCCGCGCGGTACAGCTGTTCCGCCAGCACGAGACGTGCAAGCTCGTGGGGAAGCGTCCACGGCGCCAGCGATAATCGGCGATACGCACGCTTGAGCACCGCTGCCCCGAGCCCATGCGCCCCGCCGATGACGAAGGCCAGACTTTGCGCCCGATCGCGATGATCGGCCAGGAGCGCGGCAAAAGCGGTTGAATCGAGTACGTCGCCACCAGGGTCGCAGGCGTAGAGTCGCGCGTCGGCCGGCAGCCGCTCGAGCAGTCGGTCACCTTCGCGGTCGCGCACCAGCTCCGCGGACAGGGAGCGCCCTGACTCGTCTTTGACCTCCACGATGTCGAGCGGCCAGTAGCGAGCCGCGCGACTTTCGTAGTCCTGAATCGCGTCGGCAAGCCCCGCGTTGCGAGGCTTGCCGACCGCGAACATCGCTACCCGCACGCGAGATCAGCGCTCAGGCGTAAATCCCGCGCAGCCGGTGCACCGTCGCCACTCGGCTGATCGACACCATGTACGCGGCCGTACGCATGTTCACCTTGTGCTGCTTCGAGAGCTGCAGAACGTCCTGGAAACTGCGCGTCATGATGCCAGCGAGTCGCTGATTCACGTCGGCCTCGGACCAAAAGTAGCCCATACGATCCTGCACCCACTCAAAATACGAGACGGTCACACCGCCCGCGTTTGCGAGAATATCGGGGATGACGAAAATCCCCTTCTCGTCAAGAATCGGATCAGCAGCGGCCGTCGTCGGCCCATTCGCTCCCTCGCAAATCACTTTCGCCCGAATCTTCGGCGCGTTCTTCGTCGTGATCACGTTTTCGAGCGCGGCCGGCACGAGGACGTCCACATCGAGCGTCAGCAAATCCTCCGGCTGCATGGCGTCACCGCCCGTAAATCCTTCCAACGACCGATGCTTTTCGGCGTGCTTGATGGCCGCATCGATGTCGATGCCATTCGCATTGTGAAATGCGCCAAACCGATCACTGATCGCGACCACCTTGCACCCCTCGCGCGCCATCAACTTCGCTGCGGTCGAGCCGACGTTGCCGAAACCCTGCACTGCCATCGTCGCGCCCTGCATTTTGAGGCCGAGATGTTCGAGTGCTTCACGGGTGACCAGCATACATCCGCGACCTGTCGCTTCCTTGCGTCCTTCCGAGCCACCCATCTCGACCGGCTTGCCCGTTACAACCGCGTTCTCCGTGCGCCCCACATGCATCGAGTACGTGTCCATCACCCACGCCATCACGCGCTCGTTCGTGTTGACGTCTGGTGCCGGCACATCGGTGTCAGGACCAAGCAGCGAGATAATGCCCTTCGTGTAGCGACGCGTGACGCGCTCAAGCTCGCCAACACTCATGCCCATGGGATCGCATACCACGCCACCCTTGGCGCCACCAAACGGCAGGTTCACCACCGCGCACTTCCATGTCATCCACGCAGCGAGCGCCTTCACTTCTTCCAGCGTCACCTTCATGTCGAAGCGAATACCGCCCTTCGCCGGACCGCGCGACGTGTTGTACAAAACACGATACCCGGTGAACACCTCGACTTCGCCATTGTCGAGTTGCACCGGGACGGAAACGATCAGCTGCTTTTCAGGGTTACGCAGGATCTTGTAGATCCCGGGTTCAAGGTCGAGCAACTCGGCCGCGCGATCGAAGCGCGACATCATTGCCTCGAACGGATTCTCCTCATTGAGGAAGCGGTCTTTATCGGGACGAACGATGTTGTTCGTCTTCAGGCGAAGATCGAGAGCCATGTCGGCAGGATTGGGCCGGTCTCAGCCGGCGGTGGGAGCAGTGCCCGCGCGCGCCGCCAGCACCCGCGCGAATGCACGGTCCAACGCCTCGGCGCCTCGTTCGACGACCACTGTCTGCGAAACATACCAAAGTGGCGGCGCTTCGCGAGGCCACAGTGGCGCGAGTTTGACCGCGTCTTTGAGCGTGCACACCACGCCCACGACGTCACCGCCCACATCGCGCGTCACCGCGGCAATGCGCGTTGCGTCCGCCGCGGTAAACGCGTGATGATCGGGAAAGCGCATCAGCTGCACGACGTTGGCGCCCAGTGCGCGAAGCTGTGCTACAAATGCGTCGGGATCGCCGATGGCGGTCGCAACGATAATCGTGCGACCGCCAAGCCACGTCGCGCGATGTGCCAGCAGATGCTCATGCACTGCTGGCAGCGTCGACGCCGTCGATATTCGTCGGGCGCCATCGCCGGTCGGGATCGTGACGGCCAGCCGCAGCATGTCCGGTTGCAGTCGCACGATGGCGATTGGGACGCGCGGCGCGGCGTTTGTGACCGCCCGAACGGCAGCCGCGACGAGCGCTGGCGACGCGGCCTTCACCGTAATCACGACGACATCCGCGCGCTGCAACGACGATAGCGGTTCGCGAAAAGGCCCCGAGGGGAGCAGGCGGACGTCATCGCGCCACGCGTCCGCGCTCACCAGAACCACATCGGCCGCGCGTAACACCTGTCGATGCTGAAAGGCATCGTCGAGGACGGCACAGTCAGCTCCCTGTACGCGCGCCGTCAGCAATCCCGCCGTGCGGTCCGGCGTCACGACCACCGACGTACCAGGATTGATCAATGCGTGTACCCGCCACTCGTCGTCACCGTATCCTCGCAATACGATTGCCGGCCGTGCACCACGCGCCTTGAGCTGCTGCACGCACCACGCAGCGATCGGTGTCTTTCCGGTGCCGCCCACGGTCACGTTGCCGACCGAAAGCGCGGCTAACGTGCGCGTAAGTGGCGTGGCCGACGACTGCGCCGTCTCGAAGGCCGCGTTGCGGCGCGCGACGACACTCGCGAACAACATCTCGAGCGGACGAAGCGCCTCTCGCAGCACACGCGCACCAAGCGCGGGGCTCGCCCACATCCACTCCACAGACGCAGCCACGCGCGGGGACACGGGCATGACGCTAGGCCTTCGGTGTGTCGACGGGGGTATCGACGTGCGTATCGACGTGGATTTCGATGTGCATATCGACGTTGGTATCGACCTGCGAATCGACCTGCGTGCCGACCCCAGACAACGGCGCGCTCCACGTACCCTCGGCTATCGAGGCGGCACGCGATAACTCGTCCAGCATGCGCTGCCGGAACATGCTCGTTTGATCCGCTACGGCTCGCGCGTCCGCAGCCACAGGCACCACTGGCGTGCCGTACACCACCGTGATGCGCGCAAACGGTTTGGGAATCTCGAAACGATCCCACGACTTCAACTGCCACTTCCGATCCACACTCGCCACGATCGGAATCAGGTCGGCGCCGGCGCGAAACGCCGCCAGCAGCGCGCCAGGTGCGTACGCATGACGAGGTCCGCGCGGTCCGTCGGGCGTAATCGCGAGATCGGCACCCTGCTTGAGCACCTGAATCGCTTCGAGTAGTACGCGCGCACCACCACGCGACGACGACCCGCGCACCGTACCGAATCCGAGGCGACCGAGGATACGCGCGATGATTTCACCATCGCGATGTTCGCTGACCATCACACTCGTCGGTTGCCGATGCGCCCATACGACCGGTAACATCTGGCCATGCCAGAGCGTGTAGACCACGCGAGGATCGTTCGCACCTCTCGCCAGCAGCGCTTGCCGTCCGAAGACGCGCACTCGCCACGTTGCACCAAGGAGCCGCAGCAGCCATTCGCCCGCGCGCATCGCGATGCGCGTACGCAGGTCGAGCGCGATATCCACCCGCGGCGCAATCACCGCGTTCCGTGGCGGAACGTCGCGCTCGCGCTCTGCGATCATCCGAGCAGATCCAGCGCCATCGTCGCAACTCGCGATGCCGCGCCGGGTGTCCCAAGCTTACCGCGCACTTCCGCGAGGGCACGAGCCGCGGCGTCGCGCGCAGGACTTCCCAGGGTGAGCAATGGACCGAGTGCGTCTGCGACGGCCTGCGGCTGCAGTGCATGTTGCACGAACTCGCGCGAGACCTCGCGTCCGGCGACGACATTCACCAACCCGATATGCGGGATCTTCACGACACGACGCGCGATACGATATGTGATGGGACTCGTCCGATAGCCGATCACATGAGGCAATCCGGCAACCGCAGCCTCAAGCGTCGTCGTCCCACTTTTCAGCAGACCCGCGGTCGCGGCACGCAGTACATCGAACGAGCTGCCGTGGACGAGCGGAAACGGACAATCTGTCGCGTCGATGCGAACGGTCGGCGCCACACTCACGATCACCTGTAACCCCGGCCGACGACGCACAAGCTCCTGCGCCGTTTCCATAAACGGCAGTAAGTGGCGCTTGAGCTCCGCCCGGCGACTCCCGGGAAACACCGCGAGGATTTCGCCGTCGGGCGGAAGACCAAGCTTCACGCGTGCGGCGGCTTGTGACGGCAAATCGAGCGCCCGATCGAGCAACGGATGCCCGACGAACGTGGCGTCGACGCCGTGCTCGCGCAGCAGCGCTTCCTCGAACGGCAGAATCGGTGCAGCCTTCGTGACGAGTCGCGCAATCTTCGGCAACCGATCAGCACCCCACGCCCACACCTGTGGAGTGATGTAGTACAGCACAGGTACACCGGCGCGATGCGCGACCTCAGCCACCTTGAGATTGAAGCCAGGATAGTCGAGCAGAACGACTAACCCTACATTACCGCTCTCAATTCGTGCGCGTAGCATTCGCAACAATTGCCAGTGCTTCGGCACATGCGCCAACACCTCGACAAACCCCATCACCGCTAGCCGTTCGACGTCCTCGAGAATCGTAACGCCCGCGCGGCGCATGAAGCCGCCGCCGATTCCGGCCATCGCAATATCCGGCCGACGGCCTGCGATCGCTTCCGCAACCTTTCCTGCGTGCAAGTCGCCAGAGGCCTCCCCGACGACGAAAAGTATCTCACGCACCGACACGACCGTGCGAGGTGATCAACGCACGCGCCTGCTCAATCGCGGTCACAATCCGCAACGCTGCTTCGAGCGCGTCACGCCCAGCTTCTCCCGTCACAGTAACCGCGTTGCGTCCAGCGATCGCGCCAAGGAACTGGGACAGCTCAAGCACCAACGGCTCACCGTCAGGCGCGTCAAGCGGGATCAGTTCGACAAAATCAGCGAGTGCGCGCGGTGCTTGCGCCAACTGGAGCGGATCGAAGTCGCCACGTAAGCGAAAGAACTCGCCCGTACCAGCAGCGAGATCGAGTGACAGATACCCGCTGCGTTGAAAGATGCGCAGCTTGCGCAACCGCTCGCGTGAGACTCGACTGGCGGTGATGTTCGCGACCGCTCCATTCGCAAACGTCAGGCGCGCGTTGGCAATGTCGATCTGTGGCGTCAACACCGGCATACCCATCGCCTGCACATCAGCCACGCGCGCCCCGACCAAGGTGTGCACCAGATCGAGATCGTGAATCATCAGGTCGAGGACAACCGCGACATCCGAGCCGCGCGGATTGAAGGGCGCCAACCGATCGCTCTCGATGAAGCGCGGCTCGTCGACATAGGGCATCGCGGCGCGAACGGCGCGATTGAATCGCTCGACGTGCCCAACTTGCAGCACGACGCCCGCCGTGCGGGCCAGCGCCAACAGCGCGTCCGCTTCGTCAAGCGTGACGGTGAATGGCTTCTCGACGAAGACATGCTTTCCGAGCGAAAGTGCCTGCGACGCGACGGCGAAATGCGACGTGGTCGGCACCACAATCGACACGGCATCGACGTCGCCGAGCAACGCGTCCAACGATTCGTACGCGCGTACCCCGTGGGTGCCCGCAACCTCGCGCGCGCGGGCGGGATTCTCATCGATAAACCCGGCGAACCGGTCTCCCGCTAAGTCTCGTAGAATGCGCACATGGTGGACGCCCAGCCCACCCGCGCCCACGACACCGATGCGCGGAGCCCCGTGCCCCGAGAACGCGCGAGTGGATGCCCCCCCGGTCAGAAGCCCACTCCGCGCTGACTCGCCTCTATAAACGACAGGAACTGTTCCACTTCTGGAAGCATCTCGACCTCGGCACGTGCGCGTTCGACGCCCTGCGACAAGTTCAGGTCCGAGCGAAAGCAGAACCGGTACGCCCGCTTGAGCTCACGCAATGTGGCCTCGTCAAATCCGCTACGACTCAACCCAACAGAGTTCAGCCCAAACAGCTTGAGCGGGTTACCCACCGCTTTCACGAACGGCGGTACGTCCTGCGGCACGCGCGACATCCCGCCAATAAACGCATGCCGACCGATTCGTGCGAACTGATGCACCGCACACAATCCGGAAATCGTCACCTTGTCTTCGATAGTCACGTGACCCGCGAGCTGCGTGCCGTTCGAAATGATGATGTTGTCACCCAAGTGACAATCATGCGCGAGATGTACGTAGCTCATCAAAAAACATCCGCTCCCGACCTTCGTCGTGAACGAATGCGCTGTGCCGCGATTGATCGTCGCATACTCGCGCACTGACGTTTCATCGCCAATGTCGACCCACGTTTCTTCGCCGCGATACTTGAGGTCCTGCGGATCGCCGCCGAGCACAGCCCCAATGCCGATTTGCACGCGGGCACCAAGCCGCACATTGCGCTCGAGCGTTGCGCGCGCGCTGATGACCGTGTCGTCGCCGAGCGTACACTGCGGCCCGACGATGGCCCACGGCCCGATCTCGACGTTGTTGCCAAGCACGGCCGATGGGTCGACAATCGCCGTTGGGTGAATGCGAGCAGTCATCGATCGCGGATCATCGCCGCCATTTCGGCCTCGGTCGCCACCTGGCCATCTACGCTGGCCACGCCGCGCATGCGACAGGTCGCGCCACGGATCTGCGTCACTTCGAGCTCGAGTCGCAACTGATCGCCCGGTCGCACCGGTCGTCGGAACTTGATGTTGTCGAGCGACATGAAGTACACGACCTTACTCGTCGGATCCGCGAGCGTCCGCATCAGCAGCATGCCACCCACCTGCGCCATCGACTCGATGATCAGCACGCCCGGCATGATCGGATGCCCAGGGAAATGCCCTTGAAAGAACGGCTCGTTGATCGTCACGTTCTTGAGGCCGACGATCCGCTTTCCTTCCTCGATCTCGAGAATCCGATCCACCAGGAGGAACGGATAGCGGTGCGGCAAGACCTGCATAATATCTTCGACGGTGTACACGGAAGACTCCCGGACCGCGTGTTGAACGAGCGCACGAACGAGAGCGATCGTGCCGCTGTGACTTGGTTTGTGTGCGACGATACGTGCCCGTAGGCGCGCACCGGTCAAGACAAGATCGCCGACGCAATCAAGCGCCTTATGCCGCACGAATTCGTCGGGCCAGCGGAGCGTGTTTTCCACGACACTCGTCGCATCCAGCACGAGCGCATTCGATGTCGAGGCACCCTGAATCAACCCCTTGGCGCGCAGCCCGTCGACTTCATGCACAAAGCCGAAGGTCCGTGCCGCCGCCAGATCCTTGGCGAACACATCCTGCGACACAGTGTAGCGTCCGACCTGTTCGCCAATCAACGGATGCGGAAAATCGATGGTGACATCAAGCTCTAGCCGGCTGCATGGAAACGCTTCGTATACCGACTCGCCGTCCACCACACGAATCGATTTGCGAAGCACGAGCCAATCCGGACGACCACCATTGGCCGCCAGTCCCGCGCCGAGCAGCGCGGTGAGAAACGCCTGTGCGCTGCCGTCCATGATCGGCGGTTCCGGGCCATCCATCACAATTTCCAGATCGTCGATCTGCAGCGCGCCCACCGCCGCCAGCACGTGCTCCACCGTGTGCAGCGCGTCGCTACCGGTGCCGAGCTGCGTTCGGCGTTCGGCGCTCACCGCCATGTCGACGCGTGCCGGGATCAGCGCCGCCTCCGGCTTATCGCTCCGACGGAACTGCACGCCAAACCCGGTTGGCGCCGGCTTGAACACCAAGCGACATGGCTGCCCGAGATGCAGGCCAATCCCTTCGACTACGGCTTCCGCCCCGATGGTTCGTCGTGCGCCGGCTAGGCCGAACGGAGAGCCGGACAGACCGGTTGCTACGCCTCGCGCGCTCATTCGACTCCACTCCGCGCCAGAAGCCGTTCGAGCGGCTTGATGATGTCCGGCAGTCGCGCCAGCGCGGCCAAGGCGCGAAGCTGTTCGCGATGCGGACGTGCAGGAAAACCCGAGTAGGTCGCCTTGGCAGGCACGTCGCTGATTGCGCCGCCTCGCGCCGCTATCGAGGCACCGTCACCGATATTCACGTGATTACCCGCTCCCGACTGGCCGCCGAACTGCACGCCATTACCGATGCGCGCCGATCCGGCGATGCCAACGCCCATGGCCGCGAAACATCCACGCCCCATCCGCACGTTATGCGCGACATGCACCAAGCTATCGAGTTTGGTGAACGCACCGATGATGGTGTCGTCGATGCTGCCGCGATCTACACAGCTCTGCGCGCCGATTTCCACGTCGTGCTCAAGGACGCATCGACCGACATGCGGAATACGCTCTGGACCCGACGGCCCTGACAGAAATCCGAACCCGTCACGACCGACGCACGATCCAGCGTGCAGTACGACGCGATCGCCGATCTCGACGCGCTGGTAAATCGTCGCGTGAGCATACAGCCGCACATCCACGCCAAGCGTCGTCCCGTTGCCGATCACCGCATGCGGACCGATCCAGGATCGGTCACCGATAACCACGTGGTCACCAATGACCGCGAACGGCTCGACGACGACGTCATTGCCCAATCGCGCGGAATCCGAAATGATCGCCGTCGGATGAATGCCGACCGGTCGCGCTTCACCGCGATGGAAGAACTGAAGCAGGAACTGCATCGCGCGCATTGGGTGGTCGACCACGATGCGCGCACCGGGAGATCCCGCGGCGTCGGCAAACTCCGGCGAAACCAACACGACTCCCGCCTTGGTATCGACGAACCAATTCAGATAGCGCGCATGCGCGAGCAGACTGATCTCGTCGGGCAACGCGCGATCCAACGGAGCGATTCCGCGAATTTCGATGGTCGCATCACCTACCAATCGTCCGCCGACCTGTTCCGCAACGGCAGCGGCGGTGATGAGCTTGCGCTCATCACCGCCGTCCGCGCGAGGCCGTCCCGGCCCCTCACTCACTGCGTGGGCGGCTTCTTCGTAATGCCTGCAGGTGCCGACGCCGGGCCGGTCGTCGGCTTCGTCGGCGCCGCCATCGGCTTCGGCGCCGCTCGTGGGGCCTGCAGCTTCAGCTTCGACACTACGCGATCCGTGATGTCGAGGTTCTTGTCTGCGGACACGATGAACGAACCAGCCGACACATCAAAGATGAACGAGTACCCGCCGTCAGCGCGCAGCTCGTCCAGCACCCTGCGAACACCCTCGAGGATCGGCTGCATCAATTCGCCTTCACGCGCCTGCGCCTGCTCGTTCAGCTTGGCGACGCGATCCTGATACTCCGTCTGCTTCTCACGCAAGACTTTCTGCTTCGCTTCCTTCGCCGTCGGCGACAAGGAGGCTTCCTCCTTATTGAACGCCTCCTGCAGCACGTTCAGCGAATCACCAAGCTTCGCAACCTGCGCGCGAAAGCCTTCCATATCCTTCTGAAACTGCAACTCGGCCTCGGCACGACCCGGGGCAACCTGCATGATGGCCTGCGAGTTGATAAACGCGAACTTCTGCGCTGCCTGCGCGGACGCGAGCACTGGCGCACCAACTAACAGCGCACACGCGCCGACGAACGTGGAAATACGCATCTGAAATCCTCTAAAAGAGCTGGCCGAGTCGGAAATGGAACTGCCACTTCGGGTCTGGCTTAGCGCGAAGGGTGACTGGATCGATCGAGACGCGATCGAAGCCGTACGCCAGGTCAAGCCCGAGCGGGCCGAGCGGTGTGACGGTAGATACCCCGGCGCCAGCAGAACGGAAGAGGCGGGTAGGATTGATCTGTCGCGCGGATGACCAGTTGTTACCGGCATCCGTGAATACGTCGAGATACAGCTGTTGGTTGAAACGAACGCCGAACTCGCCGGTAATTGTCATGAATGCATTGCCGAACGACGACGGATCCGACCGGTATTGGTCCGTGTTCGGGTTGAAACCACGCGGCGTGATCGAAAATTCCGGATAGCCACGAACCGCCTGACCAAACTGCACACCGCCAACCGCAAACTGCTGCTGGAAGAAGAACGGCCCCGAGTTGCCGAACAGCGCACCCGAGCGAGCGGTCATGCCAAGAACGAACTTGATAGGCTGCGAGCCTGGGTTGCTGCCGCCGATCTGAGCGATCGGTGCATAGGCCCGAAACTCTCCGGTGACACGCTGGAAATTCACCGTGCCGCCAAGCGGGCCACCGCTGAAATCTGTCGTAAGCGACCGCAGCGTTCCCGACGTCGCGAACGGCAAGTCCGCGCGCGTATCCATCGTATACTCAAGCCCGATATTCGAGCGAATGCAGTTCTTGACGCAGCTGGTCGTGGCGACCGTACCTTGGGTGAATGTCGCCGTTTCCCCATTGTACGAAATCGCCGCGGTCGAGAACAACGACCACGGCACCGGCAGGCCAAGGCGAACCTGTGCACCGGTGCGGATGTTCTGGCCAAGATTACCAATTACGAAGCGCGACTGCGTCCGATAGGCGCTGATGGCACCCGAGACACGGCTCCCGCGGAGCGCCGGGTCGGTGTACGTCGCCGTGAAGTCGTTATAAAAGCGTCCGTACTGCCAGTTCAGCTTTCCGCTCTTGCACTTGCCGAAGAGGTTCGGCTGCTCAAGGCCGATGAAACCACCAAAGCCCACACCACCCTGCCCCATCGACGCGCCGAAATTGATACTGCCGGTGCGCTTCTCTTTCATCCGAAATACAATGTCGACGTCACCCTGATCGTTGATCGGGCGATAGTCGGGAAACGGCATCGGTTCTTCGAAGAATTTCATGTTACCGATGCTCTGGTAGCTGCGCACCATCGCTTCCTGATTGAACACACCACCCGGCACGAGATAGATCTGCCGACGGATACAATCGTCCGAAGTGTAATCGTTGCCGAGGATCTCGATCCGATTCACGATCGCCGGATTCTTCTCATCGATATCCCATCGCAAGTTGACGATCGGCTGCGAATCTGGCCCCGTGCTGCGCTCGACGACCGGGTTCAATCGTGCATACAGATAGCCTGCATTTCGGTACGCCGTATTCACCTTTTCGACGGCTTCATCCCATCGCTTCTGGTCAAACACGCCAGCCGGTGCGGCCTGCTCGCGCAGGACGAGCCCCTTGAGCTTCTGTGTCAGCGTCGGGTCGTTACCTTCGAACGGGTAGTAGCGACGCAGTTCATCGGTCGGAAAGCGCCGATTGCCAGCGATTTCAAACTTGCCGACCTTATAACGCGGTCCCTCTTCCACGCTGATCTGCACCAGACCTTTGCCTCGTTCGCGATCAACGATGAGCGTGTCTTTCGCGATTCGCATATCCACAAATCCCAGCCGCGAAAACAGCGCTGGAATGCGCTCGCCCAAGTCACCAACGTACTTGTCGTCGTCGAACTCACCCTTGCGAAAAAACCAGAAGCCTTCCGGCTTGGTCTTCATCGCGTCGACGATAACCGACTCCTTAATCTTTTTGTTGCCGAGAATATCGATGCCGGAGATTGCCAGCCGTCGCCCCTCGTCGACGCGATACGTCAAACCGATGCGACCATCGGACATCGGCGTCGAGTCAATCGTCACGCGCGCCAGGTAGTATCCCGCGCTCTCGTACACCGAGTCGATGCGCGCTTTCGAACGCGATTCCTGCAGTGGATCGATCGGACGACCAATCAACAAGTCGATTCGATCACGGACGGTCCGATCTGAGACCTTGCTCGCGCCCACCACCTTGATGTCGCCGAGCAACGCGCGCTCTTTGACGACGATGGCAACAATCGATTTGGACGGCACCGACTCGAGGTCGCACACAATGTCGACCGCGTCGAACTCGTTCAGCGCGTACACCGCTTTGATCGCGCGCTGAATGCCCGGAAAATTCGTGGGATTTCCCCCAACGAGACCGCCTTCCGTCCGGATTTTCGCTTCCGCGACGCGCTTGTTGCCGCGGACCGCGATCGAGTCAGGCGAGGCGCACCGGCTGCTCACGTCTTGAGCACGCACGATCGTCGGGCGGGCGACCGCCAGTACGATCAGCGCCGCCGCCGTCGCCGATGTCAGGGAAAATCGTTTCTGCATAGCCGTGGAATATACACTCAAAAGACAAGCGGCCGGACCCGGGAGGGTCCGGCCGCCGGAAACTGTCTCGCTCACGCCTGTGGGCTAGGCGATGGGGACATCACGCGGAACTCCAACTTGTCCTTCTCCGTCGGCGACGGATCAACTTCGATATCATCGCCACGCGAGAATTCGGCGGTGAGGAGCTTCTCCGAGAGAGGATCCTCGATGTAGCGCTGGATGGCGCGCTTGAGCGGCCGTGCTCCGTAATGCTCGTCGTATCCGTGATTCACCAGAAACTCCGTCGCGGCGTCCGTCAGCTTGATCGTCAACTCCTCTTCGGCCAGACGCTTCTGCACGTCAGCGAACAGAATCGACACGATCTTGGAGATATGCTCCTTACCGAGCGGATGGAACACGATGACGTCATCGAGACGATTCAGGAATTCGGGGTTGAAGACGCGACCCATTTCTTCCTTCACCTTATCCGAAATCCGCTCGAACTCCCCACGACTGTCTTGCGTCGCGAAGCCGAGCGACTTGCCACGCGTGATGTCCTTCGCACCCACGTTCGACGTCATGATGACGACCGTGTTTTTGAAGTCAATCATGCGACCGTAGTTGTCGGTGAGATGACCCTCATCGAGCACCTGCAGCAGAATGTTGAACACATCCGGATGCGCCTTCTCGATTTCGTCGAGCAGCACCACGCTGTACGGCTTGCGACGCACGGCCTTCGTTAACGTGCCCGAATCCTCGTAACCGACATATCCCGGCGGCGCACCGATCAGCCGCGACACGGAGAACTTTTCCATGTACTCGCTCATGTCAACGCGGATCAACGCCGACGCATCAGCAAACAGGAACTTGGCGAGCGAGCGCGCCAACTCCGTCTTGCCGACACCCGTCGGCCCTGAGAAGATGAACGAGCCGATCGGACGACGCGGATCCTTAAGCCCCGCTCGGCTGCGACGAATCGAGCGCGAAAGCGCCTTGATCGCTTCGTCCTGACCGACCACGGACAGATGCAACTCATCTTCCATGCGCAGCAAGCGCTTGGTTTCGGCTTCTTGCAGACGCGTCACCGGAATACCAGTCCAACGGCTCACGATGAAAGCGATCTCCTCCTCGCCCAACGTCGGCCGATGCGACGCCCGATGCTGCTCCCACTCTTCCTGCTTACGACGGATCTCCGCCTGCAGCTCGCGCTCGTTGTCGCGCAACGATGCCGCGCGCTCGAAATTCTGATCGCGGACTGCCGCTTCCTTTTCAGCGTTGATGCCTTCGAGCTGTTCCTTGAGCGCCGCGACCGCTGGTGGCGGCGCCTGCGCCGCGAGCCGCGCCCGCGCGCCTGCCTCGTCAATGACGTCGATCGCTTTGTCCGGTAAGAAGCGATCGGTGATGTAACGCTCCGAAAGCTTTGCCGCCGCGACGAGCGTCGAGTCGGGAATGTTCACGCGGTGATGATCTTCGTACTTCTTGCGAAGGCCCTGCAGGATCTGCACGGTCTCATCGATCGAAGGCGGATCAACCACCACGGTCTGGAAGCGACGCTCGAGCGCACCGTCTTTCTCGATGTACTTCCGGTACTCGTTGAGTGTCGACGCGCCCACGCACTGCAATTCGCCGCGCGCCAATGCCGGCTTAAGCATGTTGCTCGCGTCGATTGCGCCTTCGGCAGCACCCGCGCCGACCAGCGTGTGCAACTCGTCGATGAAGAGAATGATCTGCTTGTTCTGCGCGATCTCGTTCATGACGGCCTTGAGCCGCTCTTCGAACTGTCCGCGGTACTTGGTGCCCGCAATCACGGCTGCCATGTCCAGCGACAACACGCGGTTGTCGCGCAGGTTCTCGGGGCACTCACCATTCGCGATGAGCTGCGCGAGCCCTTCCACGATCGCCGTCTTGCCCACACCGGGTTCGCCGATCAACACCGGGTTGTTCTTCTTCCGCCGCGTCAGGACTTCCATGACGCGCTCGATTTCCTTTGCCCGTCCGATGGTCGGATCGAGCTGGCCTTCGGCCGCGAGCTGCGTCAGATCGCGACAGAAGTGGTCGAGTGCCGGCGTCTTGGACTTCTTGTCACCCTTGGGCGTCGCAGCGGATGGCGGCGCACCGCCGCCGGAGCCGGCCTTTTCGGCCTGCGGCGACTGACCGGGCTGCGGCATGTCGGTGCCAAGCAAGCGCAAAGTCTCGGCGCGCGCCGCATCGAGATTCACCCCGGCATCGGTCAACACCTGTGCGGCGATCCCCTTCTCTTCGCGAAGAAGACCAAGGAGCAGATGCTCCGTGCCGACATAGCTGTGATTGAGATCGCGCGCTTCGGCCATCGCCAATTCGAGGACCTTCTTGGCGCGCGATGTATACGGCAAATCCGGGCCAGTGGCCTGCGCCGCTTTCCCCTTCTTGACCGTCTCCTCGATCTTCTGCGTGACGTCATCGAGATCGACATTGAGGTTCTGCAACACTGCGGCAGCAACCCCTTCGCCCTCTCGAATCAGTCCAAGCAGGATATGCTCGGTACCCACGTACTCGTGATGAAGTCGTGCGGCTTCCTCGCGTGCCATCGCCAGGACTTTCCGCACCCGCTCGGTGAAGTTATAACCGTTCATCGTCCCCTCAGGGTCGGGTGGAAGCGGATCATTCGACTCCGCCGCCTTCGTTCACCAGCGCGTCACGCACAAATCGGGCGCGAGCCAAATTCGCCTCGCCTTCCGTCAGCGCGCGCCCCTCGAGGTGGGCTAAATGCGCTGACTGTGCAAAGATCAGGAGCTTGTTGAGCGTGTATACACTGAGACCAGTGATCAGTTTCAAACCAACCGCCAGTCGTACCCCACTCAGGTAATTCATGGCTTCGTCGAACGTAAGGCTCCGCGCATACCGCAGCGTGCCGTACGACCGCCACAACTTATCCTCGATAATATATCCAGCGTCTCGGACCAGAACACGGCGCGCCTCTTCCTCGCGCTCGATCACATGTCGCACGACGCGCACGAGCAGATCCTGTAACTCGTCTTCCGACCTGCCGAGCGTGGTTTGATTCGAGAGCTGGAAAAAATTGCCGACGACTTCGCTCCCTTCGCCGTACAGACCGCGGTAGGTCAGCCCCATCTGCTGTAGCCCCGCCAGCACCTTGCCGATTTCCTTGGTCAGCACCAAACCTGGCAAGTGAATCAGCACTGAGGCGCGAAGTCCCGTGCCCGTGTTCGTGGGACAAGCCGTCAGGAAACCGAATTCGCGATGGAAGGCGTACGGCACCTGCGCCCCGAGCTCCTGATCGAGCCGCTGCACATCCTCGAACGCCTGCGGAACCGCAAACCCCGAACGAAGCGCTTGCAGCCGCAAATGGTCCTCCTCGTTCACCAGCAGCCCTACCGACTCACCAAGAAAGACCGCCGCTCCGGTGCGCAGCGGATGCGCCTGATCGAGACCGGCTAACTCCTTGCTCACCAGATGGCGCTCGTGCAGCAACTGACGATCCTGCATGGCCATGTCGTCGAGCCGAAGCAGTAAGCTGCCGCGCAACGACGGCACGCCACCCAGCGCATCCCGAACCTGTGCCAGCATTCGCAGTCGCTCACCATCACGCGCGCGCCCGGTGAACGCATAGCCGGTCACGTTCCGGGCAAGACGCATCCGCGTGGAAATCACGACGTCCGAATTCGCTCCAGACGCGTCCAACCAACGCACGCCGCCATCCGGCAA
>JBBQDB010000034.1:0-31578 GCA_038319245.1 Gemmatimonadales bacterium
GCACCCACCTGCGCCAACAGTCCGCGTGCCAACCGATATTCGAAGGCGATGCTGCCCCACAGCGACGCGCTCTGCCCAGTGCTCCGGCACACGCCGGTATTCACCCGCAGAAACGCCTTCTCGCCGATCTGCTTGCCGGCCGTGATGCTCAGATTGTCGAGCAGCGAATAGGCACTGAGATCGTCCTTGGTCTGCCCGCCAGCGGTGTTCACCTGCACGGTATTGAAGACCGGCAGCAGACGTTGCAGCGCGCCCTCCACTGCCCCACCAACCGACGGCAACAGCACGCCGGTCACGGCCTTCACGGTGCTCTGGCTCTGCCCATCGAGCGCGAACGTTGGCGCGCCAAAAATGAGCAGTGAAATGATTTCAGACTCTGGCGCGCTCGCGAACAGCGGATCACTGCTGGACAGCGTAACAACTGGGCGATCGAGCGACCCACCGATGTGGACGCGCACCGGAATCTCACCGCCCGTCGAGACGCGCACGACGTTGGTTGCACTGATGTCGAGCGTTGGCGAAATCGCGTCGCTACCGAAAAAACGCACACTGCCCGAATCGACCGCGAAGCTACGGTTCACGACGCCCAAGTCGAGTCGATACTGTCCGCGGTTGGCCACGATCTCGCCTTCGAGCGCCAACTTGTCGCCGCTCATGGTCACATTCAAACCGCCCGCGACTTTCACTTTCGCTTCGGGCGTTTGCACCCACACCTCGCTTCCCAAGTCAACGCGCGCGTTGTCGACGGTGACGAAACGCCCGAGCTTCGAGAGCGACTGCGCCGCCGTCGCCGCCACCGGCACCTCATCAACGCCAAGCAGTTCACGTGCGCCTGCACTGGTGAGGTCGAGCGCCTTACTCGCGCCGAGCGGGTCGATGACAAGATTGGCAGTCGGTATGAAGAGGCGACCACTCATCGCCGGTCGCTTGAGCGCTCCGTTGAGAATGATGTTTCCCGTGACATTCAAGTCCGTCCCGTCCCGCTGATGCGCCAGTTCGACGTTGTTCGACGCGAGCTGCAAATGCATCGTTGCCGGTTCTTTGGCCGCAAATCGCATCGCGCCGGTCGCGAACACGGTATCGGCGGCGCCACCACTCCGAAAGCGCAGCGACTCGAGGATCAGCGAATCCTGCGCAGCGCGAAGCACGATGCGTCCATCTGCGGGATTGATTCCGAGCGCAGGAACCGATGCACCAAACTGATCGAGCGTCATCGTCCCGGTCGCGATGGGACGGTCCATCGTGCCCGTCAACGCCAGCCGACCAGCCACGATGCCGCGTGCGCTCGTTACACCGTCCACGATCAATCCGAGCGACTGAAGCCGAAGCGAGTCTGCCACGATCTCGGCGTCCACCGCGTCGGACAAAACGCGCTTGTCTACCGCGTGCAACGATAAATCGATCGGCACGCGCGCTTCAGCATGCAACGAGCCGCCGAGCGTATCGACAATTCGGGCCCGCGCGACGACGCGCTTATCTGCGTACGCGCCGTCACTGCTCATGGTCGGCAGGTACGTGCCGTTGATGCCGAGCGAATCGGCGCGCAGCGTCCAGTTCACCAGCGGCGCATTGCGTGTGCCGCTGAGCAGCGCGGTCCCGGTGAGCGTACCGTCGAACGGTTGGGTTCCGAGCGCGAACGTCGTGGCCTCGCCGATGGGAAATCGTTCAAAGCGCATCAACGCCGCGATTGGCCCATCGACCGGCACGTCGGCCGACACGCCGAACACGCCTTTCGCAGTGGACCGGAGCTCCAGCGAATCGACGCGAACCCCACGCGAATCGGCGTGCACGCGCACGGGCTGGAAATTGCGCCAGGTCGTGCTGTCGTACTGGAATCGCAGTGAATCCAGGGCGACATCCGTCGCACCGGCCGCACGAAGAAAACCACCACGAAGGACGAGATGCGCCGCGTTACGTGAGCTCACATCGAGCACCAACTTTCCGCTGTCAGGGCTCGCGTCGAGGACCTTAAACTCGGCGGAAGCAATACGCACCGCACCGAACCCGTCGACACCATCGGCAGTGGCGGCGCCCGCAAAGGTTGACGCGGTCCGCACCTTATCAGCGTGCAATGAGCCGAAGATGCGCTCGAGTCGAATCGCACCGACTTGTAGATCGCTGCCGCCAACGGCAACGGTCGCACTGAAGTCGGGAAGCGCGCCGACGAGGAAACCGGACATCGACAGCTGACCGAGCAGCGTGTCGGCAGCATAGCCGCGGAGCGTCTGCGCGAGCGCGGAATCCATCGGTGCGAGCATGGCGGCCAGCCGCGTCAGTTGCGCCTGCACGCGTTGCAGCGAATCCGCTGCCGCCGATACCTGCAACGTGTCGAACGCTGGGGCCTGGCGGGCCAACGCACCGTGTACGCCAAACGTTACACCGCCCACATGCATCATCGCTGAGTCAACGCGCAGGCGCTGTGCATCGAGTTGAGCCGAAGCGACGAGATCAAACGCCGGGCGTTCGTCGGACGCCGACTGCCTCAGATTCACGATCGCACCGGCCTGTTCGAGCACCGTCGTCCCATCTTTGGCGCGAGTACCGGCAGCGCTCAGCTGCAGTGTGCCATCAACCGACGTCGCCGGCGTGGCATTCTGCATCGTCCAGAGACGCGCATTGAGCGCGGTCACGGCACCAGCAGCGGTCACCCGCCACGCGTTGTCGACTAACGACGCGTTACCGTGCAAATCAAACACGCCATCACCGACCGCGCCGATCGTTGCCGTCCAACCGAGTGCTTCGAGCGTCCCCGTCGTACGCAGATTCCCGGTGAGGTCTGCGCGCACGCCCAGCGTTGTATCGATACGGGCCAGCGCGCGCATGGAGAGCGCGTCAATCTGCAGCGCAGTTTCGATCGGTGCGTTGCGCGGTCCGAAGCCCAGTGTGGCATCACCGCGAATGATCGATCGATTCCCGACACCATCGGTCCAGATCAGCGAGAGCTGCGTCGCGGCGACGTTCGTCAGCGACGCGTTGGCGATCTGTCCGCTCGCGGACAAGACGCCATCGAGCGACGACAGGGTTGGCGACGGCGTTTTTGCGAGTGTGCGCGCCGTGCGCAGGTCGGCAATGAGTGATCGAATCGTGAGACGGTGGCCGGTCGGATTTGCACCCAATCCGACGGTACCACTGAGATCGATCGACGACATCGCGCCCGCAAGGCGCGCATCGACGAAGCGTGCGCGGAGCGTGTCGATCACGAAGGCTCGCAGTGGGCCGCCCGCGACTGCAACGAGCTTGCCGTCGAGGGTGCCGCGCACCGTATCCGGCACCACGCCGTAACTCAGCCGTCGCATCAAGTCGCTCTGCAGCGGTGCGAACGCGAGATCAACGTGGTGCAGCAACAGATCTTTGACGCGCGTCGTGACGCTGATTTTTCCGGCAATGTGCGACTCCATGCTGCGCACATCGAGATCGGTGAGCTGATACTCGGCGTTGTTGGCGTCGGCCAGTGTGTGCATGCGAATGTTGGCCGTACCGCCGCCCGTGTTGGGCAGCACATCCCATATCCATTGCAGATCAGAGAGTCCCGCTTTCGCCTTGACCAAGACGTCGTACCGCAGCGGTCCCTTATCGTGCCACGAGATGCTCCCGACGGCACTGCCGGTCGACGCCGGAAGCGCGACGGACGGCAGGTTGAGCATCAGCGAATCGGACGTCCACCGAAGCTGGCCCGCCGCCTGCACGAATGTGATTGGAGGATCGGAGATCGCGCCGAACAACGTATCGATCTGAATCGACGACGGCGCATGCGACGGCTGCGCGATGATCGCGTCATGCGATACGACACGCGTCAGTTTGATGGAGCGACGCTCGAACAGCCCGGTTGGCTTGCGTACCAGATCATGCAGGCTGTCGCGCGCGGCAATCACACTGTCGCGCGCGGTGCCAGTGAACAACACGTTTGGTGCCCACGGTGCAATCGTGGTGATCGCGACGTTGCGCAGGGTAAGCGCGTCGATGCGGATGTTGTTGCCGTATCCTGGCTTCGCATTCGGCGACGCTGGAGTCGTGTCGCCGGAAATGATATGCGCGATGTTCCACGGGCCCCGCGCATCCTGCCGCAGATCGAGCTTCACGCCTCGCAGCGCTGCCTGACGCACGTGAATCGCCTTGCTGAACAGAATCCCTGCAAGATCGACCGTGCCGTCGACACTGTCTGCATGCACGACGGCAACGCCCGCCGAGTCGAGCAGCGAGACGTCGAGCGCACTGATGCTCGTCAGGCCGATGTTCCGCAGGACGCCGACTGTAATTGATGCGCGGCCACCGAAAATCTTTGTCGCCTGATGCTGCACCACGCCGAGGAGGAACGCGCGTCCACGATCGCTATCGGTGGCGATGACATACGCGAGCGACGGCCCGCCGATGAGTGCGACCAAGAGCCCAGCGGCCCACCAGAGCCGACGCTGAACCGGTGTGAGCGTCAAAACGCCTGCCCCAGTCCAAAGTGAAAGACCAATCGTGAAAGCAGCGTCTTCGGACTCGGCGGTCGATACGTGCTGGGACAGTCGAAAATACTGCCCGGATTGTTCGGGTCGACGGACACCGAGTTGCCCGGACTTGCGCACTGGATGGTGCCGTTGTTGCCGTTGGCGTCTTTGGCGGTGAAGTAGAGCGCACGACCAGCCGTTGGTGGGTATGGCGAATAGCCAACGTCGACGCGGAACGGCCCGACCGGTGTGCTCAACCGAAGTCCGATTCCTGGCGTTACCCGCAAATCACTGACGCGAAATGGCTCCGACCCACCTTCCCACACGTTACCGGCATCAACGAACATCGCGCCCTGTAGCGCAGACGAAATCCAGCGTATCGGGCGTCTCCATTCAAGATTCGCCACGAGTAACGCCGTGCCGCCGCGCGCCACCGCGCGCGTGTAGCCACGGCCCGGGATGACCTCGACGACTGAGTCGCCTGATGCGCTCACCGTGCGCTTCACGCTATCCACGACGTATACGAGCGGACCAAGCAGGTTCTGTTGAAAGCCGCGCACCGAACTCTGACCGCCAGCGAACAAGCGCTCCTGCTGGGGAATGAGTGGCGAACCATCGACCAATTGCGCGCCTGGCGCAAAGTCGCGGGCAAACTGCACGCGCATCGCCACAATGCCTTTGAATAACCGCTGATACACCGACGCCTCGATGCTGACGCGATAAAATCGCAGCGACGACACCAGCGAGGAAAACGTTTGACCCGCGCGCAGCTCACCGCGCAGCCGCGCGCCGCTCGAGGGGTTGGTCGGATCGTTAGTCCGATCGTGCGAGACGCTGGTGCTGATGATGCCGAGTCCGCGCCCGAAGAAGTTGAGCGCGTAGTCCTCGGGACGACATTGCGCGAACCGCTCGCACGAAATGACGGGATCGGTGATGGTGCGTCCGTCTTCGAATTGAAAGCCCGACGTCTGCGTCGTCCGGCGATCGATCTGCCCTGACACTTCCACGACGCTACCGATGGTCGTCTCACGCAGGTACGCAAACGGCTCACCGCGACGTTCGCTGTACACGGTGACGCGCGGGGCCAACGCGTATCCGAAGAGACGGGTATCGGAAAGCGTACTCCCCACATAGTAGTTGAGCTTCGCGCTGAACGGGTCATTCTGGAGCGCACCAGCACACACGCCGGGTGCGAAATCTGCTGGCGCGCCAATCCCGATCTTTGATGCACGTGCGGAGAGCTCGACGCGACGCCCAAGGCCGAAGAATCCGCGATCGCTGATGCGAGCCTGCGCACGAATACAGTCCTGCGTCGCCCAACCCAGCCCTACGCGAGCCGAGCGGACGGGCGCTTCGGCGAGGCCGATGCGGAGGTCGATGAGCGAATCCTTCCCCACCCCAATCGGTGTCAGCGTGTCGATGAGTACAAGACGAAACGCTTCCGTGCGGTAGAGCGCACGCTGCGCATCCAAAATCGATGACGCGCGGAAGCGCTGCCCCGGCTGCAATTGTACCAGTCGCGCGACGGCCACCGAATCCACACGCGAATGCAGCGAATCGAGATGCTGCACGTTGATCGAGACCTCCCCGAGTCGTGTCACACGACCGGGGGCGAAGCGCAACGCAAGCGATGCCTTCGCGGTCGCGGTGTCGATGACAATCGCGTTCTCGGGACGCGGGGCGCGCGCATATCCGGCATCGCGCAATTGTGTAAGCACCTCGTTGATCGCCGAATCGACGCGGACGCGGTCGAAGCGACGCCCCTGCAACGCACGTAACGGATCGTCAAACGTGCCACCCGTCGCGCGCAACGGAAGTCCCTCGACGCGCACCGTGTCGATCGTGGCCACGGTGCCTGCGGAGATGACGAAGCGGATGCGCACGCCGTTGGGCGCACGCCGATACTGTGGCGTCACCGAGGCAAGGAACCACCCAGCCTGTCGATGAAGCACGGCGATCCGTAACGCGTCGCGCTGGATTTCGAGTGTGTCCGCGCACGACAGCGTACCAAAGTGCAGCACACGCACGGCGAACGAGGGCGACTGCGTGACGATCGTGGCCGCGAGGGTCGTCGCATCGAAACGGGGGCTGCCGTTGAATTCGACGGCTCGCACGCGCGCGCCCGCGTCGCAACGACGCACGATCTGCGCGTTCACCCGCGAGGTCACGGCGATGGAGAGCGACAGTAGGAGCCGCACGATTACGCTCGGACGCCGAAACGCCGACTGCCGAAGTCGATGTGACAATCGGCCGTCGCGCCGAGTTCTGATAATTGCTGAGATCATGCGTGCCGCAATTTCATCGAAGGGACGTCCTGTCGCCATCTCGGCTCGGCCCACGCCGCAAGCTGTCATCTCTCGACACAAACCCTCGCGCGATTCGTACTGTCTCATAAGCGCAGGTTCCTGTCGCCCCTCCCCCCGCTGCGCAACCATGCTCTTCCCGACGACTCTTTTGTTTGCACTCCAGCTCGCCGCGCAACCGGTCCCGAGCAATGCGGGTGCGACAGCTGTCGCTCCGCGTGACCCGGCACCTGCGTCGCGCGCGACCAGAGCCGTTCGCACCCGTGCGGCGATCGTCATCGATGGACGCGCAGACGATCCGGCGTGGAAAGATGCGACGGTGATCACTGGCTTTCGCGTCTACTCCCCGACGGAAAACGGTGATCCGACGTTCGCGACCGAAGCGCGTGTGCTCTTCGACGATCGGAACGTCTACGTCCACGTGCGCGCCTACGACCCACATCCCGATTCGATCGTCGGCTTGCTGAGCCGCCGCGACGTCCAAACCGCGTCCGACTATCTCACCGTCGCGATCGACTCGTATCACGACCGCCGCACGGCATTTCTCTTTGCGGTCAATCCCGCTGGAGTCCAGCGCGACCGCTACATGTTCAACGATGGCACAGAAGATCCGTCGTGGGATGGCGTGTGGGACGCGAAAACGACGATCGACTCGCTTGGCTGGACCGCGGAATTTCGCATCCCACTTGGCCAACTGCGCTTCGCGCCGCGCAGTGACCAGCAGTTCGGCATCATGATCACGCGCGACGTCGCTCGCACCCGCGAGCAGTATAGCTGGCCGCTGCTCCGTCGTTCGCAAACCGGCGTTGTCTCGCAATTCGGTGATGTCACCGGACTGGGCGCCCTGCCATCGCCGAGGCGACTCGAAGTGCGTCCGTACTTGGTCGAACGCAACGTGTCCCAAGTGCGTGGGAACGATATGTCGCGCTCGCAGGAGCAGTCGGCAGGTGTCGATGTGAAGTACGGCTTGGGGGGAAGTTTGACGCTCGATGCCACGATCAACCCGGATTTTGGACAGGTCGAAGCGGACCCCGCCGTGCTCAATCTCAGCGCCTTCGAACAGGCCTTTCAGGAACGCCGCCCGTTCTTTCTCGAAGGCGCCAGCATCTTCAGCTTTGATCTCGACTGCAATGATGGTGCCTGCACCGGCCTGTTCTACCCACGACGGATCGGACGTTCCCCGCAACTGCGAGGGGACTATGGGGACGTGTCCACGCCACGGAACACGACAATTCTCGGTGCCGCCAAACTCACTGGCCGGCTCACGAGTGGTCTGTCACTGGGTTTTCTCGATGCCGTGACGGATCGCGAGGTGGGTACCGAGCAGCGAACCGTCGAGCCGCGCGCAAACTATCTGGTCGCGCGGGCCGTGCAGGAGCTCGACAAGGGGAACACCGTGTTCGGCGGTATGCTCACCGGTATCAACCGGACGTTGGACCAATGGACACAAGGAGCATTACGGGAGCAATCGTACGTGGTCGGCGTTGACGGTAAGCACCGCTTCGGACAAGGGCGCTTCGAGTTGAAGGGGTTTCTCGCCGCCAGTCGCGTCAGTGGGTCTGACTCCGCCATCGCCCTCACGCAGGCCAGCAGCGTACAGCAATTCCAGCGTCCCGACGGCACGCTCTCGCTCGACCCGACCCGCACCTCGCTCAGCGGTTGGGCCGGTCAGATTTCGCTCAACAAGAATGGCGGTGGCTTCACGCGATTCTCGACCAGCTACCGACGCGTTGGTCCGGGGTTTGAGATCAACGATGTGGGCTACCTGCGCCGCGCCGACACGCAGTCGTGGAGCAACTGGTTCCAGCTCGCCACGCAAAAGCCGGCGGCGTTTTATCGCCGTGCCAGTGTCAACTTCAATCAGTCGAATCAGTGGACGGCGGACGGATTGCGCATTGGCGCCGGGGGCAACGTGAACACGAATGCGGAGCTCAAGAATTTCTGGAGCGTGTACGGCGGCATCGGCGCGGACAATCTGCTCCCGACGTTCGATGATCGCGCAACGCGTGGTGGACCGGCGGTGCGTCAATCGCCATCGCTGTTCGGCTGGTCGGGCGTCTCGCTCGACCCGCGCCGAGTGCTGGTGCCGGGGCTCAATCTCTTCTGGAATCGGAGCGACGCGGGTCGGTCGTACAGCTTGAGCCTCAGTCCGGAAGTCAGCTTTCGCGGCAGTAGCCGTGTGCAAGGCTCGGTTGGCGTCGACTTCAATCGCAGCACGAACGATACGCAGTTCAACGGCAACTTCGGCGTCGTCGGCAACGACAGTACGCACTACACCATCGCGCGCCTCGATCAGAACACCGCATCGATCACCGCGCGTCTCGACGTCACGGCTACGCCGACGCTGTCGCTCCAGCTCTATGCGCAGCCGTTCGTGACCTCGGGGCGCTATCTCGATTGGCGACAGGTACGTGCGCCGCGCGCCGAACGATTCGGCGACCGCTATGCGCCGTATGACGGCGGCGATCCGGGTTCGTTCAACTACAAGCAGTTGCGAACCAATCTTGTGGTGCGTTGGGAGTACCGCCCCGGATCGACGATCTTTGCCGTGTGGCAGCAAGGGCGCACACAGGACAGCGTCAATCCGGGGAGCTTTCAGGCAGGGCGTGACTTTCGCGGACTGTTTCGCGCTTGGCCGGACAACACGTTCCTCATCAAGGCGAGTTACTGGTTGGGCCGATAGGATCGTCCGTGCCCACTGGCCGTGTCGCGTCGCCGGAGGCTGCGATCAACGTGTGTCGCGTCTCGCCGTGGGCTGAAATCCAGAGGAGGTCAGCGTGCAGCCCTGCCGCCGCCCATACGGCAGCGGTGCGCTTGGGCGGTTCGTCCATCGGCTCATCGGTGAGCTTGTATGTACCCCAGTGAATACAGAGCATCGGCGGCGGTGCGCGATGATGCGTGTCGCGTTGCACGTCGGCGATGCTTTGCCACGCTGCGACTGCTTCTTCAGGATTCATGTGCACCGCACGCATGAACCAGCGCGGGTCGTACGCGCCGATCGGAATCATGGTCAGATCGAATGGGCCTGATCGCGACGCAATCGTGCCGAACTCCGGATGCATCGCAGAATCGCCCGCGTAGTAGATCCGGCGCCCGTCAACTTCGATAACCCAGCCGCACCAGAGCGCGCGGTCGTGATCGGTCAGCCCGCGTCCACTGAAGTGCTGCGCCGGCACGGCTTGGACGCGGACCTCCTGCGCGGCGCCCGCGCCCGCATTGGAGTCATGCGTCGTCGCCTCCCACCAATCCTGTTCGGTGATCCGTCGCACACCACAGCGCGCGACCGATGCCCGCATGCCAAGGGGCACACACCACAGTGCATCGGGATTGCGCCTCGCGATTGCTCGCGTCGCCGCACGATCGAAGTGGTCATAGTGATCGTGGGATTGGAGCACCACATGAATTGGTGGCAGCGCGTTGATCGGGAGCGTTGGTGGCACCCAGCGCGACGGCCCGGCGAACGCAACGGGCGATACGCGTCGCGCCCAAACGGGATCGGTGAGAATGTTGAGCCCCGCAACCTGTAGCAGCACGGTCGAGTGCCCAAGCCAGGTGGCCGCGATCGTACCCGCCAACGCATTCGTGTCCGGCAACACCGGTGTGACACGCGGGAGCACATGCTTGGACGGGTCCGATGTGCGCTTGAACATGCGCTCGATCGCCCATCGCAGCACGCTCGCGCGCTCCGCCGGACGCTCGGCCGTGGCCCACGGGTTTTGAAAGCCACCCGATGGGCGATGATGCAACGGTGGTGTGGGCCCGCGTTCGTTAGACATCTCGTTCCGTTCTGCGGTAACTAGGGGCGAGAGGCAGCTCGCGTGTTGGGTGAGCAGAGCGCGACATTACGACCGGAGCGGTATACGCTCGGAATAAACGTCCTGTCAGGACCGTCTCGTCTGCCGTCAGCGTTCTGGTCGCGCTGCGCGTGAAGTTACGGCGACCTGAAGCTCATTCATGGTGTGTTGAGGACCGCGCACTATCGTTCACGTATCGCTGTGGGTTTCTCCTACGCCGGATTCCTTCGCATGTTGCCTTTGTCCACCGCCGCGGTTGCGGTGTTCGTCGCCTTTCAATCGTTCGCGGCTGGTCCGCTGCACTCCAATCCGGATTCGTCCGCGGTACGCCCCGATTCAGTCCTGCCTGCGAATATGACACTGAGCGTCGCGTTGCCGGCCGGACTACACCTGCGGTGGGTGAACGATACCGTGTCGCCAAGCGATACGGTGCGCAAGCCGCGGCAAAAGGCGTTTGTGTACAGCGATGGCTATGATACGCGCCTCACCATCCATCGGCGCATGAGCTGGGCGATGTTGCCGCTGTTTGCCGCCTCGTACTTCAGCGGCCAGCAGATCCTCGACAAGAATACCGCTGCCCCGTCTTGGGCGCGCAACATCCACGGGCCGGCCGCGACCGGTGCGGCGATCCTGTTTACCGCCAACACGTTCACCGGCGCGTGGAATCTTTGGGAAGGACGGCACGATCCCAACGGGCGCACGCGTCGAATTGTGCATAGTGTGCTGTTCACTGCGGCCAGCGCCGGTTTTGTCTACGCGGGTACACAACTCGCCAACGATGCCGAGCAGTCGCGAGCCAAGCGTCTCGAGCACCGGAATGTCGCCCTTGCCTCGATGGGTGTCTCGACGTTCAGCTGGCTCATCATGCTGATTGGCAATTGATACCTCCTACCGAAACATCATGCTGCTCGATACCGCTGCACTGATCGATTCCGTCTCTGGGCTCGTGCAGCCCTGGGCCGACTTGTATTCCGATAGCCGTGTGTTGTCCACGAGCGTGATCACGCTGCACATCGTCGCGATGTTCACGGGCGGCGGCATGGCCATCGCTGCCGATCGCGCCATCCTGCGTTCGGCACCCGGCACCGCCGACGCGGTGCGCGCCGTGGTCGCGGACCTGGGTACCACGCATTCAGTGGTGATCTGGTCCTTGGGACTGACCGTCCTATCCGGTGTAGCACTCCTGGCGTCGGACGTCGGTACGTTCGCCGTGTCCTTAGTCTTCTGGGCCAAGATGGCGGCTTTCGCGGCCCTCATGCTCAACGGCATCCGGATGCAACGTGCGGAGCGTGCCGTCATCACGCGTCTCGACGGTGCGCCAATTCGTACCGCAGAAATGCCGGTGCCCTTTCCGAAGCAGGAATGGGGTGGTATTCGCAGCTCGGCTGGTGTCAGCCTGGCCGGGTGGTTTGCTACGCTGATTTTGGGTGTCGTGCTGACGAATAGCTGACCGCGTTTCGCATTCCATCATCCTTTCGCACTCGATTTCATGACCACGACGAACAACGATCACGCCGACGACTGCGCTGCCACCTGTTTTGTCGGTCGGCGCGCCTTTCTGCGCGACGCGGTCACGGCAGCTGCGGTGCTCGCGGGCGTCTCGGCGCTCGGTCCGATGCGTGAACTGTCAGCGATGGAGCCGCGTGGCGCGGCGGGCACGATCAAGTACCCGATCCCCGCGACGGACAGCGTGTCCATCGACAGCACGAACGAAGTGATTCTTTGCCGTGCGGCCGGTGAGGTATACGCCTTCGCGCTCTCGTGCCCGCATCAGAATACGGCGCTCCGCGCAATTCCCGGCGGTGGTGGCTTCGCGTGCTCGCGCCACAAGTCGAAATACTTGGCGAACGGCACGTATATAGAGAAGAGCGGGAAGGCGACGCGCAACATGGATCGTTTGTCGATCGCTCGGGCCGGTGACGCGGTCGTCGTCGACCCGGCCGTCGCGTTCTTGAGCGATGAAGAGCCCGACAAATGGGCCGCCGCGAAGGTCAAGCTGTAACTGGGTTTTTTGTCCCTCCTTCGTTCATGCGCAGTACCCCGTTTCCGGAGTCACCATGAAGTCCCTGCCGCAAGTGACGACCACATCCACCCCCAAGGATGTGGCGCCGCCGCTCTGTGTCTCGCCATGTATCGATCGACGTGCGTTTCTCGGTAACGGCGGACTGCTCGCCGTCGCCGCGGTCCTCGCGTCGGCGTGTGGCAACGGCGTGCTCG
Organism: Gemmatimonadales bacterium; assembly: GCA_038319245.1. Taxonomy (GTDB): domain Bacteria; phylum Gemmatimonadota; class Gemmatimonadetes; order Gemmatimonadales; family Gemmatimonadaceae; genus Gemmatimonas. Next base: position 12,748 of record JBBQDB010000034.1, read on the forward strand.
GCGGATCTGGCTCGGGCGCGATCAGCCCCTTCACGATTAAGACCGGCGACTACGCCGCGCTGGCCACCGTTGGTGGCATCGCACGCGTCTCAGGCGCTAGTGGGCCGGTCGCCGTGGTGCGCGCGAGCAGTGGCACCTATCGCGCGTTTTCGATGGTGTGCCCGCATCAAGGCACGACCATCTCCGTTGTAAGCGGCGGTTTCATCTGCCCAAACCATGAAGCACAGTTCAGCAGTACCGGCGCGTGGCGTGGTGGGCAGCCGACGTCGAGCCTGCAGGAGTACACCGTGGTCGCCGATGCAACCGCTGGCACGTTGACCATCAGTTGATGCGCGGACGCACGACTCGCTCAATCACCATTGCTGCAGGGGTTCGTTAAAGTATGCGCAACATCACTCACCAGCGCTTTCGCGCGGTTGCTGTCTCGAAGTTTCACGCACGCGCGTTGGCGGCCTTGCTGCTTGGCGCGATTGCGCCGCTTGCGGCACAGGGCACTCGCTCTGCCGCGAAAGTCAGCACGCCGGACGTCGCCGCCATCGCCAAGCATCCGGCGGTCGTGCAAGCGCTCGCCGCCATCGAACGTGACAACAGTTGGACGCTCGATCAGCAAGTATCGCTGTGCGAAATTCCCGCGCCGCCATTCAAGGAAGCCGCGCGTGGACGTGCCCTTCGTGATCGGTTCGTCGCGCTCGGTGTGCAACAGGTGCGCATCGACGCCGAAGGCAATGTCATCGGCGAATTACGCGGTGCGCTCCCGGGCCCGACCGTGCTCCTCAGCGGGCATCAGGATACGGTCTTCCCCGAAGGCACCGACGTCAAAGTCAAACGCGATGGCTCCAAGCTGTCCGGGCCGGGCATTGGCGATGATTGTCGCGGACTGGCCGTGCTGCTCACCGTCGTCAAACAGATCACCGCGGCGAAGGTGCCGTTCGCAGGTCGACTGCTCGTCGTGGCAACGGTAGGCGAAGAAGGCCCCGGTAACCTGCGCGGCGTGCGCGCGATTTTTCGGACGCCGCTCAAGGATTCGATCGACACATTTCTCTCGATCGATGGCACGGGCTTCGGCATTACCAACGGTGGCGTCGGCAGCAATCGGTATCGTGTCAGCTACGTCGGGCCCGGTGGGCACTCGTACGGCGCCTTCGGGATGCCGAATCCCATTCATGCGATGGGGCGCGCGATCGCGAAGATCGCCGACCTGCAGGCGACGACCGAACCGAAAGTGACGTTCAATGTCGGTATCGTCTCCGGTGGGACGTCGGTGAACTCGATTCCCGACAAGGGCGTGATGGAGGTGGATTTACGCAGTGAGTCGGCGACCGCACTTGCCAACATCGATGGGCGATTGCAAGCGGCACTCCGCCAAGCACTCGACGAAGAGCGCGCGCGCTGGCCGCAATCCAAGGTGCCGTTGTCCATGCGCATCGACACGATCGGCCTTCGCCCCGCCGGTAGGACGCCGGACACTGCGAGCGTCGTACGTATCGCGCTCGCAGCATCCAAAGTCATGAATGTCTACTCGCCACTCACGATCAGCAGCACCGACGCGAACATCGCCATGAATCTCGGCATTCCGGCGCTGACACTCGACGGCGGCGGCATTGGCAAAGGCGCGCATTCACTCGATGAATGGTACGACGACCGCACCGATGGTTTTAAAGGACCGCAGTGGGTGATGCTCGCGGTGCTCGGCATGCTGGGCGTGCGTTAACGGCACGATCGATTGACGCGCGACCGATGACGGTGGCGCGTCGATACGTTAGAGAGCAGCCAGTCACATAAGCTTTTGCGCAAACAGTCACACGAACAACGCCGCGAGATCCTCCGCATGGATCGATCGCGGCGTTTTTTGCAAGCCGACGCGACACGCGACATCACCCATCAACTGCGCGGCAGTTGCGCCGGCTCGTCGGAGCTCGCGAAGTGACGTGTCGCCGCTGGCCTTGCTCAGCTTCGCGCCATCGGGTCTGTGCAACAGCGCGTGATGCAATGTGAGCGGCAACGACGTGCGACCGAGGAGCCGTGCGAGTCGCCGTTGGCGTCCGGTGGACGACAGCAAATCCTTTCCGCGAATGATCAGGTCGATATTTTGGGCAAAGTCATCGACCGTCACGGCGAATTGATACGTGAAGTTGGCATGTCGATCACGCACCAGCACATCGCCGCACTGCACTGACGGATCCTGCACAAAACGTCCGAGTCGCAGATCGTCAAATATTTCGTCGCCCGGATCGAGCTGTACGCGCCGAGCAAATGTTGCGGTGCCTGCGACGTGCGCAGTGCGACAGGTACCGGGATAGCGCGCTTCCTCGCCAGGCGCGCGCGCGACAAGCTGCGCGATATCGCGACGCGTACATTGACACGCGTACACGAGTCCGCGTTGCTCGAGCGCATCGAGCGCTTGCTGGTATCGTGCGTCCTGATCGGACTGCCGATGCAGGTGCGGGTGTTTGGCGAATGACGCGCGCGGTGCGATATCGGCGTCGAGGCCCAGCCAGTCCAGATCGTCGAGCACGGCGTGTTCGAATTCCGGCTGACAGCGCGTACGATCGTGGTCTTCGATGCGCAGCACGACGGTGCCACCATACGCGCGTGCGATGCCCCAAACGTGTATGGCATTGACGAGGTGTCCGAGATGCAGATATCCCGTTGGGGCCGGAGCAAACCGAGTGCGCCAGCCGCGAGTGCGCAGCGTACTGGCCAGTCGTTCAGGAAACGCGAGCGGCAACTCGCTCACGGGCGATCAGTCGCAACGAATACGGAGTCGCGACGGCGACTACAGGCCGCGACTGCGCGTCGAGTCGCGTTCGAAGAGCTTGGGGTCGACCCACCCGCTCACGTCTGGCGATTTGACCTGACGCCAGCCGGCGCGCGTGGTGCCGAGCATTGCGCGCGCGGACGGATTGATGACGCCGACCACATTGCCAACACGGCTCGCATCGTTGCGCACGTTCACCCACGTGCGCGCCACGGCCGGAATCCAGACGATGGAGTCGGCGACTGACGCGAGCATCGTCGCGCTCTTGAGCGAATCGACTACCGGCAACGTTTCCGGCGTAACCGCCGCGCTGACGATGCCCGGCGACGCTGGCTCCGAAGTCGTTGCGCGCGTCGGAGTATCGGTCAGCCGAACGGTCGATACGCTTGCTGCGCCGGGCGCGAATGCCCGGGTCGCGACCATCGTCAGACCGTCGCGGATCGAGTCACGAAACGTGTACGCGCCGACAGACCCCAGCGCCATGCACACCAAACCAGCCGCCACTCCAAGCGAACGTGCCGAGCGCCAATTGGTCGGTACACGGTCGCCGCACCAATGACAGGCCCGATCTCGCCGATGCATGATCCCGCAACCGCTGCACTGCTTGAGCGGCGCGCGAATGCCACGACCATCGATCAGATCGAACGGCTCAGCGCAGCGCGGGCATTGGGAAGCCGCACTCAGCGCTTTCGAACCGCACGATGTACACCGGAGGTAACTCATGAGTCGTCAAATTAGGCGAACAAGAAGGACTGTATATATGGCTCGGATCACAGTTCTGCGAAACTCCTAGTTTTCCGCTTTTGGTGATTTTGCCGTTCTGTTACGCCGCTTGGAGGTGTCGCCCCAGAATGCCGCGTGCGGTCAACGGATCGCCGGGGAGCTGCCCCAGTCCCCACACGCCGTCGAAATCGAAGCGCTCGTGTTCACGCGCGGCATGGTCGGCTCGCTCGGCGAGGAACAATGTTTCGGCCAGCGGATGACGGAGCGCCGGCCGCTCGCGACGATGGTGTGAGCCGATCGCATCCGCCGCGCGGGCGCCGAGGCCCCAACGGTGCGCGGCGAGGGCGCCGAGCGGCTCGTGCAGCTGTTCGATGAGCAGCGCGAGCCAGGCATCCGGCAGGTTCACCGAGCGGCGCTGAGCAGTGCGCAGCGCAGAAATCCGGTCGAAGATGACCAGTTTGCCGACATCGTGGAGCAGCGCGACGGCAAAAGCTTCTTCAGGGTCCGCCCCGAACTGCGACGCCAGCGAGCGGGCGATCGGCCCCGCGCTGACCATGTGGGCCCAGACGCTGGCGAGCATGCCATCGTACGGGGCGCCGGGCTTGCTGAGGAGGCCGTCCACGCAGGCCGCGAGCACGACCGCGCGCGTGCCCGCGATTCCGATCCGGTCGATGGCGGCGTCGACGCGCAAAATGGGAGCGAGCCCTGCCCCATAGAAGGCACCGTTGGCTTGACGAAGGAGCCCTTGCACCAGCGACGGGTCACGACTGAGACGGTCGCTCAGTTCGCTCCGCGCGAGATCGGCGTTGTCGCAGAGCGCCATCGCGTCGCGCGCGGCTGCCGGCAACTGGCGAACCAACGCCTCAGGGGGTGCCGCCAGATCGGCCAGCAGCAATTCCACGTCGGGCCATTTGGCGCAGTCCGGGTTGCGTTGCCACTCACGGCGCAGCCGTTCGAGTACGTGCGCGCTCCGGTCCACCCAGAATTCCGCGACACGCGGTGTCCATTCTGCGACAGCGGGAACGGCAATGGCTGGGAAGATGTCCATGTCCAGCGCGTCTCGTCGCCCCTGCTCGGACGTTGCCTCTCGAGACGACGGCGCCGCCGATTCCGCAGCGGAACGATCGGTCGCGGAGGTGCTCGAACGGCCGAATAGACGAGAGAAGAAACCGGGCATGCTGTGTCGTTCCTTGAAGCGCGGCGACGTCGCCGCAGTTGTAGTTCATCTCGGATACCCCGGTCGGTGCACGGAGCAGTGCTCATTGTGGACGCCTTGATTGCCGCCGTCGTAACGCTCGCGGCACGGATCGGTCCTCGCACGGCTCATGGGCGGGCGGTACACTTGGACGTAGCATTTCGTCCTTCGACGCTCTCCAGACTTCGCCCCTCGTGATTCTCTTTCCCCTACGCGTCGCGGCGCTGCTCTTGGCTGCGACGTCCGACTCTACGCGGCCGCCGGTGACGTTGCCACCCAGTCACGCCGGGCCAGTCTTTGACGGGCGACGCGGCAAGCTGTCGGTACCGATTCCGCGACAGAACGCGGCCGTGCAACTGGATGGCGCGTTGACTGAGCCCGAGTGGGCGTCGGCGGCGTTGCTGACGGGCTTCTCGCAATTCTTTCCCAACGACGGCGTGGCCGCCACAGACAGCACCGAAGTCCTCGTCTGGTATTCGGCGACCGCGCTGCATGTCGGCATTCGGGCATTCGCTGCGCCTGGCACGGTGCGCGCGACGCTCGCCGATCGCGACAAGATCACACAGGACGACAACGTGCAGCTGTTCCTCGGCACGTACGGAGATAGCCGGCAGGCCCTCGTATTCGCGGTAAATCCGTTTGGCATCCAAAGCGATGGGGTGTTGACGGAGACCGGGGCAGTCACAAGTGCCGGGTTCGGCGGCGGCACACCGAAGGCGCGCGAAGCTGTGGATCTCTCGCCCGACTACGTGTGGCAGTCCAAGGGTGCGATTCGCGACTGGGGCTACGAAGTCGAGATCAGCATTCCGTTCAAGAGCCTGCGCTACAAAACCGGCGACGAACAGCAGTGGCAGCTCAATATCATTCGCACGGTGCAATCGACTGGTGTCGAAGAAAGTTGGGTGCCGGCGCTCCGAGCCAGCGCAAGTTTTCTGGCGCAGTCCGGGAAATTGACCGGCCTGCGTGATTTGCGGCGCGGCCTGACCCTCGACCTCACGCCGACCATCACGTCGAGTGCAAACGGCACGCCCGATCCTGTCAGCTCGCGTTGGGGCTATAGCGCCACGCGTCCACAAATCGGCGGCAGCGTGCGGTGGGGCGTGACGAGCAATCTCACCGTCGCAGGCACGGCCAATCCAGACTTCTCGCAAGTCGAAGCGGACGCCACACAGTTTTCACTTGATCCTCGGTCGGCCGTCTTCTTCGCCGAGCGTCGCCCATTCTTTCTCGAGAGTCAGGAGCAGTTCTCGACGCCCAATCGGTTGATCTACACGCGACGCATCACACGGCCGATCGCCGCGGTGAAGCTCACGGGCAAACAAGACGGCTTCGACATCGGCGTACTCTCTGCCGTCGACAGTAAAAACGCATCGTTCGACGGACGAAACTCGCCGATCTACAACGTGCTTCGGCTCCAGCGCGACATTGGCGGGCAGAGTCGATTGGGGTTGTCGTACACGGACAAGATTGACGGCAGCCGCTGGAACCGCGTGCTCGGCGTGGACGGACGCTTCGTGCGCGGGATCTTCAGTTTGCAGACCCAGCTCGCGGGCAGCGCATCGAACAACGGCAGCTCGACCGTCGAGGCGCCGCTCTGGACCGTCGCCAGTGTCGTGAATGGTCGTCACTTTTTCGGCAGCTACAACTTCAGCGGCATCAGTCCGAAGTTCGACGCGCAAAGCGGCTTTATCTCGCGCCCAGGCATCGCGACGATTTCCGCAACGCATCAGTGGAAGATGTTCGGCGCGCCTGGCGCATTCGTCGAGGCGTTCATTCCGGAGTTCTACCTGCTCGGTCGCTACCGCTACGATGATTTCGTGGCCGGCCGGCAGGCGCAGGATCGCCAGCTGCACTTCCGCACCAACACGCGACTCAGCGGCGGCTGGCAGGTCGGCGCGCAGCTGCTTCTCGAGACGTTCGGTTACGACACGGCGCTCTACGCGAACTACGCGGTCTTGCGCCCCAAGGCGGGTGGCGTCGATACGCTGCGATACACCGGCACGAAGATTCTCCCCAATCGCGATTGGGTCTTTTCGATATCGACGCCCGAATTCCGAAAGTTCTCCTTCAATAGCTACGTCGTTTTTGGACAAGACGAGAATTTCCCCGAGTGGAGTTCGGCACACGTCGCGATCACACAGGGCACGCTCAACATGCGACCGACCGAGCAACTGCGCCTCGCGGCCACATGGAATTTCGAGACGTACAATCGTCGCACCGATGAATCGCGTGTGCTCACGCGTACCACGCAGCGGCTGCGCGCCGAGTATCAGTTGTCGCGTCAGATCTTTCTGCGACTGATCGGCGAGCTCGCCATGCAGCAGCAAGACAGCCTTCGGGATGACAGCCGCACCAACGCGCCCGTCTATTACCGCAGCAGCACGGGCGCGTACACCCGCGCCGCCGCATTCAACCGTCGCACCGGGCGCCTCGACTTTCTCTTCTCCTATCTGCCGTCGCCGGGCAACGTCGTGTACCTGGGCTACGGTGACGCGCTCCGCGCGGATGCGCCACAGGGCACGGATCCGCTCCGTCGCACGAGGGATGTCTTTTTCCTCAAGTTGAGTTACCTCTTTCGGGTGCAATGACGAGATTTTCCGTGATTGCGCGTTTCGCTTCGCCCCTTCCTGCCCTTACGCTCATGCGCCGGCCTTCGCCGTGGTTGTTGCTGCTCGCTGGTTCCGTCGCCTGCTCGGGCGGCGACAGTGCGTCGTCCACGAGCACGACGCCCGTGGCTGTCTCCGATGCGTCGTTTACGCGCATTCAGCGTGAGATTCTCGATCCGCAGTGCGTGTCGTGCCACAAAACTGGCGACGCAAACGCGCGGCAATCGGGACTCGTGCTCACCGCCGACTCATCGTATCAGCAGCTGGTCGGCGTGGCGTCGTTGCAGCAGCTGGCTAAGACGAGCGGCATTCCGCGTGTGAAGGCGTTTAAGAGCGACAGCTCGCTCTTCTACCACAAGTTGGCGTGGATTCCAGGCCATCACAGCGTGGATTACGGCAACTTGATGCCGATGGGTACGACGCAGGGCGTGACGGCGGGGCAGCTCGAATACGTCCGACGTTGGATTGAAGCGGGCGCGCCGCGCACGGGCAACGTCGTAGACTCGATGGTGCTCAAGGACAATCGCGTCCAGTCTGCGACGTTCACGCCGTTGGCGGCTCCCACCGCCGGGGGACTACAGCTCAAGGTGGACAGTTTTTCGGTCATTCCGAATGCCGAACGCGAGCTGTTTGTGTATCGCAAAGTGAACAACACCGCAGATCTATACATCACGCGCATTCAATCGCGTATGCGTCCAGGCAGTCACCATCTGCTGCTGTACTCCTTCGACGAGTCTAACACGTCGTTTCCGTGCAACACGCGCCCGGTGCCCAATACCGTGCGCGATATCAAGAATCTGGACGGCAGCTTCAACATCATCAACATGCTGCCGATGGCGTGTCACGTGTACTTCGCCGGCGCGATGACGCCCGACTTCGACTACAGCTTTCCGGCTGGCGTCGCGCTCAAACTGCCAGCGAACGCGTCGCTCGATTTCAACGTGCACTACGTCAATCGCTCACCGGCGGCGCTCCCCGGCGAAGCCTTCGCGAATCTGTACACAGCCGATCGTTCGGCGGTGCAGACCGTGGCGCGAACGCTCAACTACGCGAACACAAGCATCACGCTTCCACCGGGCGTTCGTACGACCCTGACCAAGGCGTTCCCGGTGAATGTGCGCACGACGGTGCTCGGCGTGACATCGCACATGCATTCGCTGGGCGAAAAATTCGAGATTCGCCTGCGGCGCGTGAACGGCACAGAAATCTCGGTCTATACGAACACCGATTGGGAACATCCGGGCTTCGTAAACTTCACGACCCCGTACGTGCTTGAGCCGGGTGATGCGCTCGTGTCTGTGGTGACGTACAACAACACGACGACGCGCACGGTCAACTTCGGGCTCACGAGCACGGACGAGATGGATATTATTTTCGGCTACGCGTATTGAACGAGCGCCTCGCGTAAGCGGATCGTGTCCGTGCGTCGTCATGCACGGCACACGGCCCACGGCACACGGCCCACGGCCCACGGCCCACGGCCCACGGCCCACGGCCACAGTAAGCCGTCGGCGCCGTCAGGCGGCCAGCGTCAGACGGCCAGCGTCAGGCGGCCACCGGCGTGGCCGCGACGGCAGCGGGTGCCCACTGCAGGTCGCCGATATACCGCCAGCCGATGGCGCCCTGCCCATTGAGCGCCCACAGATGGAGCCAGCCGTTGTCGGCGAGGGCGCGGACACCATCGTGCTTGCGAAGCACGGCGTTCATGGCGTCGAGCGGCGCCTCGATAACAACGTTGAGGCGCAGGGGCTCGTGCACCAGTCGCGTGCCGTCATGCAAGGACTGCCAGGGTAATCCCGTCCGCAGCGGACCACCATTTCCTTCAAACACCCCCATCGTTCCCACGACATTGTGCAGTGTCTTGTTGCCGCATCCGAACGCGACGTTGTCCACTGTTGACCCGAAGTACTGCAGGCTAATCCAGCTGGCGACGACCACTGGCGCCGTCATGATCAGCTCGAGCACGCCAAAGCCCTCATCGCGCGTCCAGTCGTACGAATGCAGGAACGAGCGACCGCCGAAATCGACGCCGGTGGTGCGGTGGCGAGGCGCAGCGACGAACGCAGCGCAACCGGCCAGCCCCCACTCGGGCCGCACCTGTGACCAGTCGCGGCTGCGGGTGCGCACGGCCGCATCGAGAGCGTGCTGCGACGTTGGCTCGTCGCGATTGACCGTGATCCCGAGCGACGGTGCCCGCTCGACGCGCGCGCGCTGTGAGGCCCCGGTCAGCGCCGCCTGAAGGGCCGCGATGTCGGCCGCATGCGTCGCAGGAACAGCGTCCAAGTCGAAAAGTTGCACGTCGTCCGTGGTCGTATCATGCAGGCCCGCGACGAAGACCGTGTCATCGGGCAGCGCGCGTCCGTTCGCCGCAAGCACCGCACGTGCGGTGGGATCGTTGAGCACGGCCACCGCAATACGCGCATTGGCCTCACCCGTATGTCCGCCGCAGGCGCCGCAGTCGAGACCCGTGGCATGCGGATTGTTGACCGTCGTCGACCCATGACCGGCCAGCAGAATCACGCGGGCAAAATTGTCGTGCATCGACATGGCCCCGAGCACCGCCTGCGCCATCGCCGCCCGCTGCTCGATCGCAATTCCGACCGCTCGACCACCGATAGTCCCCTCGGTGAGTGTAGGTCCAATGTGGGACCGCGCATCGGCGGACAAGCCATCGTTTGCTGGATTTGCCACGGGACGCGTACGACCCATCGTATCAGAAATCAGCTTCACGAGGTAGGCAAGACCAACGGGTCCCACGAATCCGAAGCAGGACACCGCGCCCATTTTGAATCGCCGCCAAGCGGTGCTGGCCAGACGCGTCACGTTACGCTTCACGCCGACGTTCGCCGACTCCTCGGCCGAAGCACCGTGCACGGCCTCGGCGATGGACACCCCAGGCGTCAGAAGCACCGGGCACTGCGCCCCACCATGCTCCTGTCCGAGTGGGATGTACTCGACCGAAAACCCGAAGAAACCAGCGAAGCCGATGGTTTCGATGCCTGTGTCGGCACGCTCGAGTGCGCGTCGGTAGACCTCCGAGCGGACATCGATGCAAAACGCGGCTTGCACGTTGGGGCGCACGACCGCGGTCGTAGCTGCAGGAGCTCCAGTCGTGGACGCTGCGTGCGCGGCGATGCGCGACACGAGGCCGTTTTGCCAGCCAATTTCGTACGCGTCCTGCAGAACAAGATCCACCGCCCGAGCGGCGTCCGCAGGAGTGACCGAACGCTCGTCGTGTGACAACGTCGCGCTGGCCTCGCGCCATGCATTGCGCGCAACTGGGGTATCGATCGCATCGAGCAAAACGACTTCCCACGCCAGCCGCACCGCAAGCAAATCGGCCAGCATGTCGTCGGAGTTACCGTACAGTTCGCTCTCCCACACATGATATCGCGCATAGGCAGCCCATCCGCCGACGCCAAGCAGCAGACGCGCGAGGTATCGGTCCAACCCAGCCTCCGAAACGCCGAGCCGAGAGAGAGCGAACGCGGTCGCTTCGTTGGCCGTCGCCGGGAGTTTGCCAACAAGCGTGCGGAAATTCCGCAAGCCGAGTACCTCTGCCGTGCGATCATGCTGCGACTCGGCGTGCCAAGCGCAGTACAACGGCAGCGCGCGCCACGGAGAATGCCACGATGAAAGCCCTTCATCGAAATGCGCAGCGGCCCACGCAGAAAGTCGCTCCTCCACAATCCGCGGCCAGTCTGTATTCGTGACCTGCGCGAGGACATCGGCGACCGTCGGCACCAGCGATGCCGCCGCGTGATTCATCTCCGGTGACTCGTCGAGCGCTACGCGCTTCAGCGCCGCTGCGTCGTGCGGGAACACATGGGTCGCAGATCCATGGCCAGTCGTGCGGTGACGGGCACTGGCAAGTGCCGTAACCAGATGCGCGTCGGTCACGCGACCGGACCGGATGGCGTCGGCATAGAAGCGACGCGGCATGGTAAGCCGCGCACCCGCCGACTCTGCCATCAGTTGCGCGGCGTCGGCGAACGACTTGTCGGCGACGCCGAGGAAAGGATTTACCGCCACGAAGTGCTTGAGCGGCCAGACCGGAGCGATCAGCCGCGTCGCACGCTGCACCGCGTGCGCAATCGCGGTACGCGACGGCGATGCGGCGCCGGACGCTGATGCGGATGCGGATGCGCGAACAGGACGGAGGGTAGCGCTCATGACCGGATCTCCGAGGTGGGTACAGGCTGCGAGGTGAGGCGGAATGCACCAACCAGCGCGTCGAACCGCGCGTTGGCGTAAAAGCCATTGCGGACGTGCACGTAGAACGCCGCCCAGCGCGGGCTTGAGGCGATCAACGGGAGGAGAAGCTGAAACAGCACGATGGCAGCGCCAGCGATGATGACGGCGATCATGAGCGCGATTGACACCGTGTCCGTAGCAGTTGACGCGCGCACCGCATTCGCCAATACGTGCGTGGCACCGGCTTCAAGCGCGAAGAAGGCCAGCGTGACGAGTGCCGCAGCCGTGAACGAATGGCGGAACACGGCCAGTCGGGTGGGGGCAACCAGCCCGTGCACCAACAGCGGCGTCAGGGTGATGGCGAGCAGCGTCGAAAGTCCGAACGTCACCGGGCGTACCGTAATTGGCGCTCCGAGCAGCGTGCCGATGCCGACGACCGTGGCGATCGCTACGAGCATGCTGCCGATGATGCGCCGAACGGACGTGGCGTCAACGATTCTTGGAACTCGGCTGGCGCGCGCGACTTCCACGATGCTGCCCGACGCGAGGAAGGCATGCGCCTTGTAGCAGGAGTGCGCAACGAGATGCAGAATGGCCACCGGATAGGCGCCCAGGCCACACAGCATCAACATGAACCCCATGTGCGCGGCGCTCGAGTACCCGAGCGAGGTTTTCACGCTCGATTGCGTGATCATGAAGAACGAGGCGAGCATAGCGGTCGTCCCTCCGACGATGATCATGCTGTACAACGTTGGCGACGAGAGTGACACCACGGCCGCCAATCGTGCGACGAGAAAGATTCCGCCGTTGAGGATGCCGGCGTGCAGGAGCGCCGACACCGGAGTCGGCGTCTCCATCACCTCGATCAACCAGCCGTGCGTGGGGAACTGCGCCGACTTGAGGGCTGCAGCCAACGCGATGAGTGCGGCTGCCGCGTGCAATTGCGCCGGAATCGCGGCCCCATTGTTATGCAGCTCCGACGCGCGCTGGAGGAGTAGCGCGATGTCACCCGTGCCGAAGGCGCGAGCAACGAGAAGCGCCGCGCCGATCAAGGCGGCGTCGCCCAACCGCGCGACGATGAACTTCTTGCGCGCAGCCATCACCGCCCCAATGCGCTCCGGATAGAAGAGCAGCAAGCGGTGGAGCGCAACGCTGGTGACGATCCACATGGTGACCAGTTGCAGCAGCGTTCCGGCAAGCACGAGGAGCATCACCGCGGCCACAGTGAGCGAGAGCTGTCCCAAAAACATCCCGTGCCGCGCATCGCCGTCCAGGTACTGTCGGCTGTACTGAATCACGATGGCGCCGAGGAAGGCGACCAGGGCGAACATGGTCGTACTGAGGGCGTCGAGGCGAAGGCCAACGGCCCATTCGCCGACTCCGAGCCTCGGACTGTCTATGGGGCCGACGATGGCGCAGAAGATCGCGGTCGCGACGGCGGTGACCAAGGCGAAAACGCTCGCCACCCGCGTGGCCGTGAGCACCCGCGTCGGACTCGCTCCTGGCTGGGTCGCCGCGACGGCGGCGGCCGCAGCGAGTGCGGCAGGCGCGATGATGGGAATGGCAGCGAGAAGAGGGTGCATGAGATCCGTGCTCAGGGTGGGCGCAGCAGGTGCGTCCCGGTAGATAGTGGCGTCAAACCGATGCGTCCAATAGAATCTCTTGTACTAACCATTCACCTAAACAGAACGATCGTTTCGCCACCGGTCATGTTATGCAATCCGTCAACTACCATCATCTGCACTACTTCTGGGCGGTCGCCCACGACGGCAACCTGACGCGTGCCGCCGAACGACTCCGAGTCTCGCAATCGGCGGTCTCGGTGCAGATCCAGAAGCTGGAGGCAGAACTCGGGCAGGCGCTCTTCGAGCGACGTGGGCGTCAACTCGAACTCACCGAGGCGGGACGCATCGCGCTCGATCATGCCGACGCGATCTTCGCCATGGGTCAACAGTTGGTTGGGACGCTTCGGCACGGCGGCCATGCGCCGCGAGTGCTGCGTGTTGGCTCCGTTGCGACGTTATCGCGAAACTTCCAGCTGCGCTTTCTCTCTCCGCTCTTTGCCCGCGATGATGTCGAAATCGTCGTGCGCTCGGGTGCATTCGCCGAGCTGCTACGGGCGCTCGAAGCGCATCGGATCGATGTGTTACTCGCGAACACGGCACCACCGCGGGACGCGGCAACGCCGTGGCTGGCTCACGCACTCGCGGAGCAGCCCGTCGCGCTCGTCGGAACGCCTCGTGGATCGTCTCATGTGCCCGCGTCGGCTCGTCGGATGGCGGACAAAGCCGCAGCAAACCCGCCCGCTGCGCGAGGACGCGGTCTGAAAACGGCCGCTTCCACCCGCGCGCTTGCGACGCTGCTCTCCGAGGAGCGGTTGATTGTGCCTACGGTGGAGACCGGAATTCGGGCCGGCTTTGATGCGCTCGTCGGACGCCTAGGCATACGTCCGCACATTGTCGCCGAGGTCGACGACATGGCGATGTTGCGTCTACTCGCGCGTGAGCACGTGGGGCTGGCCGTGGTACCGTCGATCGTGGTGCGCGACGAGCTGGAGAGCGGCGATCTGATGGAAATCGCGCAGCTTCCGGGACTCGTCGAAACGTTTTATGCGATCACGCTGACCCGCCGATTCCCGAATCCGTTGCTGACCGACCTGCTCGCGATGCAGTCGCACGGCACCGAATAGTCCTGCTTACGAAGCCTTCTTCGCGTCGCCCGTTGCTTGCGAGCCACGCGGTTCCACAATCCGCACCAACGAACCTTCCGCGACATCATCGCCAGGATTGATGATGATCTGATCGCCGGCCTTGAGCCCGCTCAAGGCTTCGATGCTGGTGCCGAAATCGCGACCCAGGGTGAGTTTGGCCATGTGCACCTTACCGTCACGAACGACGGCGGCCTGCGGGCCGTCGGCGCGAATGATCAGGGTGTTGGCAGGGATGACGAGTGCGGTTTGCGACCGCTGCGTCGTAAACTTGACCTGTGCGTACATGCCCGGGCGCAGGCGCCCGTCGCCATTCATCACGAGCACGCTGGTGGTGAGGGTGCGCGTGGTCGGATCGATCGCCTCGGAGGTACGCGACACCTTACCATGGAATGCTGTGCTCCCCAGTTCCTGCACCAGCACATCCACCTCTTGGCCGATGCGAATGCTCGGCGCAGCGTCCTGCGGCACCTGCATGATCACGCGCATCGTGTCGGTCTGCGCGATGGTAAAGAGCGGACGCGTGCCGGTCGTGACCGTCGATGACACGAGCATGCCCACATCGACGGAACGCGAGGTGACGACCCCCGCAAATGGCGCAACGATGTTGCCAAACTTCTTGAGTTGCGTGAGCCGTTCGAGCGTCGCGCGCGCCGCACTGACGTTGGCGGTCGAGACGTTGTAGGCCGCCTGCTTCTCGTCGAATTCCTGTTTGGTGACGGCGCCACTCGAGATCATTCCCTTCCAACGCTCAAGTGTCGTTCGCGTGAGTTCACTCGTCGCCAGCACTTGCTCCAAGGTCGCGCGCGACACGCTCAGGTCCTGATCGAGTTCCGGCGTCTCGATGATCGCCATCGACTGACCAGCCGTCACATGCGAACCAATGTCGACGGTGAACTTGGCTACGTATCCGTTCGATCTCGGATACAATCCGACCTCGTGCATGCCGAGCATGTTTGCTGGGAGCGTGAGCTCTGACGAGCCCTTGCCCGGCTTTACCACGGCGACGGTCACCGCGGGCACTGCGGTCGCTGTCGTTTCCTCGGCCACAATACGCTGCTGCCGTGCGAGGCGCGGTAAAATACCCGTGGCCAGCAATACCCCCAACAGCAGCACGGCGCCAACGCCAAGCCACCGCACCGTTCGAGCGGTGGACTTCCGCTGTACACCCGCGTCCTGATGAATCGTCATCGTGTCGTGTTGCAGAGGAAATAACAGGCGTCGTGACGTTCGATACGCCGCGACACAGACCTCATTGCGCTCGGCGTCGTACTCATGCGGCCAACTCCTGCATTGGCGCAGCGATGTTGGCTGGCGCCTCCGTCGTGCGACCGCGCAGCAATGCGTAGACCAGCGGCACGATGAACAGCGTCGTGACTGTGGCAACCGTCAGACCGCCGATGACCACGCGACCTAACGGCGCGTTCTGTTCACCGCCTTCGCCGAGCCCGAAGGCCATCGGCAACATACCAACCAGCATCGCGAACGCAGTCATGATCACCGGCCGCAGGCGTGTAAATCCGGCTTCGAGCGCCGCGTCCATCGCGGAGACGCCTGCGCGACGACGTTCATTCGCGAACGAGACAATCAGAATCGAGTTCGCCGTCGCGACACCGATGCTCATGATCGCACCCATCAGCGATGGGACGCTGAGCGTGGTCTGCGTGGAGAACAGTGCCCACATGATCCCCGCGAGCGCACCGGGTAACGCCATGATGATGATGAACGGATCCAGCCACGACTGGAAGTTGACGACCATCAGCAGGTAGACCAGCAGCACGGCGAACGCGAGTCCGAGGCCGAGACCGAGATACGACGTCCGCATGCTGGCGACTTGTCCGCGCATACTGATCGTCGTGCCGCGCGGTAGCGTGGGCCGCAACTCGTCAATGATTTTGTCGACATCGCGCGCGACCGCACCAAGATCGCGATCCTGCACGTTGGCATACACATCGAACACCGGCTGCACGTCGCGATGATTGATGACGGCGACGCCCGCACGACGCGATATGGTCGACATGTTCTCGAGCAGCTGCGGCGTGCCCGTGCCACCGGCGGCTGGCAAGATTGGGGTGCTCGAGACTTGTTCGAGCGTGCCGAGTCGGTATTGCGGCGTCTGCACGTTGACGGAGTACTGGACGCCGTTGGTCGGGTTGAGCCAGAAATTTGGAGCTGTCTGGCTACTGCTCGCGAGTGACACGAGCAGATTATTGGCGACTTCGCGTTGCGTGAGTCCCAGCCCCGAGGCGCGATCACGATCGACCGTGACGAGCAGTTCGGGCGCGTTCACCACCTGATGCAGATACACATCGACGGCACCCGGCACACGTTTCATGCGCGCGCTGATCAGCTTGGCGATCTCATATCCCTTCACGCGATTGCTGCCGGCGACCTGCACGTCGATGGGCGCGGGCAGACCAAAGTTCAGGATCTGACCAACGATGTCGGCCGCCTGAAAGAAAATGGTCACATCCGGAAAATCCCGACGTACGCGTGTGCGGATCGCCCGCCGATACTGGTCGACCGCACCGCGCTTGTGCTCCTTGAGCGCGATGAGAATTTCACCGTCGGTGGTACCGATGGTCGGATTGTCGCTCAATGCGAGGTTGGTGGCGCCAGACGTTGCGATCCCGATGTTATCGAGGATCGTGTTCAACTCGGCTGGCGGAATGACGTCGCGAATGCGCGCCTCAACGGCCGCCACAATTTTTTCAGTTTCTTCGACGCGTGTCCCTGGAGGCGCACGGAGATGCATGCGAATCTGACCGGCATCCACGGTCGGGAAGAAGTCCTGCCCAAGGAACGGCACAAGTGCGCAGGAGAGCGCGACGCCCACGCCGAACACGCTGAGCACGACTGCGCGCCGGCGCATCGCCCCTTCTAACAGCAGTTGATATTGCGCGCGGAACCGCTCAAAGGCCGCATCGAACCGCAGATGTAACCGTTCGATCGGGCCCGGCGCACCGTGATGCCGCTCTTCGTATTCGAGCGCGTATCGCACGAGCGTGGGCACGAGCGTCCGCGAAATCACATACGACGCGAGCATGGCGAAGACGACTGCCATGGCCAGCGGTGCGAACAGTGATCCCGCCGCGCCGCCGAGGAAAAACACCGGCACGAACACGATGCAGATGGCGAGCGTGGAGACGAGCGTCGGCACGGCGATCTGCTGCGCTCCGTCGAGAATCGCCTGCTCGATACCGGTGCCGTCCAGCAATCGGCGATGGATATTTTCGATACCAACGGTGGCGTCGTCGACGAGGACGCCGACTGACAGCGCCAGCCCGCCGAGCGTCATCACGTTCATGCTCTGCCCCAAGGCACTGAGCACAATGATCGAGCTGAAAATCGAGAGCGGAATGGACAGCGCGACGATGAGCGTCGAACGCCAACTGCCGAGAAAAATGAGGATCATCGCCGCGGTGAGGCAGGCCGCAAGCAATGCCTCACGCAACACGCCGTTGAGCGCTGCCTTTACGAACAAGGACTGGTCGGCGAGAATATCGACGTGCAGTTCCGGCGTGAGGTTCGCCAGAATGTTTGGCAGCGCTGCGCGGACTCGATTGACGACATCCACCGTGCTTGCGCTCCCGGCCTTGAGCACCGTAATGAGCGCACCACGTTTGCCGTCACGTCGCACGATGTTGGTTTGGATCTGATAGCCGTCGCGTACCTGCGCGACATCGCGGACGCGAACAATGGCGCCGTTCGATGTCCTGACCGGCAAATCATTGAGCGCATCGACGATATCGGTGCTGCCGTTCAGGCGCACCGGATACTCCCGATCGCCGAGTTTGGCAGTGCCCGATGGCAGAATCAGATTCTGAGCATTGACGGCGTTGCTGACGTCAATCGGCGAAATACCGCGCGCGAGCAGTTGCTGCGGATCGAGATCGACGTTGATGACGCGCGTCTTACCGCCGTACGGTTGCGGCACGCTGGCGCCCTGCACTGACGCGAGGCGCGTGCGAATTCCGTTGGAGCCTAAGTCCTGCACTTCCTGCTCCGAGAGCGTACTGCTGCTCAGCGCCAACTGGAGGACAGGGACATTGGAGGCGTTGTAGCGCAAAATGAACGGCGGCGTCGCACCTGGCGGCGAGATGCGCAGAATGCTCTGCGACACGGCGGAGAGCTGCGCGACAGCAGACTCGATGCGTGCGCCGGGCTGGAAGAAGATCTTGATGACGCTCACACCGCTCAACGTCTGCGACTCGATATGCTCGACGTCGTTGACGGTGGTCGTCACGGCACGCTCGTATGCGGTGACGATGCGTCGTTCCATCTCTTCGGCGGGCAGCCCGTTGTACTGCCAGATGACCGAGATCACCGGAATATCAATTTCCGGGAAGATGTCAGTCGGCGTCCGCACCAAGGCCAGGACGCCAAAAATGACGACCAGCATGGCGCCGACGATAAAGGTGTACGGGCGCCGCAGCGCCAGTTGCACGATCCACATCGTCAGGCCTCGGAGGTGTCGAGAACCACGAATCCGTGAGCCGCCGGCCCGCCGGAACATCGCACGCCGATGGCGGCAGAGAGTCGGATTTGCTGCATTCGTTGAGACTGAGGCGAAGGCCAAACAGGGGCAAGCGCATCAGTACTGCCCGTGCGCTAAAGCTACGTTGTCGGACGGTGCGGCGTTGAGGCG
>JBBQDB010000035.1:0-30888 GCA_038319245.1 Gemmatimonadales bacterium
TCAGACGTGTGCCGTGCTCCAGGGGTACTCGCGCTCGAAGACATCGGCGAAATCAAACACGCCGAGGAAGTCGTCGCGCGAATCCTGCGGCTGGCTGACCAACAATCCCATGTCCACCAAGGTGAACACGATGTCACCAATGTCGCGCGTACCGCGAAGTCCCCAATGCTCGAGCACGAGTCGTGCGGTCACGCCAAAACGCTGCAGCGCGAGCTCTCGGCACGCGTGGGCCAGTTCTGGACCGGTGATATGCCGACGTTCGAGCAGATGCTTCTGGCAATGCTCAAGCGCCGCGAGCACGAACAGATATGCGCGCTCCTCAAACCGCGGTTCGCGCAGCTTGATCTGCTCCATGATGCCATCGCGGAACGCCAACTCGGTCACGACCCTGCTCCATCGAACGTGGCGACTCGTTTGCGGTCAGCTGCACACGCCTGCAGCTCAACCAAAACTACGAATACAAAACCTGCGATGATCTGCGATACACATGTGGACGCGCGGCCATCCGCTGCTGCAACGTCCTCATGTCACCACACCCGACACGTAAATGATGCAGAGTCGTTGCCGACGCCACAATGGCTTGCGTCATCCGGCGTCAGCCCAACGGGTTTCGCATCACCAAACGCTGCGAATTCCGATACGAAGTCAGACGCGCGCCGCGCTCCGATAGAGCGGGAAGCTGTCAGCCAGCACCTTTACATCGGCGCGGACCGCCGAGATGGTGGCTTCGTCTTCGGGCGCCAGCAGCACGCGGTCGACGAGCAATGCGATCTGCTCCATCGCGGCGACATCCATGCCACGCGTCGTCACGGCGGGCGTACCGATGCGAATGCCACTCGTCACGAAGGGCGACTGTGTTTCCTTCGGCACCGTGTTCTTGTTTACCGTAATGCCCGCGCGATCGAGCACTTTTTCCGCGACCTTGCCAGTCAGTCCGCGATTGCGCAGGTCGACGAGCATGAGATGGTTGTCGGTACCACCGGACACGATCTCGAAACCACGCGCGCTGAGCGCCGCGGCGAGCACCTTGGCGTTCGTCACGACTTGTCGGCAGTACTGGGTGAACGACGGCTGCAGCGCCTCGTGAAATGCGACGGCTTTGCCCGCGATGACATGCTCGAGTGGGCCGCCTTGCATGCCGGGAAACATCGCTTTGTCGACGGCTTTGGCGTGTTCCGCTTTGCAGAGGATGATGCCACCGCGCGGACCGCGCAGCGTCTTGTGCGTCGTGCTCGTAACGACGTCGGCGAATGGCACCGGTGATGGATACACACCCGTCGCCGCGAGGCCGGCAAAGTGCGCCATGTCGACCATGAACAGCGCACCGACTTCCTTCGCGACGTCAGCGAATGCCTGCCAATCGATCGTGCGCGAGTACGCGCTGTAGCCGGCAATGATCATCTTCGGCCGATGCTCACGCGCCTGCGTCCGCATCTGCTCGTAGTCGATAATGCCGTCGCCCGTCACACCGTACGACACCGCCTTGTACAGCAGTCCGGAAAAATTTACCGGCGAGCCGTGCGTGAGATGACCGCCTTGCGACAGGTCCATGCCAAGAAACGTGTCCCCCGGCTTGAGGAACGCGAGGAACACGGCAGCATTCGCTGACGCGCCGCTGTGCGCCTGCACGTTGGCGTGTTCGGCGCCGAAGAGTTGCTTGACGCGATCAATCGCCAACTGCTCCACCTTGTCGACGACTTCACAACCGCCGTAGTAGCGCTTACCGGGCAAGCCTTCGGCGTACTTGTTCGTGAGCGGCGATCCCACCGCTTCCATCACCGCCGGCGACACGAAATTCTCGCTCGCGATCAGCTCGATACCTTCGTCTTGGCGTTGAATCTCGTCGTCGATGAGCGCCGCGATTTCGGGATCGGCGTGCCGTAACGCATCGCCCGGTGGCAACCGATCCCACAGGTGCCAGGTGGTGCTCGCTGCGCTGGTGTGTTCAGTGCTCACGCTTCGCTCCCGGCGCTGTCCGCGCCATCTCGCTCGATCTTTTCAACACGCCGTGTGTGCCGTCCACCTTCGAACTCGGTGGAGAGCCACGCCTTCAGAATTTCCAGTGCATCCTCATCCGAAACGAAACGCGCCGGCAACACCAGAATGTTCGCGTCATTATGCTTGCGCGCCAAGGCCGCGATCTCGGGCGTCCAGGCAACGGCCGCGCGAACGCCCGGATACCGGTTGGCGACGTACGACATGCCGAGGCCTGTTCCGCAGAGCAGAATGCCGCGCTCCGCGACACCCGACGCAACTTCCTGCGCCAACGGATGCGCGTAGTCGGAATAGTCGGTGCTCGCCGTACTGTGCGTGCCGATGTCCTGGACCTCGTAGCCCAATTCCTCGAGCGACACGCGCAGTCGCTCCTTCATCTCGAAGCCGGCGTGGTCCGACGCGATCGGAATACGTTCACCGGGATGTGCGACGTCTACCATGGTTGAGTCTCGCAAGAAAGGATCGTTCGCCGACAGTGCTGCACTAAATCACCGGCTCGAACAGGTCAATCGGACAGCGCACTGTCGGCGACGGCGAGCGCCGCGAGGACTTCGCGCGCGATGACGATTCGCTGAATCTCCGACGTGCCCTCGTAAATCTCCGTCACCTTGGCATCACGGAAATATCGCTCTACCGGGTAGTCCGTGACGTAGCCATAGCCTCCAAAGATCTGAATCGCCTCGGTCGTGACATACATCGCCGTTTCGGACGCGAAGAGCTTGGCCATCGAACTGAAGCGCGTAATCTTCTCGCCGCGCTGCTTTGCGTCAGCCGCCGCGTAGAGCAGTGTGCGTGCCGCAGTAATCTGCGTCGCCATGTCCGCCAACTTGAACTGAATGGCCTGAAAGTTGGCGATGGGTTTGCCAAATTGCTGACGCTCCGCGGCATACCGTCCTGCCGCCTCGAGCGCCGCGCGCGCAATGCCAATCGCCTGCGACGCGATGCCCAAGCGTCCACAATCGAGTGAGCCGAGTGCGTACGAAAAGCCCTTCCCCTCCGCGCCGAGCAAACGGTCAGCCGGCACGCGACAATCGTCGAGCGTGATTTGCACGGTGGGCGACGCGCGGAGCCCCATCTTGTTTTCCTTCTTCCCGACCTGAAAGCCTGGCAAATCCGGCGTCAGAATGAACGTCGAGATGCCGCTGCCACCGCGTCGCGCCTCGGGGGTATCGGTACGCGCCATGCACAACAGCACGCCGGCCTGATTTCCGTGCGACACCCAAGCCTTCGTGCCATTCAACACCCAGTCGTCGCCATCGCGCGTAGCCTGACAACGCAACGACGCCGCGTCGGAACCGGCTTCCGGTTCGGAAAGCATGAACGCGCCAAGCAGCTCGCCGCGCGCCATCCGCGGGAGGAATTCCTGCTGCTGCGCCTCGCTGCCGAAGTCGAGAATCATCTGCGTCGGCAGCGAGTTATGCACGCTGAGGAGAACGGCAGCGGACGCATCGGCCACCGCAATCTCTTCGAGCGCGATCAAATAGCTGCGCTGATCGAGTGCGAGACCGTCATAGCGCTCCGGAGTCAGCATGCCGAAAAACCCCAGTTCGGCCATCTGCTCCACCATGCGACGATCAAAGCGTGACTCGCGATCACGCACTCCGGCAAGCGGTACTAATTCACGCTGCGCAAACGCCCGCGCGAGCGACTGAATTTCCTGTTGCGTTTCGGACAGTGGGAGCAGCGACATGATAGGACGTCAGATAAGCGAAAGAACGGAACGGATATCGGTTGATGCGACAGGCGAACTGCGACAGGCGAACTACGAGCAGTGAACTACGATACACGAACCACAACACACGAGCTTCACACGCGACACGCGGAGTGCATCCGGCCACACGCTGAATCAGCGGCGTTGCGATGGCGCGCCTAATACTGGTAGAAGCCGCGACCGCTCTTCCGACCGTACCACCCAGCAGCGACATATTTTCGCAATAACGGGCACGGGCGATACTTCGGATCGCCAAGACCCGTGTGCAGCACTTCGAGGATTGCGAGACAGGTGTCGAGCCCGATGAAGTCCGCAAGCGCGAGCGGGCCCATTGGATGATTCATGCCGAGCTTCATCACGGTGTCGATGGCGTCGGGTGTGCCCACGCCTTCCATCACGCAATAGATCGCCTCGTTGATCATTGGCATCAGGATGCGATTGGCAACAAAGCCCGGAAAGTCGTTCACTTCCACCGGCGTCTTACCGAGTGACCGCGCACTATCCATGACGTAATGCGTCGTGGCATCGGATGTGGCGAGCCCACGAATCACTTCGACGAGCTGCATCACCGGCACCGGGTTCATGAAGTGCATGCCGATGACGAGTTCGGGACGTTTGGTGCGCGCCGCGATTTCGGTGATGGAGATGGAGCTGGTGTTGGTGGCGAGAATCGCGCCCGGTGCCGCCAGTCGATCCAGATCTTCGAAGATGCGGAACTTGAGATCAACGCGTTCGGTCGCAGCTTCGATCACCAGCGCGGCGTCCGCCACCGCGTCGAGCGATTGGGCGGTCTTTACGCGCGAGAGCGCCGTCGCCGCAGCCTCGGCCGACATCCCACCCTTCTTCACCTGTCGATCGAGGTTCCGCGCGATGGTCTCCGTGCCGCGCGCCAACGCATCGGCGCTGACATCGATCATCGTTACCGCATGGCCTGACGTCGCGAAGACGTGGGCGATTCCATTACCCATCTGGCCCGCGCCGACCACCGCGATGATATCACGCGATGGGGTAGCTGCTGCGGCTACAACTGCGCCTTCACTCATCCGATTCAGCTCCGCGTCGCGACGGTAGCAATGGCTCCGCTGTGTCGACGAGTCATGTGTGGTAAAAGAAGTTCGTTACGACGCGGCCACTCGAACCAGAGCAGCGCACTCGTCATGATGAGTCCTGCGATCGCTCCGCCTTCGGGGCCCCAGCTTCCGCCCGTCAGCCAACTCGGTCCGGTGAGGACCGCGCGATAGACCGGCGTCGCAAAGGGCAAGCCGCTGACTTCGACGTGAAGCGCACCGGCCATCGTCCAGTTCCACGCGAGATGCGCCAGCCACGCGGCGGGCAAACTGGCGAAGCGCTCGCGAATGACACCGAGACAGAGCCCGGCGATGCCAACGAGCATCACCGTGCGAACCGTCGCGCCTGGATTGCCCAGATGCAATAGCGCAAAGGCGACGCTCGTGCTCCACAACGCGACGCGCGGGCCTCCGGCATCTCGTGCAACGTGCCACAAGTATCCGCGAAAGAGCAGCTCTTCCCAGAGCGCCGCCGGCGCAAGGAGCGCAAGGGTACGCACCGCCGTCGCGATCCACGCCGACAACGGCGATGCACTTCCGTCGAGCGCTGGTACTCCGTCAAAATGCAAAAGGCCGAGCGCGAAGAGCACGCCGACCGTGGCCCCCATCGCGCAGATCCCCAACAGCTTTCCGTTCACCAGCGATCGCAATGCCCACGCGTGGTCGCCGAAACCAACGGCAGACCACGGCGCGTCATCCACCGTACGCAAAGCGACGATCGTTGCACCCATGACGCCCGCAAGCATCATGTAGGGATACGCCGCAATCGGCTCACCGACGGCGCTCGACAACCACCCAAACACGGGACCGAGCAACGACTCGGCGATGCCCTGTGCGAGAAAGAGACTCGCGCCGAAACACATCAGTCGCCACGGCGCGCGCAGCTGTCCCGGCGCCGCATACAACCACTGCGGTGAGTCCGGCAACAACCGTGCGCGACGTGACTGCAATGTCACTATCCGACGTGCTCCACGGCCAAAGCGACCGCGTCGCCACCGCCGAGACAGAGCGTCGCCAGTCCACGCTTGGCATGACGATCGGCCATCGCGTGCAACAGCGTGACCAGCACGCGCGCACCACTTGCGCCAATCGGATGCCCCAGCGCAATCGCTCCGCCGTTCACGTTGACCCGCGCCGGATCCCATCCGAGTCCGTTGGCATCGGCGATGGACTGCGACGCGAACGCTTCGTTGGCTTCGATGAGATCGTAGTCGCCGATTACCGTACCCGTCTTGGCCAGCAGATTGCCGACCGCGGTGATTGGTGCGAAGAACAGATCACGCGGATCGCCCGCACCGGTCGCGTACCCAGTGATACGAGCCAGCATGGTCAGCCCGTGATCGCGCGCGTACTGCTCGGACGTCACGACCAACGCCGCCGCACCATCGTTGAGCGACGACGCATTGCCTGCGGTCACCGAGAGCGTCTTCGGGTCAACACCGGGCTCCGGGAACGCGGGGCGCAACTTCGTCAGCGATTCGATCGTCGTATCGGCGCGCGGTCCTTCATCGACACTGATAATCGTCGGTCCTTTGCGGCCCGCGATCTCGACCGGCACGATTTCCGTCGTGAACTTGCCCGCAGCCTGCGCGGCTACGGCTTTCCGGTGCGACGCTGCCGCGAATTCGTCCTGTTGCTCGCGACTAACGTGCCCTTTCACTGCCGTGTATTCGGCGTGGCTACCCATGTGCACGTCGCACGTGCCGCACCACAGTCCATCCTTGATCATCCCATCCACCAGGGTCTGATCGCCGATTTTGATGCCGCCACGCATGCCGTACACGTAATGCGGCGCGTTTGACATCGACTCTTGGCCACCCGCGATGATTGCCTGCGCATCGCCCGCTCGGATGGACTGCGCCGCGAGCATCACCGCTTTGAGCCCTGAGCCGCAGACTTTGTTGATCGTCACGGCCGACACCTTGGACGGCACGCCGGCCTTGAGCATGGCCTGTCGTCCCGGTGCTTGCCCAGTGCCACCCTGCAAGACATGTCCCATGATGACCTCGTTGAGGTCGTCGGCGGACACGCCGGAGCGCTGCAGCGCGGCGCGAATGGCGATGGCGCCGAGCTCCGGCGCAGAGAGAGGGGCGAGCCCTCCGAGATAACGGCCGATCGGCGTGCGAGCGGCGGCAACGATGACGGGCTGACGAGCAAGATCTGACATGAGAGCGCTGAGTTGGAGGCGCGCTGAGTGCGCCATGGCGCGCAGGCAGGAACAACGTGTCGCGCGGCGCCGGCCGAAACCCAGCGCCCCTCAAAGCTAATTCAGCACGGAGGCCAAGCCCAATCGACTTATAGCAGCTCGGGAATTTCGACGCGTTTCGTTATCAGTATTCGCTGCATCTGCACGTCGAATTCGGTCTTAGTGCGCCGCAGCCCTCGAGCCCGAGGTGGTCGACCGCTTGTCCCGGGACAAATCGTCTCCGAGCAAGTTGCAGCAGAGCACCGTCACAAAAATGAACGCGCCCGGAAAGACCCCGAGCCATGGCTCGGAGCTCATGGTGGTCTGCGCCTGGTAGAGCATGTTCCCCCAGCTCGCCGTTGGAGGCTGCACGCCAACGCCGAAGAAGCTCATCGTGCTCTCAAGCAGAATGCCGCGCCCCACGGCCAAGGTGATCGCGACCACCGCCGACGGCACGACGCTGGGCAAGAGTTCGCGTGCGATGACGCGGGCCGAAGTAGCGCCGAGCCCGCGAGCCGCGACGACAAAATCACGTGTGCGCAGCGACAGCACTTCACTGCGGATCACGCGTGCCGTCTCCATCCATCCCAATGCGCCGACTAAGAGCACAAGGACGGGCACCGATGGCGACAACACGGCAGACGCGATCATCAGCAATGGCAAGCGAGGAATCGAGAGCATCGCGTCGGTCGTACGCATCAGCACCGCGTCGACCCATTTGCCCGCGTACCCTGCGGTCGCACCGACCACGACACCGATGACACCGCTGAGTATCGCAGAAATGAGGCCGATGGCCAGCGACACCCGCGCGCCGAACAGTACGCGTGTGAAGAGATCGCGCCCGAGCTCGTCAGTGCCGAACCAGTGCGCGCCACTCGGCGCTGCACGACGGTGCGTGAGATCGAGCGCGTCGACCGCGTAGGGCGCGATGATCGGTGCCAGCGTTGCCGCAATGATGAGCAACAAGAGGATGACGCCGGCCGCACTCGCGCGCTCTACACGAACTCGCATCGCTGTCACGCCTCAGCGCGCGTGCGAGGATCGATCGCGTGCACCGCAATATCTGCCACGATATTGAGCGCGATCACTGCGCACGACGCACTCATGAGGAACGCGAGCAACACCGTGTAGTCGCGCTTCGCCAATGCCTCGGTGAAGAGGCTCCCGATGCCCGGCCACGCAAATACGCTCTCCGTGACGACCGCCCCCGAAGCCATAATCGAGGCATCGAGGAGCAGCACCGTGACGAAAGGCAATAGCGACAGCGGCAGCACGTGGCGCTGCAGGATACGTCCGTCATCGAGGCCCCGCGCACGGAGCGCGGGCACAAGTGGAGTCGCGCCCATCGTGCGCAATCCAGCGCGCAGGTAGAGCATCCACCCCGCCGCATGCGCTGCAGCGAGCACCGTCGCCGGCAAGACGAGATGGCGCAATTGGTCGAGCGCGTCCCCGCCAACTAGCGAGGCACGCCCTGACGACGGCAGCCATCCGAGCCAGCTACTGAAGACGAGCTGCAAGACGAGCCCGAACCAAAAAACTGGCAGCGAAATTCCGCCGACGGCAACAAGCAACGCACCGCGATCGAGCGTCGGTCGTCGCGCGACAGTCAACGCGGTCACGAGCGCGATCGCGACCGCCGCGACAGACGACGTGCCAACCAGCAGCAGCGTCGCCGGCGCCCGCTCCATCAAACGAACGACGACCGGGCGCCCGTCGGCGTAGCTATATCCCCAATCGCCCTGCACGAATGCGCCAAGCCAGGAGACGTACTGCGCGACGAGCGAGCGATCGAGTCCCATCGCATGCCGCAATCGTTCGATGTCCTGCGGCCGTACGTTCGGGTTATCGAGATACAACGCCAGCGGACCGCCGGGTACCGCATGGATCAGCGCGAAGACGATCAGCGAGACGAGCAGCAGCAGCGGAATCGATTGTACGATGCGTCGTGCGGCAAAGCGCATCATGTCCGGTACGCCGGTATGGGTTTAACGCGCGCTTGCCGACAACATCAACGCGCCGGAGCCGCGAACTCCCACTCATGCACATTCCAGAACGGGCCAGCGTTGGTCGGATTTCCTTTGAAGTTGCGCAGCGTAATGGGCACCGCATCGATCTTGGATGTGTTGTACAACACGAGTTCCGGCACCAACTCTGCGACGCGGCGCTGCGCAGCCTGCAACAGTGCGCGACGTTTTTCTTGGTCGGCGGTGCGATCGGACGCATACAACATTTTCGTCAACGAGTCATCGCTGAAGTAGTTGATGTTGCGACCCGCCGGTGGCGTGCGATCGGACGCGAAGAAGAGCGTAATCTCCGGGTCGGCGCCAGACTGCCACCAGTGCAGCATCGCATCGAAGTCGCCGGCGAACCACACGCTGCTGATCGAAGTGCCGTCAACAAGGCGGATGGTCACGTTTGCACCGATATCCTTGAACTGCTGCTGCAAAATCTGCGCGACGTTTTCGCGGATGGTGAAACCCGCCTGCGTCATGAGGGTGAACGCGAGCGGGACGCCACCCTTGCTACGGATGCCATTCGCGCCGAGCACCCAACCGGCTGAGTCAAGCAACGCACGCGCCTGTGCAGGGTTAAAATCGTACGTCACGACGTTTGGCTCGTAGGCCCACGAAAGCGGCTGGATCGGACCGTTCACCGTGGTTACCAATCCGTCGAGCATCGTGGTCACGATCTGTTGACGATCGATGGCATGCGCGAGCGCCTGGCGAACGCGGACGTCGGCAAACGGCGCGAAGTGCTTCTCGTTGAGGGTGACGTGCTCGTATCCGTTGCCAATGACGCGATTCAGTCGCAGCGACGGCACGGCGTTTAGTTCACGGACCTTATCCCACGGCACCAACGCGACCATTTGCACTTCGCCTGACTTGAGTTGATTGATGCGCGTATTTGTATTCGTGACGAAGCGAAACAGGATCCGGTTAATCTTCGGAAACTCGGGACCCCGCCAGTAATCCTTCACCTTCTCGAGCAGAACGTGTTCGCCAGTCTTCCATTCGACAATCCGATATGGGCCGGTGCCCAGCGGATTCCGGTTGTAGTCGTTGGCTTTGTCGATATCGCGCCCGTCGAGCACATGCTTCGGTAGCGTCCCGCGCGCGAACTGCATCTGATACGGCGCGTATACTTCCTTGTAGTGCACGACCGCCGTGAGCGAATCCGGCGTGTCGACCGACGAGATGCGGTCAAATCCATCCGTGCTCTCTGGCTTCCAGTCACCCTTGAGCATCGCATCAACGGTAAACTTGACGTCAGCCGATGTGTGCGGCACACCGTCGTGCCATTTCACGCCGGGGCGCAATTTCCACGTCACGTCCATGCCGCCATCGGCGCGCATGATCACGCCGCCGTTTGCCACCGTGGGAATCTCGGTCGCGAGCACTGGTACGACGTGCATCTGCTCGTCGCTCGTGACCAATCCTTCAATTACGCAGCTTTGAATATCCTCGAGGATGTGCGTGGCGTACCGGTTCATCGTGTCGGGCTCACGATCATACCCGACAACCAGCATGTCATTCGACGCGGTTGATCGATCGGCGCCCTTCCCGCAGGCAGACGCCACCAACGCGAGCGACGCCAGCACTGCACGCACTGCACGCACTGCGAGACGCGCCTGCATCATCACGCCTCGTCGGCGGTCATGAGACGTGCGATGAGTGGTATCGGAATTGAGCCATAGCCGAGCAGCGTATCATGGAAGCGTTTGAGCGAAAAGACGGCGCCGAGTCGTTGCTTCATGGCAGCCCGCAGATCGAGGATGCCTTGCGTGCCGAGCCAGTACATGATCGCGGTGCAAGGGAACATCGCATTTTTCACGGTTTCGGCGCGCGCGACGTCCGCGCTCATGCCGATCTCGCGCTCGTAGAACTGCATGGCGTCCGCGACCGACATGCTCCCCTGATGCAATTCGATATCGACAATCGCCCGGGCGAGCATGCGCATGCGCGAATGCTGTTCCGACAACCGCTCAAGCGGCGACAGGAAGTCGAGTTCTTCCATCAACGCCGTCGCGTAGCACGCCCACCCTTCCGCCATCGTTCCGCCACAGAACATCCCGATCCGATTCGCGCAGTCAACGGCGGCGATCTTTCCGATACGGGTACGCGAGCGATGGTACGCGTGCCAGTTCTGCACGTGGTGCCCGATGGCGCCGTGATGCACGACGTGGTTGAGCGTCACCGCACTCTGATTCCAGATGCGTAGGTGTCGTTCAGCCGCGTCCACGTCTTCCGGCAGCGGCGGCACCACGTAGTCGTAGACGTCGCACGCATCGAAGGCAGACGGCGCACGATAGTAGAGGTAGTACAGATACGGCGCCGCATCCCGCGTGACCGCTGGGAACGGCACGTACCGGATCGGCCACTCCGGCCATGTGACGACATCGTAGCGCGCGACGTGCTCACGGCACCGTGCCCACGTACGAGCGAACGCGTCGAGATAACCTTCAGGTGCCGCGTGATCGGCGGCGAGCATCGACTGAGCGCGCTCCCACGTGCCCGCGGTGGCGGCGGTCATCTCATCAAGTCGAGCTTTCGCCTCGACAAAGGCAGCGCGAGCGTCGATGAGCAGGTCGGCACGCGAGCGTGAGCATTCGTGTCCGCGAGCGAGCAGCACATCGTACAGCGCCGAACCGCATGACATGGCGTCGTCTGATGCCGCAGCTCGCGCACCCAGCCACGCATCGAAATTGCGGAATGCGGCGAGCGCGAGCTGCGCCGCTGCGCGAACGCCAGCGTGATCGCTCGTACCACGGTCATCGTTCGACAGCCACGCGTCGACGCCCTTCGTTAACAACTGGGTAGCACCGTCACAGTCGCGTTTAGCCTTGGCAAGCCACGCCGCCGGAATCGGCGCGTGTACAAGTACGGCTTCCGCGTCACGCAGAAAGGTTGGAATCCCACGAAGTCGCGTATGCGCCGCCGAGAGGCGTACGTCGAGTGGCAACGCATTGCGCACCATCAACGACACGATCGAGAAGACCGCCTCGCCACTCCAGAGCGCCGGATTCCCCCGCGGCCCGTGTCGACTCGCGTGCTCCGCGATTTGCACGTCGAGATAGTTCCGCGCGAGCCGAGCGTCGAGCAGTTGTGGCTTCGTGCGTAACTCGAGCGGATCGTCCGTCGTGTAGAACGCCGTCGCGAGCTCTGCCGCCAGCGCGTGCATCTCGCTGTCCATCGCGATGAGTCCGGCCTCGCTCCAATCCGGCAGCGCTCCATCGAAGCGATGATCACCGGTGAACGTGGCGTTCACCGGCCGATAGCGATAGTAGTGCTCGAAGAAACGATCGAGCGCGTCGCTCACGATTCGAGCGGAATCGAGACCCAGCGACGCTCCCGGAATGAGCGTTCGACGGCATTGATCAGCTCCTGCACGTGCGCCCCATCCTCGAAGTTGCCCTCGTTCTCCGGTCCGTCACTCAGAATTTCAGTGATAAAGGAGCTGACGAGATTTGCGTAGAACAACGAGCGCCACGATTCGTGTTTGCTGCCGCCTGGCGGATAGAATCGCTCAGGGACCTCGAGCTCGCGAAACTCCACCTGATCGGCGCTCGCCGCCTTGAGGGACTCGCAGATGCCGTTCTCTTCAACCAGCCGACAGATTAACGCGCCCTTGCTGCCGTAGACACGCGCCTCGATCCCCGGATAATTCCCGACGGTGACGAAGCTCGTCTGAATGGAGCCGATCGCTCCGTTGGCAAATTCGCCGATGAAGATGTCACCATCGTCGATGTTCATACGCATCATCGTGCCGGTCGCACGCACCATGCGGTCGGGGATGAAGTTCTTCATCGTGCCGACGACCGAGGCGAAACGGCTGCCCATGAACAGATGGCCAATGTCCATGATCGGTGCGCCGTAGCCCTCGAGCGACGACACCTGCAGCGTTGACTGATCGGCCTCGTGATCTACCTGACGCAATGGCGTTTGTGGATCGAGCCATTGCGAGTTCTGCTCGTAGCCGTTGAAGATGAACGGCGTGCCGATGAACCCATCTTCGATGAGTTGCTTCATGTACTGCATCGCAGGGCTGTAACGAAAGGTGAACCCGAGCTTCGTTTTCACTCCTTTCGTCTTGGCCAGCGCAGCGGCGCGGCGCGTCTCCGCAAAGTCGTATGCAACTGGCTTCTCACACAGGACGTGCTTCCCCGCTTCCAGCGCGGCCCAGCTCAGCTCGAAGTGCGTCGCACTCGGCGTGCACACATCGATCAGATCGATGTCCTCGCGCGCAATCAACTCGCCGTGCGACGAGTACACGTTCGGGATACCGAATTTTTCGGCAAAGGCTTGCGCACGTTCAATTATCGGATCGGCAATTGCGACGAGCTCGCAGCGACTGTCGCGCTTGTAGCCGGGACAGTGCGCGAACTCTGCCCACGCACCTGCACCCAAAACGCCGACACGCACCACGCCCGGTTCGCGCGTTCCTCGCGCCTTCACCGTCGTCACTTGAGCAGTACTCCTGTATCACCGGGCAGCATCAATTGCCGGTGAGCCCAGATCGGCGCAATGCCGTTCGTCATGAATCGCTCGTGGAAGTCACGCAGATTGAACTTGGGGCCGAGCACCGCAGCGTAATCTGCTCGAAGTTTGAGAATTGCCCGCTTGCCAAGAAAGTAGCCGCCGTACGTGGGATCGTAGGTGGCGCGCTCCGCTTCGCGCTTGGCGGCAGGCGCCGCGTTGTAGGCCTGCTCTTCAAAGCAGCGCTGGGCGTCGACAAGCGTCCACTGTTTCGTGTGTACTTTGATGCCCGACAATAGCCGACAGATACGCGTCATCGCATCGCTCAACTGCGCGAGTCGCTGTCCCGGACTCGCGCCGGTAAAGCCTTCATCGAGCACCATCTGTTCGGCATAGTGCGCCCACCCGTCTTGTCCCGACGACGGCTGTGGAAACGGATTGAGCCCGATCCAAATGCGACGAATCTTGCCCGGCGTACGACGCATGTACGTCGAGTGCAGCCAGTGCCCCGGCATCGCCTCGTGTGCGGCGGTGTTCGCCAGCGACGCGTAGTTGTATCGCTCAAGCCACGCGTCCTGTTCGGCGGCTGGCAGATCGGCGCGTGCATCAGTGATGTAGAAAATGCTTTTCACTGGCGTTGGCTCAAGCGGCGGCGAGGCATGCATCGACGCGAAGCCGAGATCAAACGGCAGTGCTGGCGCGACGATCACGCGCTCGGTCGCTGGTAACCGCGCAATGCCGCGACGTGCGACGAACGCGGTCAGCGAGTCCACCACCTGTCTCGTTGCGGCGACGACGCCACCCATTTTCGGGTGCTGTTGCCGAATACCGCGCCAGGTCGCCATGGCATCCTTCCCTGGTGCAAGCTTTTCCGCAGCCGCTCGGAACTCGGCCTGCGATCTCGCCAGCTCACGCTCGCCGATCGCGACCATCGCGTTGAGCGGTGTGTCGATCAACTCTTCGGCGCGATAGCGACGCGCGAGATTCTCCGCACCAATCGCGAAATCACCGTTCGCGCGCGGGATAACGTCCGTCTCGAGAAACAGCGCGTACGCGTTGATTTGTGGAATCGCGAGGTTGGCCGCGCGTCGCAACGAATCACGCAGCGCCGCGTTAGGCACCGTGGCGAACGCGAGGTCGAGATCTTTGCCGAGAATATCACTCGCACCACGCATCATCGCGGCACCCCGCTCGGCAAACAAACGCGGCGGATTGACGACGTTGATGCGCGCGGCCACCAGAAGCGCAGGCACACTCGACAGCTTGCTGATGATGCGACGCATCCGAACCGGTGCCGGATTGCTTTCCATCGTCATCAGATTGTGTACACCGTCGGTCAACGCCGACGCGTACAGCATCGGATTGTGTCGCCAGTTCTGGAGCGTCTCCTGTTCGAGCAACCAGCCGTCGATCACACCGAGCAGGATGCGCTGGTCGACACGTTCGTCCGGCGTCAGCGTCGTGCTCTTGAACGCCGCGACGTTGACGCTGTCTCGATGGAGGGCGGCGATCTCCGCGCGAATACCCGCCGCCGAATAATCGTCGAGCAGATCGTCGTGCGCATGCAGTCCGTTACCCGCGGCAATCGACGGGTGTCGTCGCGAAAAATCGTCGAGATACTGATCGACAACGCTGGCAAACGTTGGCGGTGGAGCGCTGCTGACGAGCGGACGACCGGCGGCGAGCAGGAGGGGTGGAAGCACCAGCAGCAGCGCACGCGCGGTTCGTGTCGTCATCGGTTCGGCGATCCGTGCGCCTGGCGTGGTGACTCGTAAGTTGTGGCGCGGAACACTAGGCGTCGTACCCGACCACAAGGTTCATTCCGGCCTGCTTCGCTCGCTGCACGGCGGTCGCACTCGCCGTCAGCAAACCATCGACACTGGTGACGTCGTCGCTGAGTTCGGACACGCCGACGCTCAGCGTGCAGCGTACGCCCTGAAACTCACCTTGAAAGAGGTGCCGTTGCATTCGTTCGCGAATACGTTCGGCGAGTACCAGCCCGCCGGACAGTTCGGTGCTGGGCAAGAGGACGGCAAACTCTTCGCCACCGACCCGTCCGACGAGGTCGGTCGTACGCGATTCCTGCCGGCACACCCACGCGATCGCGCGCAGCCACTCATCGCTGAACGCGCGACCGTGCTGTTCCATGAGCTCCTTCATCCGATCAGGGTCGACCAGTAACAACGACAGCGGCTGTCCGTAGCGCCGCCCGCGCGCCACTTCGGACCCGGCCACCTCGAAAAATGCGCGCCGAGTGCTGACGCCCGTGAGGTAGTCGGTGGTGCTTGCGGCGTCTTCGCGTGTGACTTCGTCGAGCTTCCGTCGATCGGACAGGTCACGCGTGACTACCGAATAACCAAGGACTGCGGCGTCAGCGCCACGAAGCGCCGTGACAACGGTGTTCGCCCAGAACGTCGTGCCATCGAGACGCATGCGCGTCCCTTCTTCTTCGCACCAACCGTTGCGCGCCGCGAGATCGAGTGTGTCACGCACATGCGCGGTGCCGCCAAACTCCGTCGGAAAGAGCTCGGCCAGCGATTTGCCGACGATGTCACGGGCCGGCCACTGATGCACGCGTTCCGCGGACTCATTCCATGAGTCTACGAGGCCGTCGGATGTGACCGTGAAGATTGCGTAGTCGCGTACGGCACCTTCGACCGCTCGCATGCGCTGCTCGAGGCGGCTCACCAAACCCACCGCCTCCGCGAGATTCCCCGCGTCGGTGGCGACGGCCACGAGCTTGCCTGGGGCAATCTTCACCAGCGCAAGTTGCACACCGCGCTGCTCACCGGGCGCCAAGAGGTCGAGCCCTTCGAGCACCACGCCGCGCGGCGCATCGTAGCCGCGAACGCGTGCCGCGAGGTCTGGCGCGACCGCGCTCAGCGATTCGAACAGATCGTCGAGTGAACCGGCGCGGGTGAACGGCGTGAGCAACCGGCGCGCCGAGAGGTTCGCAATTTCGACTCGCCCGTCTTCGTCGGTGGCGACCAGACCAACCGGCGCAAGCACGAACAGATCAAGCAAGTCTTCTGGCGTCACTCGGCGTCCCCGGTCGCGGCAGCGGGCGACTCTGCCATCGGCGTCAACGCATGCGTCGCGATCTCGTCCATGACCCGCGCGATGAAGCCGTCGGCGGAGAGAATTTCCTGCTTGTTGCCGGTGCCACGAACGCGCAGCGCCAGGTTCCCTTCATCGGCTTCGCGTTTACCGATCACGCACATGTACGGAATTTTCGCGATTTCGCCTTCTCGCACGCGATACTTAAGGGTCTCGTTGCGCGCATCGAGCGTCGCACGAATGCCCGCCGCCTTCATGCGCTCAACCAACGCGCCAGCATATTCGTTGTAGTCGATGGCGATCGGAATGACCCGTACCTGCTCCGGCGCCAACCAGACGGGAAATGCACCCGCGAAATGCTCGATCAGAATCGCGATGAAGCGCTCGAACGACCCGCTTACCGCGCGATGAATCACGACGGGACGATGGGCCGCGTTGTCTTCACCCGTGTACGTGAGGTCGAAGCGCTCCGGCGCGTTGTAGTCGAGCTGAATCGTGCCCAGCTGCCACGCCCGACCGATCGAGTCCGTGACATCGAAGTCGATCTTCGGACCGTAAAACGCGCCGTCGCCTTCTTTGAGTTCGTACGGACGCCCAGTCGATTCGAGCGCGGCACGAAGCGCCGCTTCCGCGCGATCCCAGAGCTCGTCCGAACCAATCCGCTGCTCAGGACGGGTCGCGAACTTGAGTTTCGCACTCAGCCCAAACGTATCGTAGTAGCCGAGGATGAAGTTCATCAGAAACTGCACTTCGTCGGCGATCTGATCTTCGCGCAGATACACGTGACAGTCGTCCTGCGAGAACTGCCGCACACGTGTGAGCCCCGACAACGCGCCGGAGAGTTCGTTGCGATGCAGCACGTCGAACGTGACATAGCGCATTGGCAGCTCGCGATACGAATGCTTGTGCGACGCGAAATACAGGTGATGCGACGGGCAGTTCATTGGCTTGAGCGCCATGTCCTGTTCGCCCGTCTCGTTGTTGTGGACGAGGAACATGTTGTCCTTGTACTTACCCCAATGCCCCGACTGCTCCCAGAGCTTGGAGTTGTACAGGAGCGGCGTCTTGATTTCCTTGAACGCTTCGCGCTGCCGCTCGCGTACGAAGGCTTCGAGCGTGTTGTAGACCGTCGTCCCCTTGGGCGTCCAGAACACGCCGCCGGGTGACACGGGAAAGAACTGAAAGAGGTCGAGCGCTTTGCCGAGGACGCGATGGTCGCGCTTTTTTGCTTCCTCGAGCTGGTGCAAATGCGCGTCGAGCTCGTCCTTCTTGAAGAAGGCCGTCGCGTAGATGCGCTGCAGCATCTGTCGCTTGACGTCACCGCGCCAATACGCGCCGGCGGCCGACAGCAACTTGAAGTGCTTGAGGTACGACGTGTCCTGCACATGCGGACCACGACATAGATCAATGAACGGTCCGTCGGTGTACGTCGAGATGACCTCGTCGCTCCCTTCGAAATCGTCCAAGCGCTCGAGTTTGAGCGGATCGTCCACGAATTTCTGGCGCGCCTCGCCGAGCGACACTTCTTCACGTACGAACGGCAATTTTTCGGCGATGATTTTCTTCATCTCCGCTTCGAAGGCCGCAAGGTCGTCTGGCGTGAATGGCTGCGCGACTTCGAAGTCGTAGTAGAACCCGTCTTCGATGGCCGGACCAAATCCGATGTGGGCGTCTGGGCGGAGCCGACGCACGGCCGTGGCCAGAATGTGCGCGCCTGAATGCCGGAGCACGGCCAGCGCCCGCGCGTCCTTGTCGGTGATCACGACAAAGGAACCCGACTTACGGATTGGGGTCATCAGATCTTGCACTTCGCCATCCACGGCAACCGCGATCGACGCCTGCAGCAGGCGTGCACCGATGGTAGCTACCACATCCTTGCCCGTCGTGCCGTACGGCACCTCGCGGGTCGAGCCATCAGGCAGCGTCAGGACGAGCAGCGAATCGGGAGCGAGTGTGGACGGACCGGCAATCATCGGACGCGGACTGGAGAGCGAAATGGCAACGGGCGGACGGGAACGCGCGGCGTGCACCGGAACAGGACCCGGCACTCGCCGCGCAGTCGGGGGAACTTACCGTTCCTGCAGGGCGGACGCCACCGGAGCAGGAGCATGACCAGTGAGTCCGCTTCGCGTTGCACGACGCAGCACCAGCAGGGCTTTCGCATACTTAGTTTTCGCGGATGACATCGCCCGACCAGAATCCGCTTCCTCCCAATCACGACGCGGCAGCCGCCCAAGCGACGTGGTATCCGCGCTGGACCGAACACGGCGTGTTCACCGCCAGCGCCGCGCGTGCTACTGATCACGAGCCGTTCGTGATCGTGATGCCACCGCCCAACGTCACTGCCGTGCTGCACGTCGGTCACGGGCTGAACAACACGGTGCAGGATGTGCTCGTGCGTTGGCGGCGTATGGCTGGCGACGAAGCGCTGTTCCTCCCCGGCACCGACCACGCCGGCATCGCGACGCAAAACGTCGTGGAGAAGCAGCTCGCCGCCGAAGGGCTGACACGCTTTGACGTGGGACGTGACGCGTTCGTCGAGCGCGTCGCCGAGTTCGTAACGCAGACTGGCGGCGAGATCCTCAATCAGCTTAAGGCCATTGGCACGAGCGCGGATTGGACCCGCACGGCGTACACGTTCTCGCCGCAGCTATCGGTTGCAGTGCGCGAGGCATTCGTTCGCCTGCACGAGGATGGCCTCGTCTACAAAGGGCATCGGGTCATCCACTGGTGCCCGCGCTGCGGGACGTCGCTTTCCGACGAGGAAGCCGAGTTCACCGAAACCGCTGGCAAGCTGTACTACGTGCGTTATCTGCTGGCCGACGATCCGTCGCAGTCCATCACCGTCGCCACGACGCGCCCTGAAACGCTGTTGGGTGACGTAGCGGTCGCGGTCAATCCGGAAGACGAGCGGTACATGGCGTTCGTGGGCAAGGATCTAATCTTGCCCATCAACGGCGTGCGCATTCCCGTGGTGGCCGACACGTACACCGACGCGGCCTTTGGCACCGGAGCGGTGAAGATCACGCCCGCGCACGACGCGAACGACTTCGAAGTCGGCAAGCGGCACACGTTGCCGATGCCGGTCATCATCGACGCCGACGGCGTGGTGCGCGAGGTGGAGTTGGCCGCCGGCCGCGTGCCGGCCTCGCTTGCGGGGCTCGATCGCGCCGAAGCGCGGACGAAAATCGTGGCGATGCTGCAAGAGTCCGGTGCGATGGTCAAAATCGAGCCGCATCAACACAGCGTGCGTCGTTGCTATCGCTGCGACACGGTGGTCGAGCCACGTCTCTCCGATCAGTGGTTCGTGAGTATGAAGCCGTTGGCCGAGCGCGCGCTGGCCGTGCTGCGAAGTGGCGAGTTGCGCATCCTGCCCGAGCGGTGGGAAGCGGTATATGTCAACTGGCTCGAAGGCATTCGCGACTGGAACATTTCGCGCCAGATCTGGTGGGGCCATCGTGTGCCCGTGTGGTACTGCGAGGCGTGCGGAAATACACCCATCGTCTCGCGTACCGACGTCACCGCCTGCCCCACCTGTGGCGGCACCGTACGCCAGGACGAAGACGTGCTTGATACCTGGTTTTCCTCGTGGCTCTGGCCGATCTCGACACTCGGCTGGCCCAACATGGAGAGTGCCGATCTCAAAGCGTTCTATCCGGGCGATGTGCTCGTCACCGCGCCCGAGATTCTGTTTTTCTGGGTGTCACGCATGGTGATGTCTGGCTGCTGGTTCATGGACAAGGCGCCGTTTCACACGGTGTATCTCCACGGCACCGTGCGCGACATGCAGCATCGCAAAATGTCCAAGTCGTTGGGCAACGGCATCGATCCGCTCGACGTGGTGCGCCTGTACGGTGCAGACGCGCTGCGCTGGACGATGGTGGCGGGCTTGGGCCTTGGCGTCGATGTGATGCTCGATCCGAATGACCTCGACAAGTCGTTCGCTCCGGGGCGCAATTTCTGCACGAAGCTCTGGAACATCGGGCGCTTTTTGTTGTCGCGCGTTGGCACAGAAACCGTGCAGTCAATCGACGCGCTTTCCCCTGATGCGCTCACCGCAGCTGATGCGTGGATTCTGGACAGGCTCGATCAAGCGATCGCGGATTGCGATGCGGCCCTTGGCCCACCGCGACCCGCGAACGGCGAAGCGTGGACCGAGGCCGAACGCGGCAAAGGCTTGCGCCTGTCGGAGTATGCCGAAGCCGCACGACGATTTGTCTGGAATGAGCTCGCCGACTGGTATGTGGAATCGATCAAGCCGCGCCTGATGGCGGAAGGCCCCGATCGTGAAGTGGCGCGTGCCGTACTCGCGCACACGTTTGACGGGGCGTTGCGCCTGTTGCAGCCGATCGTACCGTTCATCACGGAAGAACTCTGGCAGCAGTTGCCGACCACGCCGAGCAACGCGTTCATCGCGCAGGCCGCATGGCCGCGCGCCCGTGCCGCGCGCACCGCGTTGGGCGACTCGTTCGAGCGCGCGCGCAGCGTGGTGCAATCCATCCGCACGGTGCGAAGCGAGAATGGCGTGCAACCCGGCGCATGGGTCGATGCAACACTTGTGGCGACGGGTGAGCTCGCCGAGTCGTTGGCGCCGCAGTTGGCGACCATCGGCTCGCTGTCGCGTGCGAAAGTGACGATGTCGAGTACCGCACCGAGCGGCGCCGCGGCGCATGTCGTGGTGGCCGTCGGTCTCGAACTCGTAGTGCCGTTGGCCGGTATGATCGACTTGGAGAAAGAAGCCGCGCGCGTGCGCACGGAGCTCGAACAGCTCGAGAAGCAGATCATCGCGCTTGAGGGACGGTTGGGGAACGAGAAGTTCACCGCCAAGGCACCGCCGGAAATCGTCGATGCCGAGCGTACGAAGCTCGGTGAGTGGAAAGCGAAGCGCGATCAGTTCGTCGCCAAGCTCACGTCGTTCGGCGCATGAGTAACGGCACGAGCGGTGAGCCGGGCATGCATAAAAGCGCTCGCGTTAACGCCGGGTTGCACTGGTTGCGAAACCACCTGCCGTCCACGGGCGTGTGCGTGTTGGTGGGCGCGATGCTGACGGCTGCGATCGCGGCCGCGTGCGCCAACGTCACGGCACCCGAGGGCGGCCCCGAAGATCGCGACCCACCGTTGGTGCTCAAATCCGCACCGCTCAACGGCTCCACGAACGTGAAGCCGAAGGAAGTGGTGATTCAGTTCAACGAAGTGATCAGCGAAACGCCGCGCGGCGCGACCGATCTTGCATCGCTGGTGTTCATCAGCCCCAAGTCCGGCAAACCGTCGGTGGATTGGCAACGTTCGCGCATCGTCATTAAGCCCAAGAAGGGCTTCAAACCCAACACGGTGTACTCCATCACCGTGAGCCCGGGCATTCTCGACCTGCGAAGCAATCAGATCGACAGTACGATCCGCATCGTCTTCAGTACGGGCGGGCCGATTCCCAACACACACATTACCGGCGTCGTCTTTGACTGGGTACTGGGCAAAGTGGCACCGAAGGCGTTGGTAGAGGCGATCGCGCTCGATAGTACGACCTATCAGGTGCTCGCCGACAGCATCGGCCGCTACGACTTGGGCTTTGTACCGCCTGGCAAGTACAAGGTGCGTGCGTACACCGATCGCAACAGCAACCGTGAGCTCGACCCGCTCGAAGCGTGGGACACCACCAGCGTGCAGCTGACGACCACGATGAACGCGGAGCTGTACACGTTCGCGCACGACACGGTCGGGCTGCGCATCGCCGACATGTCAGTCATCGACAGCGGTCGAGTGCTCAAGATCGCGTTCGACAAACCGTACGCGGCCGACCAGCAGTTCAACCAGCAGTCGTTCACGATCAAGCGGTCTGATTCCACGCAGGTGCAGATCACGCTCATTCAGTCGGCGCCGCTGCGCGCAATGCGGGATTCGCTGCTCGCGAAAGCCAAGCTCGATTCGGCGGCAAACGCAAACAAGAAGGTCGATTCAACGCCAGCGATGCGCGCTGCCGCCGACTCTGCCGCCCGGAAGCGTCGCACGGACAGTCTGGTGGCGCTCGATCGCGCCGATCGCGAAGCCCGACGATTGGTCGCGTTGCGCGGTGGTCGCGTCCCGCCACCGCGCGACACGACGCCGCCGCCCAAAATGAAGCGGCCGCTGGTGTACAACGAAGTGTATCTCACGCTCGCCTTACCGCTCGAGCCATCCAAGCAGTTTCGGGTGCAGGCAAGCGCCATCAAGAGTCTCTCCGGCACGGTACGCTCGCCGTCGCGCACGCTGTCGACGCCTAAGCCCGAAAAAATCGACAGTACGGCGATCAAGCGCGCCGAAGCTGCGAAGAAGGACAGTCTGGCAAAGAAGGACACGGTGGCAAAGAAGGACACGGTGGCAAAGAAGGACACGACGGCAAAGAAGGACACGACGGCTGCGCTCAAGAAGTCACCGTGAACGCGCGTCGCCCTGCGCTCTTTCTCGATCGCGACGGAACGATCATTCAGGACGCGCACTATCTCGCTGATGCGGCTCGCGTGCGATTGCTGCGTGGCGCCGCTGCGGCAGTCGCGAGTGCCAACGCACGCGACGTACTCACGATCGTCGTCACGAATCAATCGGGGATCGCGCGTGGGCTCATTACCGCCGACCAATACGACGCGGTGCGAGCACAAACCGATCTGCTGTTGGCGCGCGATGGCGCACGCGTGGATGCCACGCTGCACTGCCCGCACTCACCGGAGGTCAGCGGACCGTGCGACTGTCGGAAGCCTGGACTCGGCATGTATCACGACGCGGCCGCCACCTTCAACATCGACCTCGCGGCGTCGGCGTACATCGGCGATCGCTGGCGTGACATAGAACCGGGACGCGTACTCGGCGGCTACGGGTTTCTCATCCCGGGCTCCGAAACGCCGGAGACGGATCTTGAGCACGCGCGCACGCACGTTTCGCCGCGCCTGCACATCGTCGAATCGATCGGTGATGCCGTCGCGCAAGCGTTGGCCCTCATCGCGCCCACGCCATGAGTCGTACGCGCATCGCGGTGCTCGCCTCGGGCGGCGGGTCCAACCTGCAAGCGTTGATTGATCACTTCGCGAAAGCCGCCGCGCACGCAGGCGAGATCGCGCTGGTCGCGTCGAACCAACTCGCTGCGGGAGCCTTCGCGCGCGCGGACGCGGCTGGAATTCCGACTCGCACCATCGCCGATCCGGCCGACGGCGACACGCTGCTGCGCGCACTCGATGACGCGCACGTCGATGTGCTCGTACTCGCGGGGTATCTCAAGCTGGTTCCGATCGGCGTCGTGCGCGCATTTCGCGGACGCTTGCTCAACGTGCATCCAGCGTTGCTGCCATCCTTTGGCGGTGCAGGTATGTACGGCTCGCGCGTACACGAGGCCGTGCTCGCGTCGGGCGTGACGGTCACCGGGCCAACGGTGCACTTCGTTGACGAAGCGTTCGATCGCGGTGCGATCATCGCGCAGTGGCCTGTACCGGTGCTGCCGGCCGATTCAGCGGCGTCGCTCGGCGCACGTGTGCTGCGCGTCGAGCATCGGCTGCTCCCGCTCTGCGTCGCGGCCGTTGCGTCGGGTGCCATCGTACTCGGTGACGACGGTCGCGTGCACGGAGAGTTTGATGTGCCGGTTCCACCTGATGCGCCCGAGTTCCGCTTTTCGCTCGTTAACGATCCGCTTCCTGCTCCGCCGCAACTCTCCGATCCCGCGACTATCGCGCCGGACGTCGCGCGCCTTTTTCCTCGCTGACCGCTCTCCCCTCCGCAATGCCACGCGCCCTGCTGTCCGTCTCCGACAAGAGCGGCCTCGTTCCCTTTGCCACACGTCTCGCGCAGTTCGGTTTCGAACTCGTTTCCACCGGCGGTACGGCGCGTACGTTGCGCGACAGCGGCTTGACGGTGCTCGATGTCAGCGAGATCACCGGCTTCCCGGAAATGCTCGATGGCCGCGTGAAGACGCTGCATCCGGTCATTCACGGCGGCTTACTCGCGCGGCGCGACCTGCCCGAGCACATGCAAGCGATCGCCGAACATAAGATCGGCACGATCGACCTCGTCGTGGTAAATCTGTATCCGTTTCGCGAGACGGCCGC
Organism: Gemmatimonadales bacterium; assembly: GCA_038319245.1. Classification (GTDB taxonomy): domain Bacteria; phylum Gemmatimonadota; class Gemmatimonadetes; order Gemmatimonadales; family Gemmatimonadaceae; genus Gemmatimonas. The sequence continues at coordinate 24,555 of JBBQDB010000035.1, forward strand.
CCGGGTCGGCGTGCATCCGGAAGAGGTGATTGAGAACATCGATATCGGCGGCCCCTCGATGCTGCGGTCGGCCGCGAAGAATTTCGCCGCGGTCTGGGTGCTCGTCGATCCGGCCGACTATGCGCCAGTGCTCGACGTGATTGCGAGCGGCGGTGACGATCAGGCATTGCGGCGTTTACTCGCCGAAAAAGTGTACGCGCACACGAGTGGCTATGACGCCGCGATCGCGCAGTGGTTTGCCGCGCAGCGCAATGAGCCATTTCCCGATCGGTACCCATTGTCATTCGAGAAGCAGCAGTCGTTGCGCTACGGCGAGAATCCGCAGCAACGCGCGGCGTTCTACGTCGAGAAGGTGGGCACAGGCCTTGGGGCGCTCAAGCAGTTGGGCGGCAAGGAGCTGTCGTTCAACAACATCCTCGACCTCGAAGGGTCGCTGCTCGCGATCGAACCGTTTGGCGAACAGCCCGCCTGCGCAATCATCAAGCATACGACACCGTGCGGTCTCGCCACCGGCGTCAATGCGCTCGAAGCGTACAAGAAGGCGCTGGCCTGCGATCCGACCTCGGCGTTCGGCTCGGTGATCGCGTTCTCTGTGCCGGTAGACGTGGCCGCCGCCGAAGCCATTTCGAGTCTGTTCGTCGAGTGCATCGTGGCACCGTCGTTCGCCGAGGAAGCCGTCGAAATTCTCGGTCGCAAGAAGAACTTGCGCGTGCTGGCTGGGTCTGCGCGATGGGCCAAGGGCGGCATGGACTTCAAGCGCGTGCGCGGCGGTTTGCTGGTGCAGGATCGCGCCCCCGAAGCCGGCAACCCGGGCAAATGGGAGACAGTCTCGAAGCGACAGCCCACGCGCGAGGAACAGCGCGACCTCTCCTTCGCCTGGAAATCGGTGGCCAGCGTCAAGTCGAATGCAATCGTGCTCGTGCGCGATGGCGCGACCATTGGCATTGGTGCCGGACAGATGTCGCGAGTCGACGCGTCGTTCATGGCCGCGCATAAGGCCACATCGGCGGGACATGTCACGGCCGGCGCCTCGCTGGGCTCCGATGCGTTCTTCCCGTTTCGCGACGGGATCGATCAAGCGGCGGCGGTCGGTGTCACGGCCATTGTGCAACCGGGCGGCTCGGTCCGAGACGCCGAAGTGATCGCGGCGGCGGATGAACATGACATTGCGATGATCTTTACGGGCGAGCGTCTGTTCCGGCACTAAGGCCTCGCCAGTTCGACCGGCCCCGGAACGGTCCTGCGTCGTAGCGACGTAACCGTCCGCTCCGGGGTATGGGGGGTCGGTTGTCCGGATCGCCCCCGACGGCCACTTTTCATGATTGCGCCGGACCCGTTTCTGCGGGCGCCCGGCGCACCGCAACCCTCCGTCTTCCTCATGACTGCACCCGCTCAAACCGCTGGCGTCGCCGAGTTGGACTATCGGCCGTCGTACGTGGCCGCAGCCATTACCGGCACCGTGGTCTTCCTGCTGTATGTGCTGACACTGGCGCCTTCCACGTCGATGTGGGACACCAGCGAGTACATCGCTGCGGCCTATGTGCTCGGTATTCCGCACCCGCCGGGCAACCCGTTCTTCGTATTGATCGGACGCGTCTTCTCGATTTTGCCGATCGCGCCGTCTGTGGCCATGCGCATCAATGTGCTGGCCGCCGTCTCAAGCGCGGTGTCTGCCGGCTTCTGGTTTCTGGTCACCGAACGCGTGCTCGTGTCGTGGATGCCGCGGCGCTGGCAGCGTATCGTGGGTGGCGCGCTGGCCGCATTGATCGGCGCGACCGCGTTCACGGTATGGAATCAGTCGGTGGTGAACGAGAAGGTGTACACGGTGTCGCTGCTCGGCTTGGCGGTGGTGTGCTGGCTGACCGTGCGTTGGTGTGATGACCCGGAAGAACCGGGTGCGGATCGACTGTTGATTCTCGTCGCGTATCTGCTCGGCCTTGGCTACGCGAACCACATGGCCGGTATGCTCGCCGCACCCGCCGTCGGTTTTGCCGTGGTCGTGCGCAGTTGGAAAACGCTGCTCAAGTGGCGCCTGTGGATTGCGTGCGCGCTGGCAATGTTCTTGGGTATCACGCCCTTTGCCACGCAGCCCATTCGTGCCGCGCACTTCCCCGCGATCAACGAAGGCGAACCGACCGGCTGCGCGATGGAGCTCAAGGCCGATTGCACCTTCTCCGCGCTGACCGCCGAGCGCTTCATGTACAACTTTAATCGGGGCCAGTACGGCAAGCCGGAGTTAGGCGAACGTCAGGCTCCGCTCACCGCGCAGTTCGGAATGTGGTGGCTGTACTGGAAGTGGCAGTTCCTCCGTGACGCGTACAACGAGCGCCCAGGGCTGCAGAACGGCTTGGCGGTGTTCTTCTTCATCCTCTGCGGCATCGGTGGCTGGATGCATTACCGCAAGGACCGACGAAGTTTCTGGTTCTTTGGGCCGTTGGTCGCGACGATGACCGTCGGGCTGATTTTCTATCTGAATTTCAAGTACGGACACTCGCAGGACCCGGAGCTCGGCGACTCGGTCAATCGCGAAGTGCGTGATCGAGACTACTTCTATCTCTGGAGCTTCTCGGCGCTCAGCGTGTGGGCCGCGCTCGGGTTGATGTACCTCTGGGAGACCGTCGCGAGCTTGTTTGGCGCGGACACTGTGAAGCTTGGACGTGACACGGTGACGGAGCCCAAGCAGCGCAGCTATTTGCTCGCCACGCCGCTCCTCGCGGTCGCGTTCGTCCCGCTCTTTGGCAACTGGACGCAGGCCTCGCGCTCCAATCAGACCGACACGGGCGACTTTGCGGCGGACTTGCTCAACTCCGTCGAGCCGTACGGTATTCTGATCACCGTCGGCGACAACGACACGTTCCCGCTCTGGTACGCGCAGGAAGTGGAAGGCATTCGCAAGGATGTCATCGTCGCCAACACGTCGTTGTTGAACACCGATTGGTACACGCGACAACTCATTCGTCGCCCGGTCTACGAGTACGACGCGGCGAAGGGTCCGGCGATCTATCGCACGCAGAAGTGGATCAAGCCGAGTGGATCGCCGGTGAAGATGACGTTCGAGGAAGCGGATGCGATTCCGCTGGCGATGCAAATCCCCACCAACATGGCGTTCCAGAGCGGCGGCATCTCTGCGTCGCCGCGCGTGCCGCAGCTGATGCGCGCCGACCAGTTGGTGTACTTCATGATTCGCGATGCATTTCCGGCACGACCGATCTATTTCAGTCGGACGGCCGGTGGCTATCCGTACGACTTAGGCTTGGAGAAGTACATCCTCACGCAGGGCATGGCGAAGAAACTTGTCGACCATCCGTTGTCGGCCGGAAAGGATACCGTCGTCATTCAGGGTGAAGGGTTGGTCGACGTCGCCCGCTCCGAGGCATTGTGGAACGATGTCTTCACTGCCAACAAGTCACTGGCCAAGCGCGATGGGTGGGTGGACGATGCATCAGTCGGCATTCCAGACTTGTATGTGATCAGCGGTATTACGCTCGCGGAAGCACTCGCGCAGACGGGTAAGGTGAGCGAGTCGGAAAAGGTGTTTGCCGGCGCACGCGCGATTGCCAAGGCGATGAAGCGAGAGCGTGTGTTCGGCTTCGATCGCCAGCAGAACTTCCCGGGGATCGGAGACACGGCGGCGAAACAGCTGTTGACACCGACACCCGACACTGCAGAGCCGAAACCAGCGCCGAAGAAGAAACCGTAGCACTAAAGAAACAACAACAAGAGGCTGGCCGCGAAATACGCGAATGCCGCGGATCGGTACGGCTCGATCCGCGGCCTGCGGTGTCTTCTGCTTTCGATGGTCTGCCTTCAATCAGTAGTCGATTCGAAGCACCGTGCCCGCGGTACCACCGAGCCAGACCGTCTTGCCAAAGGCTCCGATGCCCGTGTGTCCTTTGTCGCTCAACACCGTCCAGGTGCGCCCACCGTCGCGTGTACTGAATGCGCCACCGAAGCCCACTGCGACGGCGGTTTCGGCACCGGCGCCCGGCACCCACGCCGCGCCGGTGAGCGAGCCCGCCAACGGCGGACGCGTGCGGAGTTCCCAGGTTAGGCCACCGTCAGTGGTGACCGCGACCACGGCGCTGGCGGTATCGCCCTTGAGGTTGGTCATGTCCCCAGCCACGCCGATGCCCCGCTTCGCATTCACGAAATCGAGCCCGCTCGTGCCGGCCGATTTCGTATGGACGAACGGAGTCGCCCTAACCACCCAATGCAGACCGGCGTCATCGCTGGTAAACAATCGCGAGCCTGGTCCGCCGGTCGCGATCATCACGTGCTTGGCATCTGCGCGTACAACACAGCGTCCGCTCGCGGCGTAGGCCCCTTCCCCGTCGAGCGGCGCAGGTACCTGTGCGGCGGGGACCAGCGCCCACGTCGCTCCGCCGTCGGCTGTGCGCAGAATCTGTGTCTGTCCGTGCGCGGCATCGCCGAAGACGATCCCCGTCTTCGCATCGAGCATCGCGATGCAATCGAAGAACGCGGCGCTGTCGGCGTTCCGGAACTGCTCGCGCCACGTGCCGCCGCCGTCGGCGGTGAAGTAAATGCGAGATGCGCTGCCATTGCCGATCGACAAGGCCCACGCCGAATCGGCACCGCGCGCGTCGATGTCGCGGAATTGCAACGAGTCGCCGCCCGTGATGCGTTTGCGTTCCCACGTGGTGCCGCCGTCGAGCGTGCGCAGCACCACGCCTTTGCTACCGCTCGCCCAGACAACCTTGTCGGACACAGGAAAAATTCCGAACAGCGACGCCGTGGTGCCTGTGGGTTGTTGCGTGATGCGCGGCGCCGACTGGGCGGCAAGTGGCGGCGCGCTCATGCCCACCGCGACCGCCGCAGCGAGCAGCGGGACCGATGCGAATATGGCCACCCGTAACCGCGAGACCTTTCGTCTGGCGAGCATTACTTGGGCGTCACCTTGAAGAGCGCGCCCGGATTGGCGTCTTCGATCATCCAGATTGCACCGTCAGGCGCAACGGCAACATCACGAATTCGATGACCGACCGACCACCGTTCAGCGGGCTTCGCGCCGCCCTTACCGTCAAACGTGATGCGGTTGAGCGACATGGTCGCCAATGCACCGAGCAACGCGGACCCCTTCCACTGCGGAAACATCGCGCCGTTGTAAAACGTGAGGCTCCCTGGAGCAACGATCGGCGTCCAGTAAATCACCGGCTTGGTCAGGTCGGCGCGTGTATCGGGGTTCGGGATTGGCGTCTGGTCGTAGTTCATCGCGTAAGCAACGAGCGGCCACCCGTAATTCTTGCCCGATTCGATGAGGTTGAGCTCATCGCCGCCTCTCGGGCCATGCTCCGCTTCCCACAAACGGCCGTCGGGACCAAACGCCAGGCCGTACGGCGTACGATGTCCCGAGGTCCACGTTTCGGCAGGCGTCAGGTTCGGGCCCGGAAACGTGTACGTGGACTGCACCGCCGCGGTCTTGGCGAGTTCGGTGTTACGCGGCGGATTGATGATCGGCAGCGTCGCAGCACCCGTCTTGCCCGCCTGCGGATTGCCCGGGGCCGGCTTTCCGTCGAGCGTGAGACGGAGGATCTTGCCCAAGGGCGAGTTCGGATCCTGCGCCGGCGTCATGCGCTGCCGATCACCGACGGTCAAGAAGAGAAATTTCTTGTCCGGTGAGAACGCCACCGCCGCGCCGAACTGTCCGCCTTTGCCGCGCGCGCCGTCGCGCCAGATGACTTGTAATCCGTCGAGGCTCGCCGCGTCGTTGGTCAGCGTCAGCTTCGCACGTGCCAGCGCGAGGCTCGAGCCGTCGTCGCCGGGCTCCGCGTAGGTGAGGTAGACAAAGTGATCGGTCGCGTAGTTCGGCGACGTGTACACGCCGAGCATACCGCCTTGTCCCTGCGATACGGACTTCGGGACATTCGCGACCGGCGTCTTCACGCCCGCCTGCGTGACCAGCCACAGCGGCCCGACCTTCTCGGTGATCAGCATGCGGCCGTCGGGGAGGAAGGCGATGCGCCACGGGAGATTGAAGGTCGTCACCGACGTCATGGTGAACGGCACGTTGGCTTCGGGCTTCTGTTCACCCGCGTTCACCTGCGCCTGCGCGACGGACGCGGTCAGCGTCAGGAGCGCGGCGGCGCGTACACATACCTTCTCAAATCCCTGCATCAGTGTTCTCCAGGAGGTAGCGGCAAGTCGAACGGCGGCGCGGTGCCGACGACATGTGATAAGCGATCGGCGGGCGGGCCCGTTCGGTCATGTATGTAAAGAAACGTACGCGATGAGATACCCGCTCCGGCGGAATGTGTCCCGCCAGCCTGTGGCCGTCACGGTGCTCGCGCGTCTCGGCTCCAATCATTGCGCCACTCGT